>JANXTG010000049.1 GCA_025352525.1 Ferruginibacter sp.
GGTTGATGTAGTGATTGAAAATAATGCAGGTATAAATGCATTTGCATCTAACAGTCAATATGAAGATGCAGGAGCATCTATAGGTTCAAGAAATGTTGTGTTGGAAACTGCAGATATTATTTTATCCATAAGCCCACTTAGCAATGAGGACATTGCAGTATGTAAGGGCAAAATTCTTTTTGGTTTTTATCAGCCATTGTTTAACGCACAGCAAACAAAATTGTTAGCCGAAAAAAATTTTACCGTTTTTAGTATCGATATGTTACCACGCACCACCCGTGCACAAAGTATGGATGTGCTTAGCAGCCAGGCCAATATTGCAGGTTACAAAGCAGTATTGTTGGCAGCCAATTTATTTCCAAAATATTTTCCAATGTTTATGACCGCAGCAGGAAGTATTCCGCCGGCAAAAATGTTGATATTAGGCGCTGGAGTTGCAGGTTTACAGGCTATTGCAACTGCAAAAAGGTTGGGTGCTATAGTGGAAGTTTTTGATACGAGACCACAGGTTAAAGAAGAAGTTATGAGCCTTGGGGCAAAGTTTGTAGAAGTAGAAGGAGCTGCTGATGCAGCGAGTGCAGGTGGTTATGCAGTTGAGCAATCGACCGAATTTATGGATCGCCAAAAGGCAAGAATTGGAGAGAGTGTTGCCAAAAGCGATATCATTATTACAACAGCAGCAATACCTGGTAAATCTGCGCCGGTTTTAATTACTGCAGAAATGATTGACAAGATGAAAAGCGGTTCTATAATTATTGATCTTGCAGCATCCACAGGGGGAAATACTGCTTATACCAAAAATGATGAAACAGTTGTGGTGAATGGGGTTTCTATTGTTGGAAACTCTGCTCTTGCTGCTGCTATGCCAAGCGACGCAAGCAAGTTATACGGAAAAAATATTTTAAATTTTTTGCAGCTTATCATAAACAAAGAAGGAGCAATAAATTTAAATTTTGAAGACGATTTGGTAAAAGGAACATGTGTTGCACATGGCGGTGTAGTTACCAACGAAAGAGTATTGTCTTTATTATCTGTGTAAATCAAAAATCATATTTAAAAATATTTTTATTTAATTTATAAAATATCATGCAACAAATTTTTTCTTTTTTCAATGAAAATCAACAGGTAATCTACATGGTTATCTTAATGATTTTTTTAGGTATAGAAGTTATTGGTCGTGTACCGAGTGTACTACATACTCCTTTAATGAGTGGAGCAAATGCTATACACGGTGTAGTAGTTATTGGAGCACTAATCGTAATGGGCGAAGCAGCAGCTGATAATTATCTAGCACTTATACTTGGTTTTTTAGCAGTCGTTTTAGGAACATTAAATGTGGTGGGTGGTTTTGTTGTAACAGATCGAATGCTGGAAATGTTTAAGAAAAAAAAGCAATAATGTATTCGCTGTGGGCAAAAATTATAACGTTACATCAACCAATAAATTAAAAGATAAAGACCTGGATTTAAGGCATTATCATTTATCCATAAAAAATTATCAAATAAAAAATGTTTTCATCTATTCTCAACATCATTTACTTAATAGCTTCGGTAACCTTCATCATGGGGTTGAAAATGTTATCCCGTCCGGAATCTGCACGCAAAGGGAATCTTATAGCAGCAGGAGGAATGAGCTTTGCTATTTTTGGAACTGTATTTTTATATGAAGCATCCAACGGGCAACACTTAGGAAATTTGCCGTGGATGTTTGCAGCATTAATCATCGGAGGAGTTTTGGGTGCTGTAAGTTCCCGTAAAGTAAAAATGACACAGATGCCGGAAATGGTGAGTCTGTTTAATGGAATGGGCGGTGCATGTGCCATGCTTATTTCTTTAATTGAATTTAATCATATTGCCGGATCTGAAATAGCATTGGGGCATTTTATAGCAATCGTTCTTGGATTGGTTATAGGAAGTATTTCTTTTGCCGGCAGTATTATCGCTTATTTGAAATTGAGTGGTAAGCAAAAAGATATCAGTTTTAAAGGACAACATATTTTTAACCTCGTTTTATTCTTTATTATTTTAGTCGGTGCAGTGCTTACTTACCTTGTAGAACCGGCTATGGCACCAACATTTTTTTATATAACATTCGGCCTGGCAATTTTATATGGAGTATTTTTTGTGCTGCCAATTGGCGGTGCTGATATGCCTGTTGTAATTTCTTTGCTTAACTCCTTAACAGGTGTAGCTGCAGCCTGCGGCGGTTTTTTATATAACAATAAGGCTATGCTTACGGGTGGAATTTTGGTTGGTGCTGCCGGCACTTTACTTACTGTATTGATGTGCAAAGCAATGAACAGAAGTTTACTGAATGTAATTATTGGAAACTGGGGTGGCAGCAATGCTGCAGGAGGTTCTACACAAGAAGGTGGCAGTTATAAAGAAGTATCTACAAGCGATGCAGCTATGCTGATGAGTTATGCAAAAAAAGTAGTAATTGTACCTGGTTATGGTTTAGCTGTAGCGCAGGCTCAACATACCTGTCATGAGTTGGAAAAAATACTTACAGATAAAGGCGTAGAGGTTTCTTATGCAATACACCCCGTAGCAGGTCGTATGCCTGGGCACATGAATGTGCTTTTAGCAGAAGCTGATGTGGACTACGAAAAGTTAGAAGAAATGGAAGATGCAAACAGTAATTTTAAAACTACCGATGTGGTCCTTATTTTAGGTGCAAACGATGTAGTAAATCCTGCTGCAAAAAATGATCCCACATCACCAATTTACGGCATGCCTATTTTAGAAGTAGAAGATGCAAAAAACGTGATTGTAAACAAACGGAGTATGAAGCCGGGCTATGCCGGAATTGAAAATGCACTTTTTTATCAGCCAAAAACTTCTATGTTGTTTGGAGATGCAAAAAAAGTATTGCAGGATCTGTGTGCAGAAGTAAAAGCAACATAAAATTCATTTGGGTTTTACATAACATTTTGGTTTGTAATTTTATAAATGTTTCAAGTAGGTCATTATTTTCTTTTGAATAATATAAATTTTATTAAAACGCCCCATTTATTAAAATTTGGATTAGCTGCTTTTTTATTTTTTTGTTTAGGATTAAATATAAAGGCACAAAATCTTTTTGCCAATGCAGATTTCGAGCAATTAAATAACTGTACTGAATATCATCAGGATTGTGCATCGGAAGCTTGGTTTTATATCAAGCCCTCGGCCACACCGCTTTTTACACCAAGTGTAGTTCCCAAACCCTTTGGTGGAAAAGATCTGCTGATATTGCCAATAGAAAACATTTACGATCCTCAAAAAAAAAGGCAGTTTGTTTATACTATGTTCTGTTGCCCATTGCAAAAAGGAAAGGATTATAAACTTTCTTTTTATGTAAATACTGCCGGCAATACTTTTTTTGGTATGGATTTTTATTTCAGAAAAAATGAATTTACTTCTGTAAATTTTTTTAAGGATTCTGTAAAAGCATCTATTCATATTTCCAAGGACGACATTGTAAATGAATTGAGTGGCTGGAATTATGTTGAAAAAATATACACAGCAACCGGGGACGAAAAATTCTGTTTAATCGGTAATCTGGCTAAAGAAAAGTTTAATTTTTCGCCTTATCAAAGGATGAATAAAGGAGGAGATGTTTTTTATTTTATTGATGATGTCGTTTTTCAACCGGTAATACCACAACCCATTTGTACAGATTATAAAATAAATTTAGACAAATTATATGCACAAAATTTTAGACATACAGAACTTGTACTTGTAGATAATAATGAGGTAGTAACAGATACAATAACAGTTCCGGGAGTTTTTTTTGAGACGGATGAATCAATTGTTAAACCTATTTTTAAAAAATTATTAGATAGTCTTATTTTAAATTTATCTACAAAAAATGTGGTTAACATAACTGTAGAGGGCCATACCGACAGTAAAGGATCGCAGCAGCGAAATATAATATTATCAACTCAAAGGGCAGAAGCTGTTCGTTACTATTTTTTAAAGTCATTACCTGATCTACATGAAATTATTTTTGCTTATGGAAGAGCATCAGCATTTCCTGTTGCAGATAATGCAACCGAAAAAGGCAGAGCACAAAACAGAAGAGTAAAAATAATTTTGGCTTACAAAAACAAAAGCGAGTATTATTTTTTTTAATGTTATTACTTTATAAGGTAAAAGTTTACTTCTTCATTTACTTTAAAATCTCTTATAAAATATTAAGGGGTTTAATGAAACAGATTTTATTGGCTTGCAAGAATCAGGCGAGCAAATAATCTCTATATGAATTAATTCGACCAAAAAGTTTTACTCTGCTGATCATTTAAATACTGAAATGTAAGATGGATAACAAAGGTATTATTTACATAAACTACACTTTTTCACTGCTGATTCACTTTTTCATAGAAGTAAATATTATGTGCAGGAATTCAGTTCTATGTTTTAAAAGAAATGCTAAAAGAAACCTAAGTACAAAACCTTAGAATGTATTGAATTTTTGTGCTTCATCGAGTGCAAAATTTAGATTATTACAATCCATTATATTTTAAAAGGGTTGCTTGTAAGTAACAAAGTAATTAAAACAAGGATAATTATTCTTGCAGAAAATATTACATTTTGCTATGTACATAAAAATTGCAGGTATTAAAAATGATATACTTATTTTAAAAAAAGAGTTTCTGCTTATGATTTTGCATTTAGCAACATAATGTAAAATCAAATTAAAATTATCGATGTTTCTTTAATGAAGCCACAGGATTATCTTCGGAGAAAGAAAATTGAAATTAAAACTGACATATAAAATTGTGCTTTGCCAAATTACAATTGAAAAAGCATTGAATTTGTAAAAGTTTTGCGGGTAAATTCGTCAATTATTATCCTTGACAACTTCGAATTCTTAACAAGTAATAAAGCGATTTTGTCCAATGAATTTTGCATCTTTGTAATGTTACTTAAAAACTAATCCTCTTGAATTATTAATATTTTATAAGTTATGAAAAAGTTCATTTTAATATTATTATCTATTCCTCTTTTTGTGAGAGCTCAGCAAAATTCTATAATGATAGAAGGTACCGGTGCTAATATTTATGTGAATCATACAGCTGCTCCTAAAGAAAACTTTTACAGCATTGGCAGGCTATACAATATAAGCCCGAAGGATGTTGCGCCGTTTAATAAGCTTTCTCTGGAAAATGGATTAAGTATTGGGCAGATAATAAAAGTGCCTTTAAAGTCAATGAATTTTACTCAAACTAATAATGTTGCTGTAGATGAAATTGCAGTGCCTGTATTACATAAGGTGGATACTAATGAAACGCTTTTTCAGGTAAGTAATAAATATGGTAAGGTTTCAGCTGCGTCATTAAAAAAATGGAATAATTTAAATTCAGACGATATTACTAAAGGACAAAATTTAATTGTAGGATATTTAAAGGTTAAAAAAGATCTTTCCGCATTTGCTCAGCAAGGAACCAAAATACCAAATGCTGATGTTGCACAGGTTGCAGTTAAGGAAAAGGTTGCTGATAAACAAAGAATCGTAAAACTTATAGAACCTATTACCAAGCCGGCAGAAAAAGATATGATGGTAGTGATGGAAAAGAAGGATAATGTTTTTGATAAAACTACAATCACAGATGTAGTCCCTGAAAAATCAATTTTAAAAAATAAAGAAGGGTTTTTTAAAATCGGGTTTAGTAACACAGGTAAAAGCGAAAGTGGTACAGCAGGTATTTTTAAAAGTACAAGTGGTTGGGAAGATGGAAAATATTATTGCCTGCACAATACTGCCGAACAAAACAGTATTGTAAAAATTACAAATCCTGCAAATGGAAAATTTGTATATGCAAAAGTGCTTGATGTTATGCCTGATTTAAAACTAAATAGCGAATTAAATGTAAGGATAAGCAGTGCTGCTGCCGAGGCTTTGGGAGCGGATAACAGCCCAAACTTTAATTGTAAGATAAATTATTGATCAAGTGTTTAGATTAATGTTTCGGAAATCTATATCCTCTTAAAAACTCCTTTATTTCCATTTTTTTCTTTCCTTCCAATTGTAATAAGTTAACATTAATGAACCCATCTGTGGCCGCAAATTGAAGGAAGTTTTTTTCGTCTGTTTTTATTGTCCCTGCTGTAATTTCAGGCTTCTCTAACAACTTTTCTACTGCAAATATTTTCAGACTTTTATTATGAAGTTTTGTACACGCACCAGGGTAGGGCGATAAACCACGTATAAGATTATAAATTTCTTCTACATTTTTATTCCAGTCAATATTACCTGTTTCAGTAAATAATTTTGGTGCATGTTTAATTTCGCCAACAATATTTTGTTGTGGAATTTCCTTTAATTGACCATCGGCTAGCAACCTAATTGTTTTCACCAATAATGCTGCACCCACTTCTTTTAATTTATCGTGCACAGTTCCGGCATTGTCATTCTCTTCAATGGCTATTTTTTCTAACAGCAAAATGTTACCGGTATCAATTTCCTGTTGTAATTTAAAAGTTGTAACTCCGGTATATTTTTCTCCGTTTATTACTGCCCAGTTTATTGGCGCCGCACCTCTATATTGGGGCAGTAAAGAACCATGCACATTTATTGTTCCGAGTGGTGGCATATTCCAGACAATCTCAGGCAGCATTCTGAATGCAACGACTGCTTGCACATCTGCTTTTAATTCTTTCAACGCTTCAATAAATGCAGGGTTTTTTAATTTTTCAGGTTGAAGGGTATGTAAGTTATTTTTGACTGCGTATTTTTTGACTGCACTTTGTTGAAGCTGTAAACCTCTGCCCGCCTGCTTATCAGGAGCTGTTATAATTCCTACAATATTGCAGCCTGCATTTACTAATGCATCTAAACTTGCCACTGCAAATTCAGGCGTACCCATAAAAACGATACGGAGTTTTTTAAAACTATCAATCATAACCATAAAGGTAGCTCCGAAATTTTATGTGGGAAATTTTATAAAATCAGAATCTATTTATTCAAAATCTTTATATAACAAATATTTTTTTCTCGTTGCTTTAAATTTAATCAAATCTTTTTCCCAGCTTTTTCTGATTTCTTTTTCAGGAGTTCCTTTTTTTATCTGGCTTATTAGAATATCATTTCCTGCAAGTTTATTAAAGAACTTATTTGCAAGGAAAAAGCTGTCTTTGCCCGGGAATAATTTATATGCTTCTATTAAATATTTTAACTGAATACGGTTATTTACTTTTTTTAAAGTTTCATCAACAGTTCCTGATAAATTCCAGCCGTAACAGAGCAGGTTAAAACATTTGCTGCTTTTAGCTCCTTCATTGGACTTTGGTGTAAACGAAAATAAATTTTTTGGATAGGAAGGGTGTCCATAAATCTGAAAAGGTTTTTCTGTTCCTCTGCCCTCACTTAAGACCGTACCTTCAAAAAAACAAATGCTCGGGTACAAATAAATTGATTGCATTTCTCTCAGGTTAGGAGATGGGTTTACAGGCAATTGATATTTGCTGTTATGATCATAATTTTTACACGGAATTACTTTTACTAAAAAAATATCACCGGTATTTTCAATGCTTTTTCTATAACTATAATTTTTATTTGCCTTGTCAGATAATAAGTTTTGCCCTGCAAGCATTAAAGCATATTCGCCCATTGTCATTCCATACACAATAGGAATTGCCTGCATTCCTATAAAACTTTTAAAGGCTGGTTTTAGAACTGGACCATCAATGTAAAAACCGTTGGGATTTGGCCTATCTAAAATTAAAAGCGATTTTTTATTTTCCAGACAAGCCTCCAGTACATATTCTAAAGATGATATAAATGTGTAAAAACGAACACCTACATCCTGGATATCAAATATGACTACATCAACATTTTTAAAATCATCTTCTGTCGGTTTTTTGTGGCCGCCATACAAACTGATTACAGGCAATCCAGATTTTTTATCTAGTCCATCAACTACATGTTCTCCTGCATCTGCAGTTCCTCTAAAACCATGTTCGGGTCCAAATATTTTTACCACATTTATTCCTCGTTTTACTAATGTATCTACTAAGTGTATGCCTGCGACTGTACTTGTTTGGTTGGCAAATACAGCAACTTTCTTTCCTTTAAGCAGGGGTAAATAAGTTTCCATTCTATCAGCACCTGCAATAATCTGATTTTTTTGCTTTTGTGCGGTTGCATTAATATTAATAATCCCTAAAAGGGCAATACAAAATAATTGTAGCTTCATCTTATAAAGTTGAGATATATTTTTAAATGACTGCATCTTGTTATTAATTAAATTACATCCTAATAAAATAATTATTTAAAAAATACAATTATGGTAGAAGTTATAAAGGGTAATGTTGTAAAAGTGCATTACACAGGTAAGCTGGCTAATGGTGAGCAATTCGATTCGTCTATCGGTAAAGATCCATTAGAATTTACTGTTGGTGCAGGGCAAATGATTGCGGGTTTTGATGCTGCATTGCCGGGTATGAAAGTAGGCGATAAAAAAACAATCAATATTGTAGCAAAGGACGGCTACGGCGAAACAGATGAGACAGCTATTATTGAGTTTCCAAAAGAGAATGTGCCTGCAGATATGAAGCTGGAAATTGGTCAACAGCTTACCCTTAGTGATGAACAGGGACAACCTTTCCCTGTAGTTGTAAAAGAAGTAAAAGATGATATAGTTATTTTAGATGCCAATCATTTTTTAGCAGGAAAAGATTTGGTTTTTGACATTGAATTGTTAGAGATCAATGAATAATATTTCACCCACGTAAACTCTTCAAGAAAGATAAAGCTGACTCAATTAGGGTTTCCAATACCTAAATAATTTTTATGATGTTAAATACCCACATTTTATAATGTGGGTATTTTTTTTAATGAATCACTAAGAGTTTCAACCTTACATAACCTTGGGCGAATCCTATGTATATGTGCGCAACACATAAATAATAAAATATCAATAAAAGTTGAAAGAAGATTAATGGCTGAATGGCTGCCGGATGGACAGTAGTAGCTGCCGCAAATAAAAAGTATTAATATCAAAAACTAGTCTGCGGCACTACTACCAACAGCCGGAACAAAAGCTTGTAAAGGGTTATCCGTTGATAGCCCCAAAATAATTTCTTAAAAGATGACAGCAGTAATTAATTTACATTCATAAAAATTAGTAAATGATACAGATAAATAAAGAAGCTTTGGTAGAAAGATTTATGCGGTATGTGCAAATTGACACGCAAAGCGATCCTGAAAGCAACAGTTTTCCTACAACTGAAAAACAAAAAGATTTAAGTAAAATATTATCGGCGGAATTACAAACTATGGGGCTTTTAAATGTAGAGCTGGATGAGTTTGGTTATGTATATGCTACCATACCGGGCAACAGTGAAAAAGTTAATATTCCTTCAATTTGTTTTTGCTCACATGTAGATACAGCGCCGGATTGCAGCGGAAAAAATGTGAAACCAATTTTGCATAAAAATTATGATGGCACTGATATTACATTGCCTGATGATACTTCACAAATTTTAAGCGTTGTAAAATCGCTTTATCTAAAAACACAAATTGGCGGCGATATTATTACAGCAAGTGGCAACACTTTATTGGGTGGCGATGACAAAGCCGGTGTATCAATTATTATGCAGGCTGCGCAATATTTAATTGATAATCCAACTGTAAAACATGGCGACATAAAAATCGTTTTTACGCCTGATGAAGAGGTTGGAAAAGGTGTTGCAAAAATAGATATGCAAAAAGTAAGCGCACAATTTGGTTACACTTTAGATGGGGGAGAAGCGGGGAGTTTGGAAGATGAATCTTTTAGTGCAGATGGAGCTACCATTACAATTAACGGCGTAATTGCTCACCCCGGTTATGCAAAGAACATATTAAAAAATGCTATAAAAATTGCCGGAGAAATTTTAGATGCATTGCCAAAAAATGAATGGAATCCTGAGAGTACAGAAAAGCGGGAGGGCTTTGTGCACCCCGTTTCGGTGAATGGTATTGCAGAAAAAGCGACCATTGGTTTTATCGTAAGAGATTATACAAGAGAAGGTTTGCTTAGCCACCACAACAGGTTAAAAAAAATTGCAGAAGCTGTGGTTGCAAAATATGCGGGTGTAACAATGGAGTATGTACAAACTGAGCAGTACAGAAATATGAAAGAAATTTTAAACCAACATCCAGAGGTTGTAGCAAATGCTGCTGAAGCCATCAAACGCAGTGGGCTAGAGGTTATACAGGAAAATATTCGTGGCGGTACAGATGGTAGTCGCTTAAGTTATATGGGTTTGCCCTGCCCTAATATTTTTACCGGTATGCAAAACATACATGGCAAACAGGAATGGATTGGCGTAAATGATATGATGAAAGCTGCGGAAACAATTGTGCATTTGTGCATGGTGTGGGAGGAAAAAAGTTAGTTTATTTTTTGGGGCTCTGAGCTGAAAATCATTAGTCAACAGCTGTCCGGGCTTTACGTTACAAGTCCTCATTTCGCTGCGCTGCATTGTGGGCTTTTCACTTCAATCCCGCAGCCATTCAGCATTAATTAAAGGGTTGTAAGATTAAACTTCACAAAGTTGATACGCTCATAATTTTTTATACAACCTTGTAATTCCTGTAATCAAACAACCTTATTCCAAAAAGAGTTTCAGTTATATTTTTAAAATGATCTTTTAAGGATAATTTATTTTTTGTTTCGTTGTAATTAAAAACCCAATGCACATTGTCAATACGTGACTGCATAACCTTCGGGTGTGTGTGATCATAAATTTTTAACGCATTTACCAGACTGTTAGCATAATCATCAGGCACTACTAAATTATTTTCATCGTACTCGCCGTTGTGATAAATTTTATTTTTATAGTCTTGTTTCGATTTCATTACCTCCGGGCTTTGCACCCATCCATAATGATGGATATGAGCATTTATTTTTTTTACATTTAGTTTTTTGTTATCATTTTTTCTAAAGCCCTGCGCATCTCTATAAGAGTAAATATTTTTATTGTTTTTTATTATTCTTACTTCATTTCTGTACCAATGGGCTTCTACACCAACATAGTTATATGAACCAAAAAAATGACGGTATTTCAATAAAAGGCCATCAACATTTTTATCATCTTTAAATTTATGCATGGCTTCTTTTATTTCTTCATATCCATCTTCATGTAAAACTTCATCGCCCTGTATATATATACACCAGTCAGCATCTGCAGGTATTTGTTTAAATGCTTTATCGGTTTCTGAAGCCAGCACTTTTCCATTTGCACTTAATGTAAAGTCCCATTCAGTGTCTATAATCTTTACCTTCTTATCAATGTTTGCTACAAGATCTCTTGTGCCATCCGTAGAAGCGCCAACCGCTACAATAACTTCATCACACAATGGTAAAATAGATTGTATTGCTTCCACGATTGGGTACTGCATTTTTACTGCATCTTTTATAAAGGAAAAACCTACTACTTTCATCAATAAATTTTTAATTTTTTTCAAAAATACCATAACTATTTGATGTATTTAATCAAACTCATCATTGATGTTTATTACCTACCTTGCTGTAAAATAAAACTAACGCATTATGGATTTATTAAGAGATTATTGGTGGCTCATTCCAATCTTAGCCATTATTTCCAGTGGGCTGTTTACCATTAACCAGGGTACTATCGGGGTAATAACTCGGCTAGGTAAATATGCAGGAATAAAACGTGCCGGGCTAAACTGGAAAATTCCTTTTATTGATCAAATTTTTAAGAGGGTAAGTATTCAAAACCGTTCTGTGGAACTCGAATTTCAGGCAGTAACTATTGACCAGGCAAATGTTTATTTTAAATCGATGTTGTTGTATTCTGTACAAAATGAGCAGGAGGACACAATTCAAAAAGTAGCATTTAAATTTATTAGCGATAAAGATTTGATGCAGGCTTTGATAAGAACGGTGGAAGGAAGTATTCGTGCATTTGTATCTACCAAAAAACAGGCAGAAGTTTTAAATGTAAGGAGAGATATTGTTGAAAATGTAAAAGAACAGGTTGATGTTGCTTTGGAAAGTTGGGGTTATCATTTGCAGGATCTGCAGATAAACGACATTACTTTTGATGAAGCAATCATTACAAGTATGAGCAAGGTTGTTGCGAGTAATAATTTAAAAGCGGCTGCAGAAAATGAAGGTCAGGCACTTTTGATTACAAAAACTAAGGCTGCTGAGGCTGAAGGAAATGCCATTAAAATTGCTGCTGAGGCAGAAAGGCAGGCTGCACAATTGCGTGGACAAGGCGTAGCATTATTTCGTGAAGAAGTAGCAAAGGGAATGAGCCAGGCAGCAACAGAAATGAAACAGGCTAACCTTGATACAAATGTAATTTTATTCAGCATGTGGGTAGAAGCGATTAAAAACTTTGCTGAATATGGAAAAGGGAATGTAATTTTTCTTGATGGAAGCAGCGATGGAATGGAAAAAACAATGAGACAGATAATGGCCATGCAACAATTGCAGGATAATAAATAATTTTTATAAACGCTAATATTGTGCTCCGTTTTATAAACGGGGCATTTTTATTTTTTGCAGATTAACAATTTCTTTTGCTCATTTCTATTTTAATTTCATTTAATTGCAACAAGATTAATAACTACTAAGACAACATCTAAACAACTCTTCAAAATATGTTTGATATTTTTTTACAAGTAGACAGTACTGCGGCAGTAGCTGCTTCTACTGCAAAATCAGAATCTGTTATTGGTATGTTGAGCAAAGGCGGACCGATAATGATTCCGCTTGGAATTTTATTTGCACTTGCGGTATATGTTTTTATTGAAAGATTATTGGTGATAAAAAAAGCCAATGTTGCGGATGAAAATTTTATGAGTATTATAAGAGACCAAATTACAGGTGGCAATGTTTCGGCGGCAAGAAGTCTTGCAAAAAATAAAGATAATCCGGTAAGCAGAATGATTGATAAAGGGATACAGCGGATAGGTAAGCCTATTGATGCCATTGAAAAAAGTATGGAAAATGTTGGCAAACTTGAGTTATATAAAATGGAAAAAAATATTACCATACTTTCTGTAATTGCACGTATAGCGCCCTTGTTTGGTTTTGTTGGAACAATCGTAGGGCTTGTTATTTTATTAAAAGAATTTGCTACCATCAGTAATCCATCCATCAGCCAGATTGCAGATGCGATGTATATAAAACTGATAACATCTGCCAGCGGTTTAATTATTGGTATGCTTGCTTATTTAGGTTACAGTTATTTAGATACACAAGTAAACAGAATGGCAAATAAAATGGAAAATGCCAGCAGTGAGTTTATAGATATTTTGCAAGAACCAACGAGGTAGACATTGGACAAAAGACAGAAGACAAAATATGTGAGACATAAGACAAAGGACAAAAGATGTGAGACAAAAAATAAAAAGATTACAAATTGTAATTAGTAAGTAATCATTCGTAATTCGTAATTGATCATTCGTAATTAACTCTATGGGTTTAAGAAGAAATAAATTAAGGGATGAACATTCAGAAGTGGATACAGGTCCATTGAATGATATTTTGTTTATTTTATTGATGTTTTTTTTAATGATATCAACATTGGCCAACCCTAATGTGATAAAGATGAGCGTGCCCAAAGCCAAGAGTGACACCAAACAAAAGCAAAGTGTAGTTGTAAGTGTTGATAAAAATAAAAATATGTTTGTAGGTTCAAAGAAAATTAATATCGATTCGTTGGAATCTGTTCTTAGAAAATACATAAATGAAGGTGATAGTGTGAAGCCTGCAGTAGTGATAAATGCAGATTCTGTATCTCAATGGGGAGAAATTGTAAAGGTTATGCGTATTGCCAGAAAGCTTGGCGCAACAACATCTGCAACTGTTACTGGCAGCGATAAATAATCAACATTCTATCTTTTCCCTGCATATCCTTTTTAATTTCCACAGTGTATTTTTCTGCTAAAAATAATGCAGCAGTTTCAGCAGCAAAGTCTTCGTGTATTTCAAGTAGAATTCTTCCATTTATTTGTAAATGATTTGCTGCAAAAATTACTATTTTTCTGTAAAAAATTAAATGATCATTATCAGGCACAAACAATGCAAGATGCGGCTCGTATGCAGTTACATTTTTATCCAATATATCTTTTTCTTTTTCAGGAATGTATGGAGGATTACTAATTATTAAGTTGTAAGAAGGTAGATCAGCATGATTATTTTCATCCAAAAAATTCAACTTAAGAAAATCTATTTTAACACTATTTAATGCAGCGTTCCTTTTTGCAACATCTAATGCAGATTTGCTCACATCAATAGAAGTTACATCTGCCTTTGTAACATTCTTTTTAATGCTGATTGGTATACAGCCACTTCCTGTCCCGATATCTAATACTTTTTTTTCTGTATTTTCTTTTAAAAAATTTATGGCTTCCAAAACAAGTTCTTCTGTTTCAGGCCTTGGTATTAAAACAGCATTATCCACCTCAAAACTTAAATTATAAAACCACGCTTGCCCAGTAATATATTGCACAGGTACATGCTGTTTTAATTGTGCCAAAGCATTTTGTAACAAAATTTGAATGTCATCATTAATTTCATTTTCTGCATTTACGATCATGTCTGATTGGGAAGTTTTTGCAAAATGCTCAAACATTATTTTTGATATTGCGTCAGCTTCCCCGGTTTGATATAAATCTTTTAGTTCAATTAAATATTCTTGGTATAGGTCTTTGATAGTCATCTAAGCAAACATACTTTATTTTTTCATGCTTATTTTTGTTGAGTGATAAACCATGAAATATACATGCGACGATGTATTGAACTTGCAGCGTTGGGTGCGGGTAATGTAGCTCCTAATCCAATGGTAGGTGCAGTAATTGTATATAAAGACAATATTATTGGAGAAGGCTATCATGAAAAATTTGGAGAAGCACATGCAGAAGTAAATTGTATAAACAGTATAAAAGAATATGACAGACAATTTATAAAAGAATGTACCCTTTATGTATCATTAGAGCCATGTAACCACTTTGGAAAAACGCCACCTTGTGTAGATTTAATTATCAAACACCAAATTATGCATGTTGTAATTGGTTGTAATGATAGTTTTGAAAAAGTAAATGGTGCAGGTATAAGTAGATTAATTGCGGCGGGAGTAAAAGTTGATATTGGTATTTTAGAGCAAGATTGCAGAAATTTAAATAAAAGATTTTTTACTTTTCATGATAAGAAACGTCCGTATATAATTTTGAAATGGGCGCAAAGTAATGATGGTCTTATTGCCAGCGAAGATTTAGCAAAAACCAAAATAAGCAATACTTACACAGATCAGTTGGTTCATAAATGGCGTTCTCAGGAAGCAGCGATCTTAGTAGGTTATAACACTGTAAAAACTGACAACCCATATTTAACTTTACGAAACTGGCCAGGGAAAAATCCTACAAGAATTATCATTGATGAATTAAACAAACTTGCAGGAAATTTAAATATTTTTAATTTGGATGCCAACACAATTATTTTAAACAGAAAACTGTCCAAGTTTAATAATAACATTGAATTTTATAAAATTAATGATGAACAATTGACTACTGAAGCCGTTGTAGAATGTTTACACAAAAAGCAGATAAACTCAGTAATTATTGAAGGTGGAAATAAAACACTTCAAATGTTTATTGATGCCGGTTTGTGGGATGAGGCTCGAGTAATAACAAACACGGTTTTATTTTTAAACAAGGGTGTAAATGCGCCTTTATTGCAAAATCAAAATTTAGAATCATCTAACAACATTCTAAATGACAGAATAGATTATTTTCTAAATAAGAATAATGACTCATTATAATACGATTGTACAGGAAGGGCAGGCATCTTTTAAGGATAGAGGAAGTACTTTTATTGGCTATTCTTTTCCTTTAGATAAAGTAGAAGATTTTAAGCCAATCATTCAAAAATTAAAGAAGGAACATCCCAAAGCCGTGCATTTTTGTTTTGCATATAAGATCGGAATAGACGGAAATAAATTTAGATCTACCGATGATGGCGAACCATCAGGCAGTGCAGGCAAACCAATTTTAGGCCAGATAGAAAGTAAGGAATTAACTGATGTGCTTGTAGTAGTAGTTAGATATTTTGGAGGTTCGTTGCTTGGTGTTCCCGGCTTGATAAATGCCTATAAATCTGCAGCAGCAATGACATTGCAGGTAGTTCCTATTGTGAGGAAACCAATTATGATAAAGGCTACCCTAGAATTTGATTACACCCTGCAAAATGAAATAATTACAATAATTAAACGGTCAGGTTGTATATTATTATCTCAGGAAAATACTTTGTTTTCAATTTATAAAATAGCAATTCCCATTGATAAAAAAGATGAGGTATTGCACCGTTTAAAAGAAATGCGCCACGTAGCAATTTCATGATTTAATAGGCACGATATAGGATCTGCTTTAGAAAGAAAAAATAATAATATGAAGAATTCTGGTTTAATAGTGCTGGTTTTATTAATTGCGTTTTCATTTTATTTTTTAGGTAAAAAGAATGGTGCATCCAATACAAAAATTTCTATGGTTGAAAATGTAGAAATGATCAAACAGATCGCTGAGCTTGGTGCTCTTGATGTTACGGGAAATGTAAAATTAAAAGTTAGCAACAAAGAGGACAATGATGGAACATGGGAAAAGTTTAAAAATTATTTTTCTGAAAATACGTTGCTTGTTACGTTGCCATATGAAGCAAAATTTGGGGTTGATATGAGCAACCAAAAGTTGAACATAAATACAAAAGCTTCCACAGTAGTTATAACGTTACCACATTGTAAATTATTGAGTTTACAACTGAAAATGGATAAAATGGAAACGATGAGCCAAACGGGCCTTTTTATGAGTGCAACCATGGATGATCTGGTAAAAGCTCAAAAAAAATTATATGCTCAAGCACTTGTAAATATTGAACAGAATCCTGAGTACATTAAAATGGCTGAAAAACATATCACCGAAATATTGGGTAATTATTATAAACCATTAGGTTATTCAGTGAGTTGCATATTTGAAAATAACTCACTTCTAAATAATTTAAAATAGTATTTGCAAATTATAAACTTGATAATTTGTAATAGCCCATATTTAAAATATCTTCAGGTAGACTAGTTTCACTTTTAACAATAGATACAGAAAAATTCATTTTATCGCTTGCTGTAAGAATGTCTTTTATTTCAAAAATATCATCTACATCAACTCCGAATTTATCATCGATATGTGAAACAGCGAGTTTACCAAACCCTGTATGTTTAAAGAATGTAGTTTTTTTAGCAGCGGCAATAGCTTCACTTTTATTTTTGGTAACACTTAAAATTTTGTAATGAAATTCTTCAAATTCATTTTCTTTATAACCTCCAAGGTTAATAAAAAATAGTTTGTTTTCTTCTCTATCGTTAGGTGTTTTTTCTATAATGTTTATTTCGTAACCATCAACATTGTTTACAATTCTCCATGCATCTATGTGAATATTGCCTGATGATTTCCAGAAAGTTTTTATACCCGGTATTAAATCTTTTAGAGACTTAGCAATACCAAAATAAATATCATGTTGCTCTGTGTTCCTTCCTGTAGGTCTACAACCTAACAACAGCATGAACAATTTATATTCTTTCATATTTATTTGCTGAAACTTTTGCTAACAATTAAATCTTTGCTACCTGCTGTGTATGCATAAAAACCTTCTCCTGTTTTTGCACCGAGTCTGCCGGCCATAACCATATTTACAAGCAGGGGAGAGGGGGCATACTTAGGATTGCCAAAACCATCTTGCAATACTTTTAATATAGAAAGGCAAGTATCAAGTCCGATAAAATCTGCAAGTTGTAAAGGCCCCATAGGATGCGCCATACCGAGTTTCATTACTGTATCTATTTCTTCAACACCTGCCACTCCTTCAAATAAAGTAGTGATAGCCTCGTTTATCATTGGCATTAAAATACGGTTGGCTACAAATCCAGGGTAATCATTTACAACACAAGGTGTTTTTCCAAGAACTTTGCTAAGCTCTACAATCGTGGCAGCTACTTCTTTTGTGGTAGCATAGCCATTAATAATTTCTACCAGTTTCATTACCGGTACCGGATTCATAAAGTGCATACCAATTACTGACTCAGGTCTTTTTGTAGCTGCAGCTATTTTGGTAATTGATATTGAGGAGGTGTTGCTTGCTAAAATACAATTTGCAGGTGCTGACTCATCTATTGCTCTAAATATTTTTAATTTTAGTTCGATGTTTTCTGTTGCTGCTTCTACAACTAATTCTGCATCTTTTACACCAATAGATAATTCTGTTTGCGTATTGATATTATCAAGTGCACTTTTTTTATCTCCTTCAGTTATTGTGCCTTTAGTAATTTGTCTGTCAAAGTTTTTACCAATTGTTGCTATTGCTTTTTCTAATTGAACAGCACTGACATCTATTAAGGTTACCTTAAACCCGGCTTGTGCAAATACATGGGCGATGCCGTTTCCCATTTGTCCGGCACCGATTACTGAAACGTTCTTTATATTCATAAAAATTTGTAATTTAATGTTGACATTATTCGTTCAAAGATTTCAAAGATTTTACGAATTCTTCTTCTCCATAATTAAAGATGAAAAAAGGTAAAATGATGAAATGTCATTTTTTTTCTTTTCCTCAAAAAGAAAAAAACAACAAATAACAATTGCCACCGAAGATGTTCATAGCTGCGTTTTAGTTTGGTAAATTATTTGAATGCGTTTAAACCAGTAATATCCATACCGGTTATAAGCAAATGAATATCATGGGTGCCTTCGTAAGTAATTACACTTTCTAAATTCATCATGTGGCGCATAATTGGGTATTCGCCTGTAATACCCATACCGCCTAACATTTGGCGAGCATCTCTGCAGATATTAGTAGCAACTTCGCAGGCATTTCTTTTTGCCATACTAACCTGCGCAGGTGTAACTTTTCCTTCGTTCATTAATGTACCTAAACGCCAGTTTAATAATTGAGCTTTTGTTATTTCAGTTACCATTTCAGCAAGCTTTTTTTGCTGTAATTGAAAGCCGCCAATTGGTCTGCCAAACTGAACCCTTTCTTTGCTGTATTCTAATGCAATGTGGTAGCAATCCATTGCGGCACCAATTGCTCCCCAAGCAATACCATAACGTGCTTTAGTCAAGCAACCCAAAGGACCCTTCAACCCTTTTACGTTCGGAAAAATATTTTCTTTGGGTACGATAACATTATCAAAAACAAGTTCTCCGGTTGCACTTGCACGTAGGCTCCATTTGTTGTGTGTTGTTGGCGTACTAAAACCTTTCATTTGGCGCTCAACTATAATACCTCTAATATCTCCGGCATCATCTTTTGCCCACACAACAGCTATTTCAGAAAAGGGCGCATTGCTGATCCACATTTTTGCACCGTTTAGTGTAACTGTCTCATCACCATTGTCTTTAAAATTCGTAAGCATTCCTGCAGGATCGCTACCATGGTTTGGTTCTGTTAAACCAAAGCAACCAAGCCATTCCCCACTGGCAAGTTTTGGTAAATATTTGTTGCGCTGTGCTTCATTGCCATACTGATAAATAGGAAACATAACAAGGCTTCCCTGAACGCTTGCAGTACTGCGTACACCACTGTCTCCACGCTCTAATTCCTGCATCATTATGCCATAAGAAATATAATCAAGTCCGCCGCCACCGTATTGCTCAGGAACTGTAGGGCCAAAGCAGCCAAGGTCACCCAATTGCTTAATAATTTGTGTTGGAAATTCTGCACGCTGTGCATAATCTTCAATGATGGGAGAAATTTCTTTCTTCACATAACTGCGAACACTCTCTCTTATCAATTTATGTTCTTCTGTTAATAAATCATCTACGTTAAAATAATCGGGCGATTGAAAATTGTCTGTTTTTGCAGCCATGTTATGTACTTTGAATTTTTTGTTTTTTAGCCCTCATGAAGCCTTTAGCGTTGCAAATATAGTGTGTAAAAGCTGTATGTTTTTAACGTAATTGGGTATAAAAGGCGGGAAGTTTTTTCTTAGAAATCTTAATTACTGGATGTAAAAAGAAAACGTTAACTAAATGTTACAGTACAATTTTGACATTGGCAAAACTTAAACCAGCAATGCACTATTAATTCATGGTGCAAAAAATTATGCCCTCACTTCAATTAACTTATTCTCATAAGCATATTTAATAAGACTAATTAAGCCTGAAGTCTGCGTTTTTCTATAAATATTTTTACGGTGAGTTTCTACTGTTCGTTCACTGATAAAAAGTTTTTCAGCGATTTGTTTATTGCAGTATTCTTTTTCAATTAATCTGATAATTTCTATTTCTCTTATTGTGAGGTGAATCTCATCCGATGATTTCTTTCTTTCTGAATCCTTTATCATTTCTTCCAAAACTTCTCCGCTGAAATAAACACCGCCATTTGCAATTTTTTCAAGCGCAGTAATAAATTCCTGCTTACCAATATTTTTTAAAACATAACCGGAAATATCGCTGTCATCAATCATTTGATTTATTAAATCACCTTGTCCACTCATCGAAAGGGCAAGAATTTTTATGTGTGGAAAATTTATTTTCACCATTTTGGCGAGCTGTGCTCCATTCATTATCGGCATCATAATATCTGTAATTAAAATATCTACTTTAGCAGACATTAAAAGCTCCTCCATTTTTTCAGGATGATTGCTTTCTATATTTACAGTAAAGTTTGGTTGACCCTGCAATAAAGACTTTAAGCCATCAATAACTATCTGATGGTCATCTACAATGGCAAGGCAAATTTTTTGATTCATACAACTTCTTCAGTATAAATATATTGATATATATGCTTAGACTAAATTAAAAAATTATTGATATGAAAATTTTTTTAGGATTATAATGTTTTCAAAACATCTGACATTGTAAAAACCCCTTTTTTACTGAAAACAAATTCAGCTGCTGTAAGAGCGCCGGTTGCAAAACCTTTTCTACTGTGCGCCGTATGAATTATTTCAATGTCATCAACAGTAGAAGAATATCTTACATGATGCGTTCCCGGCGCCGGATCAATTCTTTTACTGGTAATATTAATTTCGTTAGATGCTGGCATTGTATCAAGCACCCAACTATTTATATCCACTCTTTCATTTATTATTTGTTGTGCAAGGCTGATGGCTGTTCCGCTTGGTGCATCTTTTTTTTGGGTATGGTGTATCTCTTCAATTGATACTGTATATTCTTTTTGATGGCTCATTAATTCAGCAAGTTTTTTATTTAACTCAAAAAAAATATTTACTCCAATGCTGAAGTTGCTTGAGTATAAAAGTGTGCCGTTTTTATCTTTACAATATTCTATTATTTCTGCTTGTTTTGCTACCCATCCTGTTGAACCGCAAACTACGGGAACGCCCGCACCTATGCAGTTTTTCATATTTACGATTGCACTTTCAGGGTTTGTAAATTCTATGGCCACATCACATCGCTCAAGATTAGTGGTATTTAAATCAGCAAGGTTTTCATCATTTATTTTTAAGATAATTTCATGTCCTTTACTTAGGGCAATTTCTTCTATTGCCTTACCCATTTTGCCGTAACCAATTAGTGCTATTTTCATGCGGCTAAGATATGGAATGTTGGCTGGAGCTGATTAAATTGAAGAGGTGGGGTTGCAAAAAACTATTATCTTTTGCTGATGTTTAATACAATACTCACACCGTTTGTATTTGCAAGCGGGCTGTAACCACCTTTAAGTTTCAGACTTAAATTATCGCTTACATCAAAGGTTTTAAGGTTAGCATCTACGGCTGCATCTGCAACATTTAATCCCCAAAAAATTATAAAAAATAAAACGGAATAATCTACATTTTGTCTTACTGCATTTCTAAAAACCCTTATTCTGTCAGGCTGCATTCTTACACTGTAATAAGGTTCTACTATAAGATTATCGTTGGAGGGATCTCCGTCTGTTGCTAAAATAAAAGCACTTTTAGCTTCTTTGTATTGTTTTAAGTTTTTGGTAAACAAATAGACCGGTATACCAATCCCTGCATATACTAAGGGGATTTTCCAGTATTTTTTATTCGTATACTGGCCCCAACCCGGTAATATTGCTGAGCGGCGTATAGCAATGCCTGGGTTGTATTTTTTTGCAGAACTATCTTTGATTAATTTACCGTTTTTTGAATAAATAACTTTCCCTGATGTATCCACTACAAGTCTCTCCTGAGCATTCACAAAATCATTTTGTAAAAGAAAAATAATAAGTAATAAAACAATATTTTTTACTTCCATCAACTAACATTAATATTTAGCTTTTCCAACAGACCATTTAATTCTTCTAAAGAATAATAGTCAAAAGTAATACTGCCATTTCCTTTGTTGCTATGTAACAGTTTTACTTTGGTGCTAAATGTTGAGGCTAAATTATCTTCAATTTTTTTAAATGCAGGAGATAACAAAGGTTTTACAGAAGCTTTAACAGCATTATCTCCGGTATACATTCTTCTAACAAGATCCTCTGTTTGCCTTACTGATAACTGTTTGTTTTTAATTTCAGAAAAAATAAACAGTTGCTTATCAACCACATCCACATTAATAAGCGCTCTAGCATGCCCCATGCTGATAATGCCATTGCGAACAGCAACCTGAATATCTGGTGGTAATTTAAGTAAACGTATATAATTGGTTACTGTACTTCTTTCTTTGCCCATGCGCTCTGCAACCTTCTCCTGAGTGTAATCTAAATCATCCATTAAGCGTTTGTATGAAAGGGCTATTTCAATGGCATTAAGGTTTTCTCTCTGCAAATTTTCTAAGAGCGCAAGTTCAAGTAACTGGTCAGCATTTGCTTCTCTTACATACACAGGAACATCTTTTAATCCTGCAATTTTTGATGCTCTAAAACGTCTTTCACCAGCTATCAATCTGTATTTACCCGAGCCAATAAAAGAAACTGTAAGAGGTTGAATAATGTTATGCAGTTTTATTGAAGCTGCTAATTCGCTCAATGCTGTTTCATCAAAATCTTTGCGGGGCTGGTTTGGATTTACTTCTATTAAATCAAGAGAGACTCTTTGTACACCAACCGTTTTTTCTGCAATATCCATTTTTAAAGACCCGGCAGTATTTTTTAAATCTGTGTCAATATTCTGCAAAAGACTTCTTATCCCTTTGCCCAATGCATCATTTTTTTTTGATAAACTCATGGTTTTATTAATGTGCAAATTAGCTGTTGTGCAAATTTGCTAATTCATTTAAAAAGATGTTTTAAATATTATTTATTCAGAAAATAAATTATATATCACGACTAAAATAATATAACCGAAGTCTGCGATTTATCGCAAGAAATCAGCAGGTTAACTAATTTCCTTCTCCTCATTTGCAATCTTTGTCATATTATTCTTTTGCAAAATTTCTTTTGCAAGGTTTAAATAATTAACTGCCCCTTTACTATCAGCATCATACAAAATTGCCGGTTTTCCAAAACTGGGAGCTTCACTCAATTTGGTATTTCGGTGTATAATGCTGCTAAAAACCATATCTTCAAAGTGGCGACGAACTTCACTCACAACCTGATTACACAAACGTAACCTACCATCATACATCGTCATTAAAATTCCTTCAATCTGTAAATTAGTATTTAACCTGTTTTGTACAATCTTTACGGTGTTTAATAATTTGCCCAACCCTTCCAAAGCAAAAAATTCTGTCTGCACAGGTACAACTACACTGTCAGCAGCTACCAAGGCATTTACTGTTATTAAACCTAGTGAAGGAGAACAGTCAATGACAATAAAATCGTAGTCAGCTCTAATAGAATCTAATGTTTGTTTTAAGATGCCTTCCCGGTTTGGGTAGTTAATCATTTCAATTTCTGCACCTACCAAATCAATATGCGAAGGGATCAGATCTAGATGAGACATTTCAGTTTTTAAAATAACATCACTTGCAGTGCCTTCGTTTACCATGCAATCGTATAGGCTTTTTGTTATATTTTGCAGGTCAAAACCTAAACCCGTAGTACTGTTTGCTTGAGGATCTGCATCAACAAGCAAAGTTTTAAATTCCAGTATTGCAAAACTAGCAGCTAAATTAATTGCTGTTGTAGTTTTGCCTACGCCGCCTTTCTGGTTTGCTATTCCTATAATTTTTGCCATTGCGTTATCCGCTATTTATTTGTGAGTTTTGGAAAAAATCCATTTAAATTAAACTTATCAGGATATTTTTGCAAACTTCGACAATTTTATGCAAAATAAAGTTGAATAGTTTGATGATTACAAGGTTGAAAACTAAAGAGCATCGGCAAGCATTTTGTTGAGGAAGAATATAAAATATAAAAAAAAGAGATGATCACAATTATTGCAGGTACAAACAGAAAAGATAGCAACACTAAAAAAGTAGCTGAAGCTTACAAAACAATTTTATCTAAAAAAAATATAGAGTGTAAGATTCTGGGGCTGGATGAGGTAAATGTGTATGAAAGGAATGAATTATTTTTAGTAATGGAAAAAGCTTTCCTGCTCGATGCAGAAAAAATTATAATTGTATTACCCGAGTACAATGGTTCTTTCCCTGGCGTATTAAAATTAATGATTGATAATAGTGACGTAAAGAATGTATGGCCCAACAAAAAAATATTACTTACCGGCATAAGCACAGGGCGTGCAGGCAATCTTAGAGGGCTGGAACATTTAACGGGCGTACTGTTATACCTTAAAGCTAATGTTCATCACAACAGGTTGCCGATAAGTGTAGTACATACACTTTTAAATGGGGATGGAATTTTAAGTGATGAAACAACAATCAAAACGCTAAATACTCAAGTAGACGAATTTTTATTATTTTAAATAATTAAATATTTTTTATGCGCACACCTGTTGGCGTTATTGTTTTTATATTAATGATGATTTTGTTGGATACATATTTTTTTCAGGCAGTAAAAAATGTTTCTCAAAATTTATCTCCCAAAACCAAGACAATTATTTATACGATTTACTGGTCTATAACTGTTATAGCAGTACTTGGTTTTTTACTTTTTGTGTATACTGAACAAAACTTTTTAGGCAAAAAAGTTAGAACATATCTTTTTGCGATGATTATAGGTTTGTTTTTGGCAAAAATAATTGGGTTGGTGTTTTTTTTGGTTGATGATTTACGCCGGGGAATACAATGGCTTACAGGGAAATTATTTTTCAACAATACAGAAATTGATACCATGAGTGGAGATTGTATTACCCGATCCACTTTTCTTAGTTGGATGGGGATTGCGGCAGGCACAACGCTTTTTGGTAGCCTGGTATATGGGTTTACAAATCAATATAAATACCAGATAAAAAGAGTTAAACTCTCATTTGATAATCTTCCTGTTTCTTTTAAGGGTTTAAGAATCGTACATATAAGTGACATACACAGCGGCAGTTTTATGGATAAAAAAGCTGTTGAGCATGGTGTGGAAATGATCATGAAAGAAAATGCTGACCTTATTTTATTTACCGGCGATCTTGTAAATGACAAGGCAACAGAAATGGAAAATTACATGGATGTTTTTAGTAAACTTAAAGCGCCGATGGGCGTATTCTCAACGTTGGGTAACCATGATTATGGTGATTATGTACAATGGCCGATAAATGGAATTAGTAAAGAACAGAACCTGATAAATTTGCAAAAAGTTCATTCAGATATTGGCTGGAAGCTCTTAATGAATGAACATGTTGTACTTAAAAAAGATGAACACGAAATTGCATTGTTGGGAATTGAAAACTGGAGCAATAAAGCCCGCTTTCCCAAACATGGCAGAATGGATCTTGCACATGCCGGTTCAGAAAAATATCCTTTTAAAATCCTTATGAGCCACGACCCAAGCCACTGGGATGCACAGATTAAAACCGATTAT
>JANXTG010000083.1 GCA_025352525.1 Ferruginibacter sp.
ACCCTTATTTTCATTATTTTTTTTCCAATTGTCTGCCCGTTTAGCAAAAGCTCTGTAAACAAAGAATAGAAAAGCATGGGTAAAGAAATTATTAATATATCAATGCCAGTGCTTTTTTCGGTATCAAGATTAAACTCTTCGTACAACAAATGTTTCATACTTAAAAGATAGATAGTAAGCAAGGCAAAATCAACAAAATAAGCTACTAATCTTTTGTGAAAAGGAGCTACTTCAAAATCGAGACCTACGTTAAAAGCAGTATTTATTTGAACAGTTGGCATTGAAACACAATTTACAGCCAACAGGACATATTCTTGATAAAAGGATATTTTTTTATGAATAAAAAAAGCAGGAAATTGTATTAATAATAAAATGATTATTAATAAGCAGGATTTTTTATGAGGGAGGCAATGTTTATAAAGAAGAATGCAGAAAAGTGGAAAACTTATCAACAGGAAGATCCGATGGATCCCGATGAAGCCTCAGAACGTTTTATTACACTTATGGATGATCTTGCTTACGCCAAAACTTTTTACCCAAAAAGTAAAGCTACAAAATGGATTAATGGACTTGCAGCCGCTGTGTATCAAAATATCTATCGGAATAAGAAAGAAAAATATTCCCGGGTTTTTGCTTTTTGGAAATATGAACTCCCGCTAATTATACAAAAGCATCACCGTACTTTTTTATTTACAACACTAATTTTTATTTTGTTTGTTGTACTAGGGGTATTTGCATCCCGGCAAGATCCTGAATTTATCCGGGGTATTTTGGGTGATAATTATGTAAGAATGACGGAAGATAATATTGCCAAAGGAGATCCTTTTGGGGTTTATAAAGACGATGATCCGTTTAACATGTTTGTAAGAATTGCTTTCAATAATATTAAAGTTGCATTCATCACTTTCTTTAGTGGGTTTACAGGCGGTTTACTTACATTTTATTTGTTATGGAGCAATGGAATTATGCTCGGCAGTTTTCAATATTTCTTTTTTGCAAATGGGCTGGGTCTGCAATCAATATTGGTGATATGGATACATGGTACTATTGAAATTTCTTCAATTATTATTGCCGGTGCTGCAGGTTTTATTTTAGCGAATGGAATTCTTTTTCCGGGGACTTATACCCGCATGGAGTCTTTTAAAAAGAATGCAAAAGATGCAGCAAAAATTTTAATCTGTTTAATTCCCTTTTTTATTGGGGCAGCATTTTTAGAAAGTTACATTACGCACTTAATGAGTGAAACATATAATAAAGCACCCGGCGGAATGCCTTCGTGGATGAGCGTTTTAATTTTAAGCTTATCATTTTTACTAATTACCTGGTATTTTATTGCATGGCCTATATTGTTACATAGAAAAGGATTTTTTATTAAAAAAGACGGTATCGTTTCTCGGCTGCAATACAACGATGCATAAAACATTTCTTTTAATTTTTTTCTTAACAATAATATTTTGTGTAAATGCCCAAAATAACAGTGCTCCCCCTGCAACAATAGACAGTTCGATTGCTACAAATAATAATAACAAAGCCGATGCTGTAAGTGGTTTTGCAAAAGATGTACTTGGCGATACAACTATAAACTTTAATAATTTTTCTTTGCAACGGGATACAATTTCTGTCATTAAATTAAAAAAGGAATATAGTTGGACAACAAATATTGACAGCTTTTTATTAGCAAAAAAAAAGGAAGACAGCAGTCAATCAAAAATTGTAATAAGTCAAAATAATGGTAGTTCTTTTTTAAGCAGATTATTTAACTCCCTAATTTTAAAGGTAACAATGTGGGTTATTGCAGCTGTTCTTATATTGTTTATTATTTACAGATTTTTTTTAAGTGAAGGCGTTTTCGGCAAACGCTCAATAAAACCCGGAATAAATTTGCTCTCTGAAGAAGAAGATACAAGTTTAATTAATGATTATGATGAGCTTTTAAGGAAAGCGTATAATAATGGGAACTGGCGATTTGCAATGCGCTTTTTATTTTTAAAAACCTTGCAAAAACTCAATGAAAAGGAAATAATAAAATACGCTGTTGATAAAACCAATAGTGTTTATACAACTGAATTACCGGTTGTCTGGAAAAATGATTTTGCTTCTCTTGCACTTTATTATGAGTATGTATGGTATGGTAATATAAAAATTGAAAAAGATGTTTTTGATGCTTTAGAAAATAAATTCAACAATTTTTTAAATAAAATATAGGTTGATAAAAAACTTTATAAATATTATCTGTTTGGTCGTTTTAATTTGTTTAAATGCATGCCAGTCGCCAAATAAAAATAAGCCTGATCTCAGAGAAAGTTTTTCTTACAGGGATCCGAGACCGTTTGGAACTTCTGTGGCATATAATATTCTAAAGAAAAAATTTGCAAATAATAATTTAGAAATAAATAAAAAATCATTCGCAGATAATTACGGCTGGGATTACGATACAGCATCTTTATACATCAACATAAGCAGAAATTATTATGTTACAGACAGAGATGCTGAATCGTTGATGGCATTTATTTACAAAGGAAATACAGCATTTATTTCTGCAGCGTACTACGATACAATATTGCTGAATAAATTATTTTGTAAACAAAACAAGTCTTCATTTTATTCTGAAAATAATATAGCCTCGTTAAAAAATACATCAGTTCGTTTTACAGACAACCTTTCATTATATAATGAGAAATACAGTTATTATTATCTCCCATTTAAAAATTATTTCTCAGAAATTAATGGTTCTTATGCAAGAATTATTGGTTACAATGAAGAGGGCAAGGCAAATTTTTTTGTATTTATGTGGGGTAAAGGAAGAATATATTTTCACAGTGAGCCAAGGGCTTTAAGTAATTATTTTTTACTGACTCAAAATAATTATTTATACCTGCAGGAAATTTTGCAGATGATGCCGGAAATGCCTGCAAATATTTATTGGGATAATTATTACAGTAATAAAAATTTTTCACCTAACAACAATAGTAGTAATTCAACCCTGGATACCTTAATGAAGTACCCACCATTGGCCAAAGCATTTTTTATAGCTTTGGGTTTACTATTGTTGTATATGTTTTTTAACAGCAAACGCAGGCAACGTATTGTACCTGTTCTTAAAAGAACAGAAAACACAAGCATTGCATTTGCTGAAGCTATTGCCGGTTTATACTTCAGCAAAAAAGACAACAAAATAATTGCTGAAAAAATAATTACTTATTTAAATGAATACATACGCACAAAATTATTTATCAGCAACAATGTAAACGATGTAAATTATGTAGATATATTAGGTAGAAAAAGTGCCGTTGAACCGGAAGTAATAAATGAATTGGTAGATGTTATAAAAGCAATACAAAAAAGTGAAAAGGTAACTGATGCGCAGTTACTTAAACTGAATGGGTTAACCGAAAAGTTTTTTAAAATTAATAATAATGGAAGATAATTTTTTTCAGGAAAGTAGCCCTGTTACTGAATTAAACAGAAAGTTACAGGATATAAGAACAGAAATTGCCAAAGTAATAGTAGGGCAGGAGCAAGTGGTAGATCTGTTACTTACGGGTCTTTT
>JANXTG010000122.1 GCA_025352525.1 Ferruginibacter sp.
TTAAAAAAGTTTATAGAAAATCCGGTGATGATGTTGGTTTAGATAAATTCTTAAATTATAAAAAAAGCCTTTCTCCTGTGAGAAGGCCTTTTTTGTAAAAGATATTTAATTTTCATTATTTACTGAAAGTTCAATAATAAATCTTATGTTTATTGTATGAAACTGGAAGATGCGAAACAACAATTTATAAACAGCTGGGGGGCATTTGGAACCCAATGGGGCATTAACCGTACCATGGCGCAAATTCATGCATTGTTGCTTATAAGTACGGCTCCTATTACACAAGATGATGTTATGGAGCAATTGAGCATCAGCCGGGGCAATGTAAATATGAACATAAGGGATTTGATAGGCTGGGGATTGGTAGAAAGAGTAATTGTTTCAGGAGAAAGAAAAGAATATTTCATTGCAGATAAAAACATCTGGAAAGTAGCTACACAAATCATAAAAGAACGAAAAAAAAGAGAACTTGATCCTATGCTAAAACTGTTGAGCCAGTTAGGAAACATAGATGATAAAAAAGAAAAAGACGCCAAAGAATTTTTGACTGTAGTAAGTGACATAAAAAAATTGGGTAGTCATGCTGATACCTTGTTAGACTTAATGGTAAAAGCAGAAGAGAACAAATTTATAAGTGGGGTTTTAAAAATATTTAACTAAAATGCCAAATCCAGCAATCATATTGTTTGACGGCGTTTGCAATCTTTGCAACAATTCGGTTCAGTTTGTAATAAAACATGATACTGAAAATAAATTTAAGTTTGCGGCATTACAATCACCACCCGGGCAGGCATTATTACAAGAGTATAATTTACCACAGGAAGGGTTTAATTCTTTTGTGCTAATTAAAGATAAGAAAGTCTATTTAAAATCAACGGCTGCACTTAATGTTGCAAAAAACTTAAACGGTCCGGTTAAATTACTTTATGGCTTTATAATTGTACCGGCATTTATAAGGAATGCCGTATATAATTTTATTGCTAAAAACAGGTATAAATGGTTTGGTAAAAAGGAAAGCTGTATGATACCAACGCCTGCTTTACAATCAAGATTTTTAAATTAAATATTATGCAAAAAAAAACAGTTGTACTAGGTGCATCGCAAAATGAAGAACGCTACAGCAATAAGGCAGTAAAAAAGCTGGTAGCACACAATCACCCTGTTACTGCCATCGGCAATAAAGAAGGAATAATAAACAACATTAACATAATAAAAGAAAACCCATTTTTAAACGACGTTGATACCGTTACACTATATCTAAATCCTGAAAACCAAAAGCCTTATTACGATTATATACTTTCATTAAACCCAAAACGAATCATTTTTAACCCGGGTACAGAAAATGATGAGTTGGAAAGCCTTGCTGCAGCGAAAGGAATTAAAACGATGGAGGCATGTACGCTTGTTTTGTTATCTACAAACCAGTATTAAAAAAAATCAGATTTTAAATAATAAAATATTCGATGTGGCGTTTATGATATAGAATTTATCCCAATATCAATAAAAAACCCACAAATGAAAAAATACAGCAAAACTTTGCTTGCAGTATTATTATCTGTTTCCTCATTAGCAAGCTTCGCACAGATGAATGATAGAAGACCTCAATTGTATTCATCCCGTCCACAATCAATCAATATCGACAAAAGTATTTTCGCAAATGCTTTAGATGCTACAGAAGGCAAAGAAATTTCTTTACAACTTTCTGCCGATTTTACATTTAATGGAAAAGTCATAAGCAATTTTAGCAAGTATAATAATTTACATACTGTAATGGTTCGTTCAAATGAAAACGCAACCTCTATACTTCAAATCACACTCATCAATGAAAATAATAATATTTCTTATACAGGTCGAATTATAAACAGCAATGCTGCAGATGGATATGAAATAAAAAATAATAACGGAGCTTATTCTTTACAGAAATTTGAAACCCTAAAAATTTTAGATCCCTGTAAATTATAATTGCTAAAAAGATACTGACGATCGTCCCAATATCCGATCTCACATATCTCTGATAAAAACCTTACACAATGAAAAACCTTACACAAAAGCTGTGCTTTATTGCGCTGATGTTTACATCCCTCAATGCTTTCTGCCAGATTCCTAATCTCAGCAGTAATCCAGGCACGATAACTTCTCCAAAACCAACTATTTTTTTAGATTTTGACGGACAAACAGTTCAATCAAGTGGCTGGCAAAGCGGCAGCCGTTTTATCTGCCAGCCGTCAGGTTTAAGTCCAACTGTAATAACTGAAATCTATAATAGGGTTAGTGAAGATTACAGACCTTTTAATGTAAACGTAACAACTGATTCCACACAATTTTTAATGGCTCCGGTTACAAAAAGAATAAGAATAATAGTAACACCCACTAGTGCATGGTACCAGGGAGTTGGCGGGATATCATATGTAGGCTCTTTTACTTGGGGTGACGATACACCTGGGTTTGTATTTTCTGACAGGCTTGCTAATGCTGCAAAATATGTTTCAGAATGTTGCACACACGAAAGTGGACATACACTTGGCCTTTCGCACCAGTCAAAATATGACAGTGCATGTAATTTAACACAAACATACCGTCCGGGTACAGGTTCCGGACAAACATCTTGGGCGCCGGTTATGGGCAATAGTTATTATAGTAATATGACAGGATGGGACAACGGACCAACCCCTTCCGGATGTTCAAACGATCAGGATAATCTTACAATAATAACCACACAAAATGGATTTGGGTACCGGGGTGATGACTATAGTGATACCCTTGGCATTAAAACCAAAATAATCAATCCTGACGGTTTTAATTTACAGGGTATTATAACAACCGGTTCTGATATCGATGCCTTTAAATTTACTATTGCACAGGCAGGTTTTATGCATATCAGTGTTACTCCTTTCAGCGTTGGTACGTTAAACGACGGGGCAGATTTAGATGTAAAATTAATGATGTATAACAGCGCTAAAGTTTTAATTGCTACTTACAATCCCTTAGATGCTATGAATGTAAATATTGATACATCATTAAATACCGGAGATTATTACATTCAAGTTGCAGGTGCTGCTAACAACAATACTACAAGTTATGGTAGCATTGGCTCATACACATTATCCGGCTATAGAGGTCCTTTACCGATTCATAACATCAGTTTAAAAGGTATTAACGATAATGGCTTGCACAAACTTAAATGGGAAATTATTGCGGATGAACCAATTGCATCACAGGTTTTGGAGGTTTCTTCCAACGGAAATGAGTTTCATTCAATGATGACTGATGTTGACGGTATTAGAAAATACGAGTATACACCATCAGAAAAAAATACACTTTTTTACAGGTTGAAGGCAACAAATACGCTAAATCAAAGTTTATACTCAAACATTCTGATTATAAAAACTAACAGCAGTTCGGATAAATTATTCAGCGTATCTACTTTGGTACAGGATAACATAGTGGTAAAAGCCACAGACAATTTTACTTACAATTTGTTTGATGTAAACGGAAGGTTAATTGTATCGGGCAAACAAATAAAAGGAAACAGCACCATTAATGTACAAAACCTTACAAAAGGAATGTATGTATTGCAAATGCTAACAGATAATTACAAACAAACAGAAAGAATTATAAAACAGTAAGGTAGATTCATGTGTAAAGTAAGGGAGTCGGTGTTAGGGACCGGCTCTCTTTTTATTTTAGAGTTGCAAGATTGTTGAATTAGGTATCAAGATTAGCACACAAGATCTCTTTTGCCTTTAATCTTTTGTGTAGTATCTCACATATTGTGTCTGACTTCTCACATTTATTTTTTCTCCATTAACTCATGATTTGTCTCTCCAATAAAATCCAGTATTTTTTGCTTGCCTGATTTTTTTACAGCGCTTGTAACAAAATGCCTTGGTAAAAACTGCCAGGTTTGTTTCATAGCATTTAAAAAATCTTTTACATTTTTACTGACAATGCGCTGGTTTTCTTTATCACTTTTTGTAAAGGCCAGGCTAAAAGAAATGTTCCATAATTTAAGGTTTTCTAAAAACTCAAGGTCAATTTTTTGAGGGCTATGTCTGGCATCTATTAATACAAAAAGATGAGAAAGGTTTTCACGCTTGCGTAAATAATTTTCTATCATCTGCTCCCATTTTCTTCTGCTCCGTATACTAACTTTTGCAAAACCATAACCCGGCAAATCAACCAGATACCATTTTTTATCTGCCACTATTTTTTTACCCTCTTCACCACTATTGCTTACTATTTCGAAATGATTTAAAAGCTGCGTTTTCCCCGGAGAACCTGATGTTTTTGCAAGTTTATCATTATTACAAAGCATATTTATGAGAGAGGATTTACCAACATTGCTTCGTCCGATAAATGCATACTCGGGTCTGTCGGGTGCCGGACATTTTTCATACTCAGGACTGCTTATAACGTAGGTAGCTTTTTTAATTCGCATTTTCTATTTTTAGATATGGCGCAAATTTAACTTTATATCAGCATCAAAAACAAACCGTACTATTCTAAGCCTATTTTAAACCGCTTATATTTGCACTGATGACGACGAAATTTGACCACGACAGCATTGTGCCTTATAAAGATTCTGAACTAAGTAAAAAAAATCAGGTGGCAGATATGTTTAACAGCATTGCTCACCGGTACGATTTTTTAAACCGTTTTTTAAGTGCAGGCATTGATATAACATGGCGTAAAAAAGCAATTGGATATCTTAAGGAAATTAATCCAAAAATAATTTTGGATGTTGCAACCGGTACTGCAGATGTTGCTTTAATGACAGAAAAAATACTTCACCCTTCCTCTATTATTGGCATTGATATAAGTGATGGCATGCTCGAAATTGGGAGAAAAAAGATAAAAGAAAGAAAGCTGGAAACAGTTATACAGTTATACAACGGCGACAGTGCAGATATTAAATATGAAGACAACATATATGATGCGGTAACTGTTGCATTTGGTGTAAGAAATTTTCAGCAACTGGAAAAAGGATTATCAGAAATTTTAAGGGTGTTGCGCCCAGGCGGAAAATTAGTTGTATTGGAATTTAGCAGACCTAAAAAACCTGTTATAAAAGGTTTTTATAACTTTTACATGAAAACCGTTTCGCCTAATATTGGCAAGCTATTTTCTAACAATAAGGATGCTTATAAATATCTGGACGAGTCTATACAAAAATTTCCTGAAGGGAAAGATTTTGTAAAAATTCTCGATAAAGTTGGCTTCATAAATACATTTAGTAAACCACTGAGCTTAGGTATATGCAGCATCTATTGCGGAACAAAATAATTTTTTTAAACATATTTGTTTCTTTGCTACCTTTTTTTGGGCAGGCTCAATTGCGCAATGAATTAAACCAGCTTGAACATGACGATGTCCGTTTTCATTTCGGCATTAACCTGGGCATAAACCGATCTCATTACAACATTTTACACAGCAGAAAATTTTTACAGTTTGACAGTGTAAATGTTATTGAAAGCATTAACAGTACGGGTATTAACCTTGCCGGTCTCGTAAACCTAAGGCTTAACAATCATTTTAATATTCGTACTTACCCAATTGATTTAATTTTTACTGAAAAGGCATTCCAATACACTTTAAAATCGCCTGATAAACCAAGAGGTGAAGATACTGTTACCACAAAAAAAGTTCAGGGTATTACACTGGCTTTTCCTGTGCAATTAAAATTTACAAGCGATCGTATTGCTAATTTAAAAGTGTTTATGATGGTTGGTGCACGGGTTGACTATGATTTGGCAGCCAATGCAGGTAAAAAAACAAATGATGATGTTATTACCTTACAAAAACTTGATTACGCTGCAGAAGCAGGTATCGGTTTTCATATTTATTTTCCTGTATTTGTATTAACACCCGAGTTAAAAATTGCGTATGGGTTAAGGAATGTTTTGTCTCCTAACAATTCACTTAAATATTCGAATACAATTGATAAAATAAGCTCCCGCTCTTTGACTTTTTCATTAACTGTCGAATAAAAAAAAGCAATCATAAACATGATTGCTTTTTTGAGTAGATCTTGTTATCATTAAAAATCGTACACTCTTTTAAACATATTTAGCCTGATACCCGCAGTTACAAGTGTGGTATTGTTTTGTGCAGGCTGGTTATCAATTTTATAGGTTCTGTATTGAAAAGATGCATCTAAAAATAAGTTTTGCTTTAGTTCATAAGAGACCAGTGCGGTACCATTAAAACATTTTGCTTTTGCACCCCTTCCTACAAAATAACCCAAATCGCCGATTCTGGTATTGTAATTTTCAAAAATATTGCCGCCAAAATTTCTACCACTACTGTCAAGCCCTTTATAATAATAAATTGCTCTAGCATCTATGGTCCATTTAGGTGCGGGCTGGTAATGTGCTATCCCAATAAACTCCTGAAAATTAGCTCCAAGGGGATGAGCAAGCGGTTGGTTGTAATGTGTATAATTAGAAACATCACTGTAATGCGAATACGTAAACGGTCGAGCTCTGTTTACTTCTCCCTGCAAATCAAGATTCTTTACACCAAAAGCGTCTACATATTTGCCGCCCAATTGATAAGAATATTTATTAACCCAACTATCAGGATGGTTTTTAAATTCAGTTAAAATAAATTCATCTAATAAAAACTGTCCGTAAAACTGCAATCTGTGTGCAATGTTTGCTTTATAATCAAATCCTAAAACTACATTATCGGGACTGCCAATCGTTCCTTCAATATGTCTGTAAAAAATAACCGGATTTAAATACTGAAAATCAAAACGGTTTTTTCTGCCGAATATAATTCCTTCAAATAACCCAATATTTAGCCACTTCGTTACGTTCATACTAAGGTGGTGAATAGCAGCATACTTTCTGTCAAGCAAAGTATCTCCTGTTTTAGTAAACTGCGGCATTAGCTCCATAAAAATATTCTGGTAATTGAATTTCCACACTTTGGTATTTATTTTTGCAAACAAATAACTGTTGCCCCAATCGCTTAAAAATAAACTTCTGTAACCGTTACCTATAAAGTTTTTATCGTACCCTATTTGAAAGTCAATAAATTTTGCGGCATTAAATGTTATGTATCCTCTTGCGTCAAAATAATCAACGCCGGTTTTTTTAAATGTTTTGTAAAAACCATTGCCGGGCACAGCACGGTAAGTATTTACCTGCTCCTGAAAAAAGCGGGGTCCTCTTTCCTGGTTGTCTGTGATGTAGGAAGAAAAACCAACTTTTTTACCGATAAGTCCACGAACACTTACTCCACGAGAATTTAAAAAGATATTTTCTCCATAACCGGGTTCTATTGCCTGGTGTAATTGCAAAACTGGATTTACAGCAAGAAATAAATCTTTATTGTTTACCTCTAAAAAATTAGCTTTTGTTTTGTAAAAATTTTTAAACAAACGCTTCTTACTTATAAAGTTTTCTTTGGGTGTAGTTACCCATTCGCTGTTATTCATCAGCAAACTCTGCAGGTTATATTCATCTACATCAGTAAGGCCAAGATCTGTCCATTCCCTGAATTTATCAACACCTGTTGAATCTCTATAACCCATTCGGGCACTGTCTAAAAAGATAACTTCCTTTACAATATACTTTCTGTTGAAAGGACGCAGCGTTGAAAAATTAAGATCGGTATTGGTCTGTTGCTTTATCTCCAGCCTGTCTATAAAATGGGATTCTTTTGCACCTTGATTAAGGTAAGTAGATTGTGCAGCTGCACCAAGCGGACAAACAAAAACAATGAGTTTGATAAAGCTTTTAATAATTTGCATTTATATTTTAATTTTTGTTTTAAACTTTAACGATTAATTGAATGCAAAAGTATCTTTTTAGAGACATATTTATTGTAAACGAAGGAAAAATTGCTTTCAGCGATGTTCTGGTTATTAATGATCGTATTGAAAAAGTTTCTCCGAACATTAATGTAAAAGGAAATGTTTTAGAAATTATTGGCGAAAAAAAACACCTTTTTCCCGGACTCATAGATGACCAGGTACATTTTAGGGAACCGGGACTTACACACAAAGCAACTATTGCCACCGAAAGTGCAGCAGCTGTAGCCGGCGGTGTTACGAGCTTTATGGAAATGCCCAACACTATACCCAATGTATTAAACTTGCCATTATTGCAGGATAAATATGATATAGCTGAGCAAAGTTCTGTTGCAAACTATTCCTTTTTTATGGGTGTAAGCAACGACAATGCGGAGCAGGCATTACGGGCCAATGAATTGAAAAATAAAATTGCAGGGCTTAAAATTTTTATGGGCAGCAGCACGGGCAATATGCTCGTAAACAACCATACCACACTCGATAAAATTTTTGGAGGCAGTGAATTGTTGATTGCCACACATTGCGAAGATGAAAGAATTATAAAGCAGCAGTATGAAAACACTAAAAGTATTAACCCAGTTTTAAAACCCTCTGATCATCCATTAATACGTAATGAAGATGCCTGTTACGAATCATCTTTAACAGCCATTCAATTTGCAAAGAAATACAATAGCCGTTTGCATATTCTGCATATTTCTACAGAAAAAGAACTACAGCTTTTTGGCAATATGTTCCCGTTAAAAGATAAAAGAATAACAGGTGAAGTTTGTGTGCACCATCTTCATTTTACAGCAGATGATTATGATGAATTAGGTTATAAAATAAAATGTAACCCTGCAATAAAAGCACCTTTTAATAAAAAAGCATTGTGGGAGGCGTTGCTTGATGACCGTCTGGATGTAATAGCAACAGACCATGCGCCACATTTATTATCAGAAAAAGAAGGACCTTATGAACATGCACATGCCGGCATGCCATTGGTGCAGCATGGTTTACAGTTAATGCTGCACTATTATAAAAAGGGAAATATAAGCCTGGAAAAAATTGCAGAAAAAATGAGTCATGCGGTTGCTGAATGTTTTCAGATTAAAGACCGTGGCTACATTAGGGAGGGTTATTTTGCAGACCTGGTAATGGTAGATATAAACAAGCCTTACACCGTAACGCCACAAAACATTTTATATAAATGCGGATGGAGTCCTTTTGATAAAACAACTTTTCCTGCTACAATTGAAAAAACCATGGTCAATGGGAACTTTGTTTATGAAAACGGTGTGGTAAATGCATCACAGAAAGGAAAAAGAATACTGTTTAGCAGATAGAAATAGTAGTGAGTATTGAGATTTGAGTATTGAGAGAACTATAATTTCAAACCTCAACAAATCAATTTTTTAATTTAATAAGAATGTTTATAATTGAAAATACTGATCGCTTCTTTTCTTTCTCAATACTCAATACTAACATCAAAATACTTACATCTCAATCCTCACGATGGAAATAGATAAAACGACACTTTCAGATCTGGTAATTTTTGACAGGGAAGATGAATTTTCTGTTTTTAATAAGATAGATTTTACACTTACCAGCAGAGGTAAAGAACAGCTTAAAAAAAATATCAACACTCCGTTACCAAATATTGAATCAATAAAAAATGTACAGCAAACGTTACTTTATATTTTAAGCAAAAAAGAAAAATGGCCAACAACAATCAGCAATGGCACTATAATGGTGGTGGAAAAATTTTACGAATCCAGTCTTGACCCTATTCCTGCCAAACCCAACACATTAGCAGCCTTTACTTATAAATTATGGCACAGCCACGATTTTTCTCTTATAAAGTATTCTATTCGTCATTCATTTGATTTTATAAAGGGAATGCAAGAAACCGTTTCTTTTTTTTTAGGAAATGATACGCCGCCACTTCTAAGAAAACAACTGGATGAAGCTAAAAGAATATTAGATAAAGAAGCATTAAATATTATTTCAACAAAAAAAACAGCAGCAGATTTACAACCGGCACAAATGCTGGAACTGGCCTATTTTATTCGTTATAAATACAAAAATAAAATTCTTGATCTGCTATCCATTTTTGGTAAAATGGATGCATGGTATGGCATGGCCATAGCAGTTGAAAAATATAAACTTACTATGCCATTATTTATCGAGGATGAGTTACCTCAATTAGAAGCAGATAGTTTATATCACCTGATGTTGCAGAATCCTGTATCCTACAACGTACAATTAAATCCGTCAAAGAATTTTCTTTTTCTTACAGGTGCAAACATGGCAGGCAAAAGCACATTTATAAAAGCGTGCGGCACTGCAGTATACCTTGCACACACCGGTATGGGCGTGCCTGCACAAAATATGCGCCTCAGTTTTTTTGACGGTATACTCAGCAACATAAACGTAATAGATAATATTGCAAAAGGTGAGAGTTATTTTTTTAATGAGGTGCAGCGAATAAAAGCTACACTACAAAAAGTAAGTGATGGCAAAAAATGGCTGATATTGATTGATGAACTTTTTAAAGGCACTAATGTGCAGGATGCCATGAAGTGCAGCAGCGCAGTAATTGAAGGGTTACTCAAAATAAAAAATTCCATTTTTATTCTCTCCACACATCTTTACGAAATTGGCGATGATTTAAAAAAACATCCCAACATTGCATTCAATTATTTTGAGACTGCCGTAGAGGATGACCAATTAAGTTTTAGCTACCAGCTTAAGGAAGGCATCAGCAATGACAGGTTGGGTTATCTAATTTTGAAAAAAGAAGGCGTGGTAAAAATGCTGGAGGATATTTAAAACAAACTCATTTGCGCAGGGTTATTCTCAAACAATTTCTTTCTGTTCTGCATAATGATTCTGTTGGTGCCACCGACATGCAAAACCTCCATCTCCTCATATCTGCTAGCTACCATCACTCTTGTTGCGCCGGCATTTTTTTCAAACAATTCCTGCACCAGTTTAGGACAATTATTATCTTTTGAAAGATGAGCCAGATAAAGATGACTCATAAAAGCCGGTTTATGTTTTGTAAATAATTCAAGTGCCTGTGCATTACTTAAATGCCCTACGCCACCGGTTATCCTGTTTTTTAAAAAATGTGGATATGCTCCATTGCTCAACATTTCTTCATCATAATTTGCTTCTAAAAAAGCAGCATGGCATTTTTTAAAATAGCTAATGAGATGTTTACAGGTAACACCAATATCTGTAAATACCCCTATCGTAATGCCGTTACACGATATGTTAAAACTGTGGGGATCTGCCGCATCATGAAATTTGGGAAAGCCTGTAATACTCAGTGATCCAATGTTTACAGGTATATGTGCTTCAAATAAAAAAGCACTTTCAGGTCGTAGATGATAACAACCTTTTTTTGTAGCATCTGTAACATAAACCGGCATACCGTATTTATCTGCCAAGCCTGCCAGCCCACGTACATGATCAATGTGCTCATGCGATACAAAAATAGCTTTCACTTTTGTCATCTGAAGCCCGAGCCTGTTCATTCGCCTTTCTGTTTCTTTACAGCTAAGACCTGCATCTATCAATACAGCCTCTTCGTTATTACCAATGTAATAACAGTTTCCGTTACTACCGCTGTTAAGAGATGTTATGTAAAGAGACATATTTGTTTAGAATAGAAAAAAAACTTTGTTGCCCACGCTTTTTTTTGAAGGCGAAAATAAGCCAAGTTTATTGTTATATTTCTATAAAAAGCATATCCTTTTACGTAATATGTTTAACCTGAAATTGTAATCTGTAAACGCTTTTATTTTTTACCTTCGCAAAAATTATTTCTTTGCAAACAACACAGCATTATCCGCTCATCATAATTGGCGCCGGACCAATAGGTTTAACCTGCGGAATCGAAGCAAAAAAAGCCGGTATCGATTTTTTAATTCTGGAAAAAGGTTGCCTCACCAATTCAATTTATAACTATCCCGCAAACATGACGTTTTTTTCAACGTCTGAAAAGCTTGAAATCGGTGAAATCCCATTTGTATCTAACAGCCCTAAACCTACAAGATCTGAAGCGCTGGAATATTACCGTCGTGCTGCCGTAAGCCAGCATCTCAATATAAGATTGTTTGAAGAAGTATCTGCATTACAAAAACAGGAAAATGGATTTTTAATTACATCAAACAAACAAACTTACACTGCTGCACACATCATTATATCAACAGGCTTTTACGATATTCCTTACTTGTTAAATGTACCCGGCGAAAACCTAAATAAAGTTACCCATTATTACAAAGAACCACATCTGTATGCTTTTCAAAAAGTAATGGTTGTAGGCGCTCAAAATTCTGCCATTGATGCTGCTTTGGAAACCTGGCGCAAGGGTGCAGAAGTAACCATGATAATCCGGGGCAGCGAAGTTGGGCAGCGGGTAAAATATTGGGTACGGCCCGATATTATGAACCGTATTGATGAAGGTTCTATAAAAGTATATTACAACAGTTCCATTAAAGAAATTAGAGAAACAGCAGTTGATGTTGAAACCGAAAATGGTTTGGTAACTGTACAAAATGATTGGGTGCTGGCGCTTACAGGTTACCAGCCTAATTTGTCTTTTTTGCAAAAGGCCGGCATTCATTTAAGCGATGACGAAATTAAAAACCCTTCTTATAACGAAGACACACACGAAACAAATGTGAAAAATATTTTTCTTGCAGGTGTTATTTGTGGTGGTATGAATACACACCGTTTGTTTATTGAAAACTCAAGAGAACATGCAGTAAAAATTATGCAGGTCATCAAACAGAGGATAGAAAAGAAGCCTTTGGCAGAAATGAAAAGAGCAACTATAATTTAGTTGCTCTTTTCATTTAGCAACGAATAGTTTCAATTTTAAAAAAACAGCATTTTCCTGAAACATTTCTCGAAAAGAAATACCATATTTTTCGTAATTTACTTCACAAAACAAAATTCATTTATGGCTCATCATAAAGAAGAAATAAACAGTGAAAAAGAAACCCTTCAACATACCCGGAGAAAGTTTTTTAAAATATCTACAGCTCTTACCGCAGTTGCACTAATACCCTCTAAAATTTTAAAAGCAGCAGAAGATAATGTAGACGAAAAAGTAGCAGAACGTTTTGAAAAGCAGACGCTCACTTTGGAAGTAAACGGCGTGCAGCAAACACTTTCCGTGGAGCCCCGTGTTACTTTATTAGACCTGCTACGGGAGCAGTTAAAACTTACCGGTTCCAAAAAAGGTTGCGATCATGGACAGTGCGGGGCATGTACTGTACATGTAAACGGACAAAGAGTTTTAAGTTGCCTAAGCCTTGCAGTAATGCAGAACGGTAAAAAAATAGCCACAATAGAAGGGCTTGCAAAAGGCGATGATCTTCATCCCATGCAGGCAGCATTTATAAAGTATGATGGTTTTCAATGCGGCTATTGTACACCTGGACAAATCATGTCAGCAGTGGCTTGTGTAAGAGAGGGTCATGCAGACAATGAAGATGAAATACGCCAATACATGAGTGGCAATATTTGCCGATGCGGTGCTTATCCAAATATTGTAAAAGCCATTACCGAAGCAAAACAAAAAGGAGAAGTTTAATAAATTTTGAGTTTCCGAGCATTGTTTACAGAAGGGGAGTTGCTAGGATTAAATTTAACGCAACGTCCGGCAAAGCCGAGACGTTGCTGAGAAGTGAATTTCAAGTTTCCGAGCAATGTCTCCCGAAGGGGACCTTGCGATAGACGACGACAAACAAAACAAACACAATGTCCTGCCACGCCGAGACATTGCTTAAAATAAAAGTTATGATCAACTTTAATTACGTAAAACCTTCTACCCAAAAAGCCGTTACAGATACATTGGGTAAAGATGCCACTGCACAAATAATTGCAGGCGGAACTAACCTGGTAGATCTGATGAAACGTGGCGTTACAGCTCCTGAAAAATTAGTAGATATAACAGGTCTACCACTAAAAAATATTGAACAGCAAAAAGGTTTTGTCCGCATTGGCACATTGGCTTTAAACAGCGAAGTGGCGGAAAGCGAACTCATCTTAAAAAAGTTTCCATTGTTGGCTAAAGCATTGAATGCAGGTGCTTCGCCACAGTTGCGTAATATGGCAACCGTTGGTGGCAATATGATGCAGCGTACAAGGTGCAGTTATTTTTACGATACCGCCATGCCCTGTAATAAAAGAAAAGCGGGGACTGGCTGCGGCGCATTAAAAGGTTACAACCGCATGCATGCTATTTTTGGCACTACAGAAAATTGCATTGCCGTGCACCCAAGCGATATGTGTATTGCATTGGTAGCGCTGGATGCTATAGTTGTTATCAGCGGCAAGGCAGAAAGACGCATTCCATTTGCAGATTTCCATCGCCTGGCAGGTACAAATCCTGATAAAGATAATACGCTGCAAAGAGGCGAAATGATCACCGCCATTGAAATACCCGACAATGATGCGCTTGCAAAAAATACTGTTTATTTAAAAGTGCGTGACCGTGCCTCTTATGCATTTGCATTAATATCTGTAGCCGCTGCGCTTGATGTAAAGGATGGCAACATTGCAGCTGTACGGCTTGCTATGGGCGGCGTGGCACACAAACCATGGCGTTTAACAGCCGCCGAAAATTTCTTAAAAGGGAAAGTACCATCAACAGAAAATTTTAAGCAGGCAGCAGCAATTGCTATGAAAGATGCCAAAGGTTTTGGCCACAATAATTTTAAATTAAAGCTTGCTCCCAATACAATTATTCAGGCATTAACCACCGTTTCTACACAAGCATAATACTTTTTTTATGGGATACCTTTTGGAAGATGATGACCGGGTTACCGGAAGAGATATTGTTACAGGCAAAGCAAAATATGCTGCCGAGCATGATGTACCAAATATTACTTACGGCGTGCTCGTGGGCAGCACTGTTACCAAAGGCAGCATTGCAGCAATTGATACGAGCGGTGCAGAAAAAGCACCTGGTGTATTAAGCGTCATCACCCATTTAAATGCGCCTACTGTACCCGGTTACGATGTAGGTGGTGCTGCTATAAAAACACCCGTTGGCGGCAAAGCATTGCAGGTTTTTAACGGACCAACAATTTACTTTAACGGACAACCAATAGCACTTGTTATTGCAGATACTTTTGAGCGTGCAACTTTTGCAGCATCGCTCATAAAAGCACAATACAATAAAGAAGATTTTCAGACAGATTTTACTGAGGCAGGCAAAGCCGTAACTGCTTTAGAAGGCACCCGCTACAAAGATTATATAAGAGGTGATGCAGCCGCATATAAAACAGCTTCGGTTAAAATTGAAGAAGAATATATTGTGCCGATTGAAGTGCACAACCCAATGGAAATGCACGCCATCACTGCCATTTGGGATGGTGATGATAAAGTAACCGTATACGAAAAAACGCAGGGAATTAAATCTACCCAGCGTATTATAGCTGCAACATTTAAACTAAAAGAAGAAAATGTAAAAGTATTGGCACCATTTGTAGGCGGTGGTTTTGGCAGTGCCTTGCGCACTTGGCCGCATACCATTACTGCATTAATGGGCGCTAAAAAAACCGGTCGCCCTATTAAATTAATGCTTACCCGCATGCAAATGTTTACGCTCGTTGGTTACCGCCCATACACCCTGCAAAGAATTGCATTGGGCGCCACGGCAGATGGAAAATTTGTGGGTATTTCTCATGAGGCCGATTCCATCACTTCTATGTATGAGGAGTTTAACGAAGGCTCGGTGAATGTTTCTAAATCTTTGTACGCCTCACCAAATGTTATTACAAAATATCGGGTATATCCATTCAACATCAGCACACCCACGTACATGCGTGGCCCCGGCGAAGCCACAGGTGCATTCGCTTTGGAAAGTGCAATAGATGAGTTGGCGCATAAACTAAACCTCGATCCTATAGAACTGCGCATCCGCAACTATGCAGAAAAAGATCCGCAGACAGACAAACCATTCTCTACAAAATTTTTAAAAGAAGCATACGAACTAGGCGCCAATAAAATTGGCTGGAGCAAACGCAGCGCTACACCAGGCACAACAAAAGAAGGCGAATGGCAAGTTGGTTATGGCATGGCAACCGGCGTGTTTAATGCAGGCCGTGGCACTGCAAAAGCACTGGCACGCATGTATGCAGATGGAACTTTAATTGTGCAAAGTGCCGTGAGCGATAGTGGCCCAGGCACATCAACTGCCATGACCATCGTTGCTGCAAATGCCATGGGCATACCGGGCAGTAAAATAAGTTTTCAGCTTGGAGATTCTACCCTCCCGCCCGGCCCTACACAAGGCGGCTCCAGCACCATGTCCACACTCGGTTCTGCCGTGTTTGATGTATGTGCATCCCTCAAAAAAAAGCTGGTGGAGTTGGTAAAAAATGATTCTATTTTTCATACAGAAGTAATACACAATCCCAAGCCCGAAGACTTTGTTTTTGAAAATGGTTTTGTAGTGCTCGCATCAGATCGTACAAAGAAAATTTCTTACACAGATATTTTAAAAAAGAACAACCTTAACCAGCTGGAAGTTACAGAAGAATCTAAAGGCTCGGAAGAAATGAAAAAGTATGTAGCCTATTCTTACAATGTGCATTTTGTAAAAGTGCTCGTGCATCCATTAACCGGTGTGGTAAAAATAGACAAGGCAGTAGCTGCGGCTGATGCCGGCAAGATCATCAGTGCAAAAACTGCCGAGAGCCAGGTGATTGGCGGCGTGGTAGGTGGCATTGGTATGGCCATGATGGAAGAAGGTGTAATAGACAACCGCTACGGCCGTTGGGTAAACAATAATTTTGCAGACTACCATGTGCCCGTGCAGGCAGATGTGCCACATATAGAAGCCCTCTTTGTAAACAAGCCCGACTTTATTTTAAACCCCATCGGCGCAAAAGGCATGGGCGAAATTGCCCTCGTAGGTTTTGCCGCCGCCCTTGCAAATGC
>JANXTG010000149.1 GCA_025352525.1 Ferruginibacter sp.
TGTTTCTAACCGCTCAGGAGAAACGTATAAAAATTTATAATTGCCAAATGCTGCATTCTGTAAGGTTTGCTTTACCTCCACAAATGACATTCCTGAGTATATGGAAAGTACACCGATCCCTTTCTTTTTTAAATTCTCTACCTGGTCTTTTATAAGTGCTATCAGCGGACTAATCACCAAACACAAACCCTCATTCATCAATGCAGGAATTTGAAAGCATATTGATTTACCACCGCCCGTTGGTAAAACTGCAAGTGTATCTTTTTTTGCTAATACAGCATTAATGATTTCTTCCTGTAAAGGCCTGAATGTTTCGTAACCGTAATATTTTTGAAGGGTTTCCTGAGGGGACATTTAACTGTTGTTCTAACTCTTTTGATAAAAGTAAATCATTCAGGTTTTAAATATTAAAATGGATTTAAAATTACAGCCAAATCTTAAACTTGAAAAAATTTTAATCTACCTTTTTTACAAACAACCTTACCGAATTCACAGCCAAAACAATATCGCTAATACCCATTGCCAGTGCTGCAAGCGTAGGTGTAAGCAACCCAAAAGCAGCAATAGGCAACGCAACAATATTGTAAATAAAAGCCCAGAATAAATTTTGCTTTATGGTGAGGTAGGTGTGTTTTCCCAAACCTAATGCAAGAGGCAAATTTTTAATACCACTGTTCATTAGAATAACATCTGAACTTTGCATGGCAATATGAGATGCATCACTTAAAGAAATGCCCAATGTGGCTTTTGCAAGCGCCGGTGCATCGTTAATACCATCGCCAACCATTGCCGTTGGTACTGCATTGTTTAATGCCGCAATTTTTTCCATTTTTTGTGCAGGCGTTTGTTCGGCATATACCTCGTCAATACCAAGTGTAGCTGCAATTACATCACATTTATTTTGCAAATCACCACTAAGTAAAATGGTGGTAATATTTTTTTTATGCAGATATGCTATTACTTCTTTTGCCTCCGGTCTTATTTCATCCTGCACATCTATCCAACCAATCTCCGTCCCATTTTTAAGTACATAAATATTGTGTTGGGTTGTTTGGTCATTGTTATTTTTTAATAATTTAAATGACCCTACTTCATAATTATTACCTTCTGCATCTGTTGCTCTTATGCCAATGCCTTTTACTTCTTCAATGTTTTTCCATGTCATTGGCTGATTCATTTTCCATTCTAAAACAATTGTTTTAGCTATCGGGTGATTGGAAAACTTTTCAAGAGAAAAAACAATTTTTTTAAATTCTGCCTCATTAATAGTGCTTGTAAAATTAGTTATGGTAAACTTGCCTGTGGTAAGTGTTCCTGTTTTGTCAAACACAACCTGCTGTATCTTTTTAAAAGATTCCAACGCACTGGCATTCTTAAAAAGTATCCCGAGTTTTGCCGCCCTGCCAAGCCCAACAGCAATAGCAGCAGGTGTTGCAAGCCCCATGGCGCATGGGCACGATATTACCAAAACAGCAATTGCACGCATCAGCGAATCGCCACTCGATATATTAAATGCAAAATAATTTAACAAAAATGTAATCGCCGATAATACTAAAACGGTGGGTACAAATACCGCACTTATTTTATCAGCGAGTTTTTGCATTGGTGGTTTTTCGGCCTGAGCCTGCTCAACCATTTTTACAATTCCTGAAAGCACTGTATCTTTTCCTGCAGCAGTAACCTGTGCTTTTACGAGCCCATCTTCAATAACGCTTCCACCAATTAAAAAATCTTTTTTTGTTTTCGGTAGCGGTAAACTTTCCCCTGTAATAATGGCTTCATTTACGGTACAATCTCCCCACAATATTTTACAGTCAGCCGGCACCTGCTCACCGTTTTTAATCAAAACAAGGTCGCCGGTTTTTAAATAAATATTTTCCAACGGAAAAACCTGCTCCTTGTGTTCATCATCAAAAGCAATCATATTGGCCATTACTTTTTGAGATTTGGTTAAGCTTCGCACTGCCTTTTGTGTGGACTGTATAGAAGCTTCTTCCAGGTAATTTCCAAAAAAAACAAGGGTAATAATAGAAGCAGTAGTTTCAAAAAATAAATATTGTTCACCAAGTTGTAATACAGCACCAACAAGGCTGTACACAAAAGATGCAAGTGCACCCACAGCTATCAGAACATTCATATTTGGCATGCCATGCAGTAAACTTTTTACAGCACTTCTTCCAAAAAAATACATGCCTGTTATAAAAACGGGTAGGCATAACCCAATTTGTATCCAAGGGTTCATGAGCCAATGCGTGTAGGGGCCCATTGGCAACATGTGCAGCATCAGTACCAATGTAAAGGGCAGCGTAAATAAAAAACGCTGTTTGTTATTAGCTAAAAAAGATTTCTTTTTTGGGGCATCAGCAGCCGTTTCATCTATAACCTGGTAACCAAGTTTTTGTATGCCTGCATTTATTTTTGTGATGGGTAATTCAGCTGCAGATGTAAAGCTAACAGCACCCGTTATAGGGTTTACCTGCACGTTTTGAAGACCTTCTTTTTTTAAATAATTAGATACACTTAATGCACAGTTACTGCAGGTCATTCCCTCCACTTTTAATTCCGTCGTTTGCATCCTGCAAAATTATCTTCATTCTGCGTTAACCAATTACTAATTATGCCATTTATATTTGCAACATGGATGTACTTTTTACCCTTCCACAAATAAAATCAGCAGTAACTCAGTTTTTAAGTGCAGTCAATAATCACAACGTTATTGCTTTGCATGGCGAAATGGGCGCAGGCAAAACTACATTTGTACATGCTCTGTGTGAAGAGCTTGGCGTAGAAAATGCGGTAAGTAGTCCAACCTTTTCAATTATAAATGAATACACAACTGCAAAAGGCAAAACCATCTTTCATCTAGATTTGTATCGCCTTAAATCTGTACAGGAAGCTATAGATGCAGGGGTAGAAGATTGTTTTTATAGCGGTAATTTATGTCTGGTGGAATGGCCTGAAATTGCCCCTGCTATTTTTCCTGAAGATACTTTGCATGTGCATATAGAAATTGTAGGAAATGATGCAAGGAGATTGATTATTCGGGAAGTTAATTAGTTAATATTACCTGTTCCCATAATAAATTTATCGCTAAGATATTTTATAAAGTATAGGGTGCGACATTAGAAAAAAGGTGTTAAAAAATTTGAATGGTTGTCATTAAGAAATGAAATCGATGTTACCAATGTTTGGAAAAATTTCTTAGCCTGTAGATCGCACTCATGTTCGATACAGCACAACCGTTGTAACTGATTTCATTTTAGACAAGCGTTAAAATTATTAGCCTTTTTTCTGCAGTCTTGATTTTTTTTGTTACTTTTTTGCATCAAGGCAAAAAAGTAAATGCTATCCTTGAAAGGATTAAAATTTTATACGCAGTATTGTAGCTAAATAAAACAGATATGTTTAACTTACTTTATTGGTAAAAACTATTTAACAATTAATTTAACCCATGGCTACCACAAAACCTTTTGTATCTCCCTCCCTCACTTACGAAACCCTCGAAGAAACCCTTGATATAAAACCAAAGAGAGAAGCATTGTGCATAGGAATACCAAAAGAAGATTCGTTCAATGAAAACCGTATTGCCCTCACTCCGGATGCGGTAAGTGTAATAATTGCCAATGGGCACGAAGTAAATGTAGAGAGCAACGCCGGCATCGGTGCAAATTATACTGACAATGATTACAGCGAAGCGGGCGCCAAAATTTTATACGATAAACAACAGGTGTACGAGTGCGATATTATTGTAAAAAGTGCACCGGTAAGCTTAGCAGATTGTGAGTTTCTCAAATTGAACCAGTTTATCATTTCTCCAATTCACCTGGCAGAAATGAAAAGAGAAATACTGCTGAAAATGATGGCTAAAAAAATAACCGCCCTCAGTTTCGAAAACCTAAAAGACGATAGTGGCCACAATCCTATTGTACGCAGCATGAGTGAGATTGCCGGCTCTGCCGTTATGCTCATAGCCGGGCAGTATTTAAGCAATGCAAATAATGGCAAAGGCGTGTTGGTAGGCGGCATCAGCGGTATACCACCAACAAAAGTTATTATTTTAGGCGCCGGCATTGTAGGCGAATATGCAGCACGAACATCACTCGCAATGGGTGCCAGTGTAAAGATTTTCGACAACAGCATTTACAGATTAAAGCGCCTGCAAAATAATATTGGTGGTCGTTTATGGACGTCTGTAATAGAACCTAAAATTTTAGCCAAACAACTAAAAACATGCGATGTTGCTGTTGGTGCATTAAGCAATGATGGCGGCAGAACACCCATGGTGGTAACAGAAACAATGGTGAGCAATATGCGCAAAGGAAGTGTAATTGTAGATGTAAGTATTGACCATGGTGGATGTTTTGAAACCAGCGTAGTTACCACCCACAAAGAACCCACTTTTACAAAATATGATGTTATACATTATTGTGTACCCAATATTCCGAGCGGCTTTGCACGCACTGCCTCGCAGGCCATCAGCAATGTATTGATGCCGCTTTTGCTTGAAACCGCCGAAGATGGTGGCGTAGATAATGTGATCTGGTATAAATTTAATATTCGCAGTGGTATT
>JANXTG010000172.1 GCA_025352525.1 Ferruginibacter sp.
AAGCTGGAGAAGAGATATACCGGTTATACTTATTATTGGATACAGCTTGCCCTAAATTTTTTATGGTCGTTTCTTTTCTTTTTTTATAAAAGGCCTGATCTTGCTTTGATAGATATCATCATACTTTTTATAATGATTGCAAGTACCATTTTTTCTTTTAGAAAAGTTTCACAAACTGCCGCATGGTTGCTGGCGCCGTATTTATGTTGGGTAGCATTTGCAACGGCACTTAATTTTGAAATATGGAGATTGAATTAAACCTATTTTATTTAGGATTAATTTAAAACTTCACCTATTTTTTTCTAAAACTATTGTTAGATTAAATATTAAGTTCAAAGCTGTTCATCTAACCTTGTAGCATGCCGTTTTCCTTTAGTGTAATATTATTAAAAAAATAGGCCAGTTCTATTCTTATATTTTTTTTAGTTGTTGCGTTACATGCTTTTGTAAGTATCCAAGCAGATCTTGCGTTTTTGGTTCCGGCGTGCAAAAGCCATTGTTTGTTTTCAGGATTTTCCATTAATGTTTCGAGAACTTTTGCTACAATTACATATGTTGAGGAATATAAATAGTTCTGTTTTTTTAAATACAATTAATTATAAAAAATTATTCTTTAGAATGCGTTCTTCCACATCATGCTTTCGACAGGCACGTCAGGTTGTCCACTGTATTTTGCATTTTTCTTTTGGTTGTATTTTACTTCAATTTCCCCCTCCACAGGAAAATAAATAAGCTGTCCAATAGGCATTCCTCTGTACACTCTTACCGGCTGTTTCACAGAAATTTCCAGTGTCCAGTGTCCGCAAAAGCCAACATCACCTTTACCGGCAGTCGCATGTATATCTATACCTAAGCGACCTGTAGATGATTTGCCTTCTAAAAAAGGAACGTGCGCATGGGTTTCTGTATACTCTTGTGTAACGCCGAGGTAAAACATGTGTGGCAATAATAAAATTCCTTCTTCAGGAATTTCAAAATGTTTAATGCGGTTGTGTTTTTTTGCATCCAGTTCTGCATGTTCATAAGTAGCCAAATTTTTGCCGAGGTGCACATCGTAACTGTTGCTGCCCAGGTCAGCTCTGTCATACGGAACAACTTTAATAGTTCCCTTTTCCATTTCTTCTAAAATTCTGGTATCGCTTAAGATCATATTTTATTTTTTATGTGCTTCGCACATGTCGTTTATTTTTGGGTGAACAAAGAAGCAGCTTAGGTCATCATCGTTGTGTCACTCACTTGTACGTTATACCAATATTGGATCTTTTTTCTTTTACATTTGTAACATGCCACTTGTTTATCAGCATCAAATAAATTCTGCTACAAAAGTAGGCGTTTGGCATATTACGGAAGAAGAGAATTTTTTTCTGGAGCATGTGCCACTGCAACGGAATATTACACATCCTCACAAAAGGCTGCAACACCTTGCAGGTCGTTATTTGCTGAGGGAATTGTTTCCTGAATTTCCCTTATCCCTCATCATTATTGCAGATACCCGAAAACCTTTTCTGGAAGAGGAAGCATTTCATTTTTCTATTTCGCATTGTGGTAATTATGCTGCTGCTATAGCAAGTACACAAAATAGAGTAGGAATTGATATTGAAATTCCACATACAAAAATTGAAAAAATTCAACACAAGTTTTTATCTGAAAAAGAAAAAATTTTACTAAATAAAACTGATGGCAATAATATTAAAATGCTAACAATGGCATGGAGTATTAAAGAAGCCATGTTTAAATGGTATGGCAGCGGGCAGGTTGATTTTATTGAAGACATGAACATCTCTGCAATAAATAAAACAGATGCCGGGTATGAGGCTGAGTGTCTTTTTAAAAAAGAAAAAAATATTTTACTAAGTGTAAAGAATATTATTTTAGAAAAAAATAATTTATCCTGGATTGTAACTTAAAATTAGAAATTCAAGATATTGTAAACTATAAGTTCCTCTGCTATATTTTAAATTAATCATCATTATCCACTAACTGCATATTCAGTTCCTGTCCGGCAATTCCTTCTACCGACCCTGAAATGTGTAGGGAATTCTGTATAATTAATTCAATCTGTTTTTCTTTCTTTTTAAAGTTTTTCTCAAAGTCTTCTCTTTCCTTTTGCATCATAGAACGCAAACCCCTAAAGCCTTCCCGCATGGCATTCATGTTACCTACAAACTCATGGCTTGTTAGATAATTATACATGGCCACCATTTTTTCTCCTTTGTTTTCCTGGCTCGTTCGGCTCTCACTTATTTTTAAAACAGCATTTCTTAAAACCTGTGCAAGGCTTTTGGCCTCTGAAAAAGTGCATATATACACGCCATTTTTTTCGCCAAACTGCTGCAGATCTTTGGGCATTGTTTTGGTTACAATAACTGCAATATCGGCACCTGTGGCAAGCATGTCTTTTTTTAATTTATCAATCCAATCTGCTGTAAAAGCTTCTGTACGCTTGCTCTCATAAATTATCTTACCACATTCCTGCCCTACATGATTGCGTACTGTTTGTATGCAATCTGCACCACGCACACCTTTACCTACTTCGCTTATTATATCAAAAGGAAATGTTGCAGCCAGCAATTCTTCCAATGCCTGTTCCTGTACTTCGCCCTGCAATTGCATGGATCCTTGTTCTGCTTTTCTTTTCATTTCTTCTGCCAGTTTTTTCTGGTCTTCCAGTTGCTTTTCTAGCTCCCGCATGCGCATGTTCTGTTCATTCTCTTTCAGTAAATTCTTTTCTATTTCCTGTTTGCGTATCTGTTCGCCAATGCTGTGTCTTTCTGCTTGCAGTTGTTTTTGTACAGTTATTTCAAGATCAGCTTCTTTGTTTTTTAACTGCTGTTCTTTCTGTAAAAACTCTAGTTCTTTTTTGCGGGCTTCTTTTAATTTTTCTTCGTTGTCATTTTTTTCCTGCTGAAGTATTTTTATACGGTTTTCAAAATCAGATGAAATGCTTTTAGTCAACTGTTCCTGCATTTCAGCTTCTATTTTTATTTTTTCATTCTGAATTCTTTTTATAAAAAGCTCATTTTCATTTTTCTTTTTTTCTTCAAACAAAAGTTTTTCTGCTTCAAACCTTTTTTCGTTTTGTTCTACTTTATTAAGAGATTCCTGCAGTTTATTATGGTATTCATTTTGAAATTTTTTTTCGAGATCGGCAGCAATTACATTTTCTACATCGAAGATGTGCCCACAGTTAGGGCATTTAATATCATTGGTCATTAGTTGGTATTTTTTACAAGATAAAACAATTGCTACAAAGTTTAAAGACCACTAATTACCCGAAATGCATGGATAAAATATTACAAAAGTTGAAAAAAGTTGTATTGGTGAAACTAGCCCTGATAGAAGTGAAAATACTTTTTGCTGCCTTTGGGCAAAAAGATTGCAACGGATAGCAGGATACAAATGTTGAATAAATATCCGCTGTTGCAGCTTCAGCTAATTATTATAAAAAAAACCTGCTTACAATAGCAGGTTTTAACATGTGCGGCCAATCAGATTCGAACTGACACACCCGTTGTATGGGCGCTACCACCTCAAGGTAGTGCGTCTACCAATTTCGCCATGGCCGCAAAAAGAGTTTAATAAAAAAGGCTACAAACCAATGTTGTATTGAGTTATAGCCTTTTAATATTGTGCCCCGGAACGGAATTGAACCGTTACTTACATTGCTGTAAACAGGATTTTAAGTCCTGCGTGTCTACCAATTTCACCACCGGGGCTACTGGTTTTACTTTTCGCCTAAAGAAGAAAAATAACTTATAAAAAAACTCCCGTTTGTGGCGGGAGTTTTTTTGGAGCGGAAGACCGGGCTCGAACCGGCCACCTCGACCTTGGCAAGGTCGCGCTCTACCAAATGAGCTACTTCCGCAGGTTATGTGTAAGATCTTTTATTCTTAAAATAAATCTTGCGATTTGTTTTTCGGATGGCAAAAATAAGGATTGAAATCTAATTACAAAATTTTATTTGTACTTAGGATTGTAAAGGGTGTTTTCCGGTACATTAACCTTTGGTTTTCCTTTGTACCTGTGTGTGTATTGCGCTACACACGCAGAAAGTACTATGGCTATTACAACAGCAATTTGACAGTACCATAAAAAGCGTGATGAAGAAACCCAACTGTGTTTAAAATCTTTTTCTTTATCCTCTATAATTTCTTGTTCCATTAATTTGTTTTTCAGCTGCAAAAATAAGGCTTATTTTTTTAAAAGGTTATTTCACTGAAATAAAATCGGAAAACATTTTTTTATTTTTAAAATAATATTGCCACAACATGCTTCCTTTATAAGTGCCGTGTAACTGAAAATTTTTAATTTTTATTTCATCCGGTTTTTTCTTATGGAATAACACCCATTTTGCAAAATGCAAATGTGCCTTTGCAATGGCGATGAAATAGCCACCATCCCCGGCAAATAATCCCTTGTAAGCTGCCAATGCATCAAGTCCAAAGCGTATGGGCATTTTTAAAAACAATGCAGCTGCGGTACTGTTTTTATAAATCATTATCAGGTTATTCCTAAAATTTAGGTATGTTTTTTTGCTGTTTCCTTTTGGTAAAGTTCCCCCACCAACATGGTAAACAACTGAGGCAGGCTCCGCGTAAATTTTATATCCTGCTATTTGCATTCTCCAGCAAAGATCAATTTCTTCCTGATGGGCAAAAAAATATTCATCCAGCCCACCCAATGAATTAAACAGAGATGCTCTTACAAACATGGCTGCGCCTGATGCCCAAAAACATGGTACAGCTGTGTCGTATTGACCTTTATCTTCTTCCATTTCTTCGAGTACTCTTCCTCTAGCAAAAGGGTAACCGAAAGTATCTATCCAACCACCGCATGCGCCGGCATATTCAAAATATTTTTTATTTTTCTCATCCAGCAGTTTAGGCTGGCAGGCCCCAATCATTTTATCTTTCTCCATTAAATCAACAATAGGTTCAATCCATCCCGGCGTTACTTCCACATCGCTGTTAAGCAATACAAAATAATCTGCCGTTATTTGTTTTAAAGCGATATTGTATCCTTTTGCAAAACCTTCGTTTGTTTTATTAAAAATGATTTCTACAGTAGGGAAATGCTGTTTTAAAAAATTGATGGAATCATCTGTTGAAGCATTATCTGCCACAACTATTTTTTTATTTTGATAGGTAGATGCCAATACACCGGAAAGATATTTTTCCAGAAAATGTTTGCCATTCCAATTTAAAATTACCACTGCCACCAATGGGTTATTTTCATTTGAATAAGCGGTATTAAAGTTGTCAGCCATCATGTTGTTACAAACATACTTCATTTGTAAAATTTATGTGCAATTGCATTTCAATATTTGCTATTTTTAAATATGCTTCAACGGTTCTTAAATTTGAGAAATATCCTTGGCCTTATTGCTATAGCTTTTATAATGGCCAGTATTTTTTTCAGCAATTTTCTTGCAAAAAAAATTGCTGCAGATGAAAAAAGAAAGGTGCAGCAATATGTGGAAGCTGTTAACGATCTCAACAATATCAATAATCAGGATACAAAACTTGCCACAAAAATTATTATTGAAAACGGCAAAGATATTCCCCTCATACAAACCAACGAGAGAGACAGTATTGTTGCCAATAATTATGACTCAGCTGCTGTTGCTGCAAGCAAGTTTTATTTGAAAGAAAGGCTGAGTATACTAAAAAAAATAAATCCTCCAATCATCTGGCAAAATCCTTTAAATACTGCTGAAAAAAATTTTACCTATTATGGAGAATCTGATTTGCTTGTACAGATAAGGTATTTTCCAATAGTGCAATTAGTGGTGGCAATGCTTTTTATCATCATCATCTTCATAGCAGTTTCCAACAAAAGTAAAAGCACACAAAATCAGGTTTGGGCAGGAATGGCAAAGGAAACTGCCCACCAGTTAGGCACGCCAATTTCTTCGCTTGAAGGATGGATGGAAATATTGAAGGAAAATGAGGGTACGCAAAAAGTAGCCGAGGAAATGAGTAAAGATGTGGAGCGATTGAAACTTGTAAGTGACCGATTTGGTAAAATTGGAAGTACACCAAAACTGGAAGAGACAGATCTGATAGCTCAAATAGAAACAATGATTAGCTATATTAAAAGAAGGGCTACTGACAGGGTTTCTTTTTCTCTGACCACCGGGGGTGAAAATGATATTACGGCTATGATAAACCCACCATTATTTGATTGGGTAATTGAAAATTTATTAAAAAATGCATTGGATGCAATGGATGGAAAGGGCGCTGTTAATATTAATATAAAAAACGAAACGGCACAAATTATTATAGACGTAAAAGACAATGGAAAAGGCATCAGCAACAAAAACATTGCTAATGTTTTTAAACCGGGGTTTACTACCAAACAAAGAGGTTGGGGCCTGGGTTTATCGCTCAGTAAACGAATAATTGATCTTTACCACAAAGGAGAATTGTTTGTAAAACAAAGTGAAGTTGGAAAGGGAACTACTTTTAGAATAGTTTTGAAGAAATAAAAAAAGCCTTCAA
>JANXTG010000187.1 GCA_025352525.1 Ferruginibacter sp.
GTATTGGTTAAATTCATCCATGGACCGACTGTACCTGTTGTACTTACCTGCCACTGATAAGAAAGAGTTGCTGAACCGGCAGCAGTAATACTAAAAGTGGTATTAGCTCCTTCGCAAATTGATACATTTGAAGGCTGACTAGTAATAGAAGCCGGGATACATGAAGAATTTGGAATGATGGCTGTCCATAATCCTCTGCCATAAGTAGACGCAGCGATTGTTCTATCACTCGATCTGTATTTCAGCATGCTTGTTTTTACAGTGGGAAAAGTAGTTTCTGCAGTCCAAACTGTACTCGCCCCATTTAATGAATCTGAACTGAATACACCTGCCTCCGTTGCAATATACATTTTGGTGTCCGTATCGGGATGATACAATGCCCAATAAACAGGCATTTCAGGCAAATTACCATCACATGCTGCCCAACTTGTTCCACCATTCGTTGTGCTCCAAATATTTGTAGTGGAGGCAGCAAATGCGCTGGCAAGGGTAACAGTTATATCCTGATCATTAGTACCAATATTTACGCTGTTTACATAACCTGGCGCAATACCTGCCGGAGTAATTTCCGTAACTGTGGGGGTTGCCTGGTCAGCATTATCAATTTTAAAAACTTTACCATTCGTCAACCCAAAATAAACCCTGTTTGCTGTATAGGGAGATACTGTTGCAGATGCAACTGAAGCTGATCCGAATTCTGTTATTGCAACAGGTGTTAATGTAAAACCTGAATGAGGATCCTCCCATCTTAAATATTGACCTGCATCATAACCTGCATACACTTTATTACCTAAGTTGTCAAAATCATATGGGTTTATAAACTCACCGGAAGTACTTGCAGTACCATTAGAAATCCAACTGGTTCCTCCATTTGTAGATCTTCTAAAATTTGCATAAACGTAGGCTCCAGTTTGAAATAATGGTTCATCTTGATCAATTGCTGTAATACCTCCATCTCCACCAAGCACTTCGACGGATGAGGTAAGGCCTGGGCCATTAAATTGATGAGTTCCATTATCCTGAGCACCTGCTAAAAAATAGTTTGTTGAAGTTGGATGTATGCTCACTCCATAAAATTGTTTTATCCTTATTCCAGTATTTTTATCTGAAAAAATTGATCCTTTATTGTTTGAATAAAATAAACCGCCGTCAGTTCCAACCAATAATTTGTTCCCATTATCATACCAGGCCATGTTATGAATATCGGCATGCACATACTGACCTGTTGTACCTACCCATTCAGATATTTTATCAAAAGTAATTCCTCCATCTGTAGATTTAAGCAATCTTAAACTTCCAATAATTACAGTATTTGAATCAGATGGGTCTATAATAATACCATTTGAGTATGTTCCCTGGCCTTGTCCTCCATTAAGATCTGTGACATTTGTTGCAGTTAATCCTGTAGTCGTCCAGTTAAGCCCACCATCTACAGATTTAGCCACTGAATCGATTTTATTTGCGTTGCTTATTGCAGCATATACAGTGTTTGCCAAGCAGGCTATTTCAACTCTGGCACCATTTCCTGTCGGTATAGGGTACGGAGTAGTTGCAGATTGCCATACAGGTGTAGGTGCAGCAGGGTTAGCTGAAAATTTATAACCACCAATACCGGCAGCGGAGCTTAGTCCACCAACTACATGCATGGTGCCATTTGAACTTATTTCAAAATCTACAATGCGAGAAGTGGTGGTAAAAGGGTTTATGCTTACCCATGATGTTCCCCCATTTGTTGAACGTTGTAACCCTACAGCTATAGAAATACCCATTGTACTAACGTAAACATTTCCTGCAGCATCGCATAATATTTTAGTGCATCTCGTAAGGGTAGAACTGCTAGGTAGCAATGTCCAGGTTATACCATGATCTGTACTTTTAAAGACACCTACTCCTCCAACACCTCCTCCGGTAAAATAAGCTTCACCGGTACAAAAATACATAGTATTGGTATTTGTAGGGTCTTGGCAAATACCTGAAACGGCCAGATTACTTAGATAATCATTTATTAAATTCCATTGAGGAACGAGGGCAGTTACGTCATTGGTTTTCCATAACCCACCAGATATTCCACCTACCCATACAGTTTTGCCGGTAGCGTCAGCTAAGTCTACCCATACAGTCCTCATTCTTCCGGATGTAACACCACCACCTGGTCTTGTATTCCCGTTACTTGGACCAACAGCATCACTATTTGAACCTCTTTCTGTCCAGGAAAGGGGTGCCAATATTTTAGAAGAGGAGTTGCTGTAATTGTTTGTAATTTTTAAATTTTCTGTTTTTAAAACAGCATCCCACATTTTCCTATATGAAACTTCACCAGTGGATGGATCAGTATTTCTTTTTCTCTCAAACTCAGCAGCTTTATCCGGACCGTCATATTTATCATTTTCTTCATCACTTTCATTTTCAAATTTGTGGTTACAACCCGGTAAAATTGAGCATGAAATTATTAGTAACAGAAATAATGAAATATAATGAAAGTAAATTTTTTTCATGGTTGTGATTTATTTAGAGTTCTACTATTTTATGGATTTTAGAATATTAAAATGTTTGTTTTTATGTAATTATGAAGATAAGCATTAAAGGCTCAAATTAAAAGTGCATGCTTTGAATTTTTATCTCTATCCTATTAAAAATTTTGTATCTAGGAAATATAGAATTTGTGTTTACAAAACTTAATTTTTTGTGCATCCGCCTATTAATTCTTACCTTCGCGCCCAAAAATAAAGCTTTTAATAGCTTAATATAAATCAACAATCGCAACAGATAATTTATGATAGAAATTAAACCGGATGAAATCTCAGCAATACTTCGCCAGCAATTAAGCAATTTTAATGCAGGCGCCAACTTAGAAGAAGTTGGTACTGTACTACAAGTGGGTGATGGTATCGCACGCATTTATGGGCTTAAAAATGTTCGTTCAGGTGAACTTGTAGAATTTGACAATGGTGTAAAGGCCATTGCTCTTAACCTTGAAGAAGATAATGTAGGTGTAGTTTTGATGGGCGACAGTGGAGATATTAGAGAAGGTGATAAAGTTAAACGTACAGGACAGATTGCCTCTATTAAAGTTGGAGAAGGAATGTGCGGAAGAGTGATTAACACCCTTGGTAATCCAATTGATGGTAAAGGACCACTACAAGGAGAACTATACGAAATGCCACTAGAAAGAAAAGCACCCGGTGTTATTTTTAGAGAGCCTGTTAAAGAACCTTTGCAGACAGGTATCAAAGCTATTGACGCAATGATTCCTGTAGGTCGTGGCCAGCGTGAATTAATTATTGGCGATCGCCAGACCGGTAAGTCTGCTATTGCTATTGATACCATCATAAACCAAAAAGAATTTTTTGCAGCAGGGAAACCTGTTTATTGTATATACGTGGCTATTGGCCAGAAAGCATCTACCATTGCCGGAGTTATGAAAACGCTGGAAGAAAATGGTGCAATGGCTTATACTACAATCGTTGCAGCATCAGCTTCTGAGCCTGCTCCCTTACAATTCTACGCACCTTTTGCAGGAGCAGCTATCGGTGAATTTTTTAGAGATACCGGTCGTCCTGCACTAATAATTTATGATGATTTATCAAAACAGGCTGTAGCCTACAGAGAAGTATCTCTTTTGTTACGCCGTCCGCCAGGTCGTGAAGCATACCCTGGAGACGTATTTTATTTGCACAGCCGTTTGCTTGAAAGAGCAGCAAAAGTGGTTTCCAAAGATGAGATTGCACGCCAAATGAATGATTTGCCTGAATCTATCAAGCATCTTGTTAAAGGTGGTGGTTCTCTTACTGCACTACCAATTATTGAAACACAGGCCGGTGACGTTTCTGCTTATATTCCTACAAACGTAATTTCTATTACTGACGGGCAGATTTTCCTTGAAGGAAACTTATTTAATGCAGGTATCAGACCGGCAATCAACGTAGGTATTTCTGTAAGTCGTGTTGGTGGTAATGCACAGATCAAGTCAATGAAAAAAGTGGCAGGTACGCTAAAATTAGATCAGGCACTTTACCGTGAACTTGAAGCATTCTCTAAATTTGGTGGTGACTTAGATGCAGCTACAAAAAATGTAATTGATAAAGGTGCACGTAACGTGGAGATTTTAAAACAACCGCAATACACGCCATATGCAGTAGAAAAGCAGGTGGCGATTATTTATCTTGGAACACAGGGCTTAATGAAAAACGTAGCCGTAAAAAAAGTAAAAGAATTTGAAGATCATTTTTTAACTGAAATGGAAAATAAATTACCGGATGTAATGGCGGAATTTAAAAAAGGAAATTTACCGGAAGATGGTTTGAAGAAGATGACAGATTTGGCTAATGGAATTATTCCACAATACAAATAATGAGATTTCAAACAAAAAAAGCCACTTTGAAAAAAGTGGCTTTTTTTGTTTGAATAATGCTTAAATAAAACTAACTAAGGTATCTTCTCAGGGTCCATGCTAAAGTTTCATGCTCTTCCATAAGCCCGGTTAAAAAATCTGCTGTACCGGCATCTTTTAATTTATCAGCACATTCATCTATTTTTTCACGCAAGGTTTTAATAATGGTTTCATGATCAATTAATAACTCTTTAAGCATCTCAGAAGATGATGGATATTTTCCTGGAAACTCTTTTAATTGTGACATTTCAGAAAATTCTTTTGTGGTACCAATTGCCATAGCGCCGAACTTACTTATTCTTTCTGCGATCTCATCTGCTGCTTCTTCCAGCTTTTTGTAATGGCTTTCAAACAGTTTATGATACTCCATAAAACTTTCGCCAGCTACATTCCAATGAAATTTTCGTGTTTTAATATAAAGCACCATTCCATCTGCTAATATTGCGGATAAAATTTCTGTTACTTTTGTTAGATTCTGTGGTGTAATACCAATATTTGGTTTCATAAAAATTAATTTTTGTATAAATACGTAGAAAATAGTTTGCCATTTTTTATTTTAATGATGTTCAATTAAAAAAGTCTTTCTTTTTTTCTCATTAAAATTTTTGGGATGTATATGAGGTTTAATTTCTACACAAGGGTAAAAATTTATAACTGCTATCTAGTAACTTTATAAAAATTACTAGATTATTTAAGGTGGGTCGTAAAGCTTAATTTTACTCTCACTTTAAAATCCACACACAGATTTGCTTACGGTTCAACGATATTTTTTAAAAAAAATCGATCGGCTAAAAAGCCGCAAGGCTATTGATATCATGTTTACCAAAGGAAAAAGCTTTTCCAATTTTCCATTTAGAGTATTGTGGATAGATGTTGAAAATGAACATGGACTAAAAGCCGGTTTTTCTGCAAGTACTAAAAATTTTAAAAAAGCTACAGACAGAAACAAAATAAAAAGATTAATGAGGGAAGCATATCGTTTACAAAAAAGCGACCTGGATGTTCAATTATCTTTGACTAAAAAAGCAATAAATATATTTTTTATTTATACGGGGAAAGATGTTCCTACATACGATTTCATTTTTGAAAAAATGGGCTTCGTTTTAAAAAGAATTATAAAATTGACAGATGAAAAGTTTCAATAAAATAATCAGTTTCCCTTTTATTATGCTCATTCGATTTTATCAGTTGGCAATATCGCCGTGGCTTGGTAGATCAAAATGTAGGTATACACCAACCTGTTCTCAATATGGCTTGGAGGCTTTTAAGAAACACGGCCCGTTTAAAGGTTTTTGGCTGACTTTAAAAAGAATTTTTAGCTGTAATCCATGGGGTGGGCATGGTTATGATCCTGTACCGTAAAAATCTACTTTGCTGAAATAATCATAAAAATACCGGCATTTAGTAAGCCGGCATTTTTATGAAATATAATTTTAAATAAAATCAATCAAATCCTGATTCAATCTTTCTTTTGATGTAAACCATAAGCCGTGAGGTTCTCCCTCATAAATTACATATTTAGCGCCAGGTATTAAATTAGCTGACCTGTTTCCTGTCGGTGCAATGGGCACAATTTGATCTGCATCACCATGTATAACAAGCGTAGGTACATTTATTGCCAAAACATCATTTCTAAAGTCTGTAGATGAAAATGATTTTGCACATTCCAAAGTAGCTATTGGCGAGGCGAGCATTGCTGCATTAATACATTGCTGTAAAAATGCATCACTAACAGGGTGGCTCAACATGGAAACACCATAAAAATCATTATTAAAATTTTCTAAAAATCCGGGTCTGTCATCTATCATTTGTTTTGCCATACCATCAAAAACTTCTTGTTCAATACCATCGGGGTTATCTTCTGTTTGTAACATGTATGGAACTACTGCACTTATTAATACAACTTTAGTAACCCTCGCACCGCCATATAAGGAAAAATATTTAGCAATTTCCCCGCCACCCATCGAAAATCCAACAAGCGTTACATCCTGCAAATCCAAACCATCCAACACTGCTTTTAAATCTGCAGCCAAGGTATTGTAATCGTAAGGTCCTGCAGGTTTATCAGAGTGACCAAACCCACGCCTGTCATAAGTAATACAGCGCATGCCTTGTTGTGGTAATTGCGTTATCTGGTATTCCCACATTGCACCACTTAATGGCCAGCCATGTATAAAAACTACATTTTTTCCTTTTCCAAGTTCTTCGTAATAAATATTTACCACTTCACCATCTGCTTGAGTTGATTTAATAAATGCCATAAAATAATTTTTTGATTAAATGAATAAATAAAGTATACCAAAGATGTTGCCGTTTAATTTATAATGTTACAACCTTAAATATTTAAACACTTATAAAATTTATTACATAAAAAAAGCTGTTCCAACGAACAGCTTTTTTTCTAAAATTTATTAGTAATTATCCCTTTTCAAAACGCTCAGCTACTTTATCCCAGTTTACCACATTCCAGAAAGCTTCTAAATATGCGGGACGTTTATTTTGATACTTTAAATAATAAGCATGTTCCCAAACATCGCAACCCAAAATTGGCGTTCCTTTTACTTCTGCTATATCCATTAATGGATTATCCTGATTGGGGGTAGAACTTACCTCCAATTTGCCATCTTTAATATTTAACCAAGCCCAACCGCTACCAAAACGTGTTGTACCGGCCGCATTAAATTTTTCTTTAAATGCATCAAATGTTCCAAAAGCTGCATCAATAGCTGCTGCTAATTTTCCCGAAGGTTTTGTGCCATTGTTGTTTTTCAATGAATCCCAAAAAAAATTATGGTTCCAATGTCCGCCACCGTTGTTACGAACTGCAGGGCTTATTGTGCCTGCACTTTTTACAAGTTCTTCAATTGTTTTGTTTTCATTTTCTGTGCCTGCAATTGCTTTGTTTAAGTTATCTACATAAGCCTGCTGGTGCTTATCATGATGTATTTTCATTGTTTCGATATCAATATGCGGCTCCAATGCATCGTATGCATAAGGCAGCGGCGCTAAAGTAAATGCCATTGTAAAAAATTTATATGATTAAAAATATATTATATACAAAATTAAAGCCTAAAAAGGAAAACACAATTATCGATTACGAAATTAAATAAAATGCTCCTTTCAATTTTAAAACAATTTATAAGATATCACTCACTAAAGTTCAACTTTAAGATTTTCTTCTTTTTTTAAAAAATTCCTTCATTAATACCGAACACTCTTCCTTTAAAATACCCCCTACTATAATTGTTTTTGGGTGAAATGGATTGACATCACCCGTATATTTTCGGTAACTGTTTTTATCATCCGGGGCACCAAAAACCACTTTGCCAATTTTACTCCAATACAATGCACCACTGCACATGAGACAAGGTTCTATTGTTACATATAAGGTTGCAGCATTTACATATTTACTGCCCAGCGAATTATAAGCGGTAGTGAGAGCTAATATTTCTGCATGGGCTGTACTGTCATTAAGCATCTCTACCTGGTTATGAGACCGGGCTATTATTTTATCGCCAATAACCAACACAGCTCCAATTGGCACTTCCACTTTTTCGAATGCAATGGTTGCTTCCCTTAATGCCAAACGCATATATTGTTCATCGTTCATAGTTAGTTTGCTTAACTTTAAAATTCAAATTTAGTTTAAATGGATACAAGTGTACTAAAAGCCGAAATGCGCACCTATTTTGAAACCGGCATTACAAAAACGTACGATTTTAGAGTACAACAATTACAAAAACTAAAAGCTACAGTTCAGAAATATGAGATAGAAATTTTTGAAGCTTTATACAAGGATTTACATAAAAGCAAAGAAGAAAGTTATATTTCTGAAAACGGCTTTTTTTTGGCAGAAGCAAGTTCTGCTATCAAACATTTGAAGACATGGATGGCTCCCCAAAATGTAAGTACCAATTTATTTAATTTTCCATCTAAAAGTTTTGTATTATCAGAACCTCTCGGTGTTGTATTAATTATCAGCCCATGGAATTATCCTTTCAATTTATTGTTTACACCGCTTATTGGCGCAATAGCCGCCGGTAATTGTGTAGTATTAAAACCATCAGAAATGGCCCCATTCATTTCTGATGTTATGAAAAGAATAATTGAAGAAACTTTTGAACCACAATATGTTTTATTTTTTGAAGGAGATGGCGCAACGCTTGTGCCTGAGCTAATGAATAATTTTGTTTTTGACCATGTTTTTTACACAGGAAGTACAGCAGTTGGTAAAATAATTTATGAGCTTGCAGCAAAAAACCTTGTACCTGTAACGCTGGAACTTGGTGGCAAAAGTCCCTGTATCATTGAAAGCGATGCTGATGTAAAAATTGCTGCAAAGAGAATTACCATGGCTAAATTTTTAAATGCAGGACAAACATGTGTAGCACCGGATTATTTGTTGGTACACCAAACTATAAAAGAAAAACTTGTAACAGAAATACAAGAAAATATAAAAAGATTTTTTGGAACTGATGCGCAAAAATCTGATTCGTTTGGAAGGATAATCAATGAAAAGCAATTTGGCAGAATTGAGAACTATTTACAGCAAGGAAAAATATTATTTGGTGGAAAAACAGCTAAAAATGATTTATACATAGAGCCTACTTTGCTGGAAATAATAGATACAAATAATATAGTAATGCAGGAAGAAATTTTTGGACCGGTATTACCTGTAATTTCATTCACGGATATGCATAATGCGGTAGAAATTATAAAGCAAAATAAAAACCCACTGGCATTTTATTTATTTACTTCTTCTAAAGAGAAAGAAAAAAATTGGCTAAACTCGATACCATTTGGCGGCGGTTGTGTAAATAATGCTGCATTACATTTGGCAAATGAAAAATTACCTTTTGGCGGTAGAGGTGCGAGTGGTATGGGCAATTACCATGGCAAGTTTAGTTTTAATACCTTTAGCCATAAAAAATCTATCATGAAAACGCCTACATGGTTTGATCCATTTATTAAATATCCGCCATTTACAAACAGGCTTAGTTTGTTTAAAAAAGTAATGAAATAATTATGACTGCAAAACAACAATTTTTAAAACTAGTCTATCCAATATTTGCATTCTTTACAAAATCATTTAAAATAAACAAAGGGATTTTTGTATCTGATAAACCTGCTGTGCAGTCTTTTTACTCGTTAAAATCTACACTTAACAATGGGAGCGAATTTGATTTTTCACAAGTTAAAAATAAAAAGGTTTTGATCGTAAATACTGCATCAGATTGTGGATATACAGCACAGTATGAAGAGCTGGAAAAACTATATAATTTAAAGAAAGAAAAATTAATAATATTAGCGTTTCCTGCAAATGATTTTCAGAAGCAGGAAAGCCAGGATGATTATACAATAGCTGAGTTTTGTAAACGTAATTACGGCATTAGTTTTCCGCTTATGAAAAAAAGTAAAGTAGTTGTTCATTCTACACAAAATAAAGTTTACGAATGGCTTACAGATAAGGATAAAAATGGATGGAACAGCAATGAACCCGGCTGGAACTTTTGTAAATACCTTGTAAATGAAAAAGGAAATCTTACTCACTTTTTTGAATCATCAGAATCACCGATGGGCGAAAATATATTAGCGGCCATTGAGGAATAAAATATTAATGTTTACAAAAGAAAATATTGAACAATACTTTAGCGCTTTTAAAAATGAACAAATATTTTTAATGGTTTTGGGCGCAGTTGCACTTATTATAGCTTTAGTATTTTTTATAAAACTAAAAACACAATGGTTCAAAGGGTTTGCATTACCGTTGGCAGTTTTTGCAATAATAAATTTGGGTGCAGGATTTTCTAATTACAAAAAGACTGATATTTTAAAAGTCAGAAATACTTACAATTACGATTTGCATCCAGAACTTCTAAGAACAAAAGAATTACCCCGTATAATTGAAATGAATCAAAATTTTACGGTGCTTATCTATATAAATATTTCAATTCTCTTTGCAGCCGCCTTTATATTTTTTTATTTTAAGAAGAAGGAAGGCAATGAATATTACATGGGTGTAGCCTCCTCGTTGTTTTTGGTTACAGTATTAAGTGTGGCAATATATTCGGTAATAAAAACTAAAAGCAAAGATTACGAGAAGGGGATTATTGAATACACAAAAGACATAATAATTAAATAAAGTAATTATTAAATTATTTTAATTTTCTCTTTACTGAGGGATTGTTTTTTAATAATCTAGATTGGTGATGGACAGTAAGAATATTGACTTGGTCTTCTGAAAACACTTGATAAATAATTCTGTACCTACTGACTAAAACTTCTCTTAAAAATGAATTCTTTGTTTCCCGAACTTGCTTTCGATAATATGGGAATCGAGATAATATTTCTGCTTACTCAAAAAATAGATCAACCATATTTTTTGCAGCCATTAAAGAATCTTTTGCAATATATTCTGAAATTGCATTGATATCTTTTATAGAAGAGGGAGACCAAACTATTTCAGCCATTTAGTAAGCTTTTTTGTTGCCTGCGATGTAATTAAACCTTTCCCTTCTTTTATTTCTGTTTGAGCGTTTTCAATTTTGCTTAATACAATCAATCTTTCAATTGCATCGTCTACAGAAAAATAATCAGGCATGTCTTTTATACTTTTCAAAACCGCTTTTTTGACTAACATATATTTGATTTTTATAGAAACTAAAGTTAAACGAATTTGTAAAATATAAAAATAGCTATTGCACAATAAAAGATGAAAAAAGATTTACTGCTGAAGAGCGCCGGGATTGTAGTGGATATCCTTTTATATCGCTTCAGCGAATAAAAAGATAGGAATGTAGAGCCCGAGCAAATGCTGATTGAAAAATAAAAGATGAACGCACAAATATTAATGCAGTAAAAATAAATCTAACAATACAAAAACGGCAAACACAACGGATGCAATGCCATTAGCCGTCATAAAAGCAATATTTACCCTGCTTAAATCAGTAGGTTTTACAATTGCATGCTGGTAAATAAGCATACCGCAAAACACAGCTGTACCAAGCCAATAAAACCAACTGAAATGTCCGTAAAATCCTGCATAAATAACAGCA
>JANXTG010000196.1 GCA_025352525.1 Ferruginibacter sp.
TTCTAATTCTATTGATGTCATCCAAAGCTGTGGCGCCAACTGCAGATCCCAACCTAAAATTACTTTCTGCTCTGGTCAAATACATTTCTGCTAAGCGACTTATGTGGACATTTCCATAAGCATTGTCAAACTTAGCTGAAACAAGCGCATTAACATCAATCAGCGTTAATCTTTGATCCCCTGGTTCGTACAATGCAACATGGTTATTTGTAATACCAATATCTCCTCTGCCATACACGGAAAAGAATGTATTAAAATCATTCACACCCTGAGTTGCATTTACCTGAATCATAAAAATATCTTCCTGTGTGTTACCTACAGCAATAGGACCGTTGGGATTGGAAGGAAATTCATCTGCATAATTAGAATTTAATGATTGCCTGTTAGAAATTATTACTTTGTATGCTTCTTGCAACGCATTTGTATAATCCCCTTTTTGTAAGTAAACTCGGGAAAGCATTGCTGCTGCTGCATTTTTTGTAGCAAAAAAACCATTTGCATCGGGTAATTTAGCTTCTGCTTCAGTTAAATCTTTTATTACCTGATCGTACACCTGCATCACACTACTTCTCGCTACATTGCTAGACGGAGTTATTGATTTTGTAGGTGTAAGTATTAATGGTACTCCGGGGTTATTTGCGGGTGTACCATCATTCCAGGATTTGCCATAAAGTCTTACCAAATCAAAATACACCGTGCCCCTAATAAATTTCGCTTCACCTTCCACCCTGTTTGCCTGGTTGGCATTTACAACAGCTAAAGCACTTAAAACATTGTTTACATCATTTATAGTACGGTAACTTGCTAGCCAGGTGCCGGCTACAAACCCATTATCAACAGGTATTGTTTTATTAAATATTTGGGTAAGTCCCTGAAATGTACCGGCCCAGCTTAAATCGTTGCTGTTGCCTAATAATTCAGTATTTACATAAACTCTACCACCATAAAGATCAGCTGCTCCCATGTCAGCGTAAGAACCTACGAGTGCCACCTGAACATCGCTGTTTGTTTTTAAAGCAACACTTTCATCAATACTTTGTGTTGGTTGTACATCCAAAGGTTTTTTGCAACCAAACATTACTATTGCACCTGTTAGCAATATAGCAAATATGTTATTTTTCATAATAATTTTATTATTCATTATTTATAATCCGATATTAATTCCAAATACAACTGTTTTTAACTGAGGAGCAGAGTAGAAATCCTGTCCCTGGTTAATTTCACTTGCCTGAAAATCGGCATTTACTTCTGGATCCCAACCTTTGTACTTGGTAAAAGTGAATAAATTTTGACCTCTTACATAAATACGGGCTTTATCAAGGCGTAATCTTGAAAGAAATGATTTTGGTAGGTTGTACCCTAGTGTGACAGCTTTTACTCTTAAGTAAGACCCGTCTGATATATAACGACTTGAGTTATTTGTACCGTTGGCAAAAAACATTCTCGCTTCCGGCACCTGCGTAATATCACCGGCTTTTTTCCATGAGTTTAATTGATCACGGGTTTGGTTATCAAAACCATTACTGCCACTTGCTGACATATATTGACCACCACCATTAAAAATTTGATTTCCATAAACGCCTTGTAACAACACATCCAGATCCAAGCCTTTGTAGCTAAAATTATTTTTAATTCCATAAATAAATTTTGGGTTAGGGTTTCCTATCACAACATCCTGAGCCTGGTTGTAGTCATTGGTTGTAGATCTGTCAAGTTTACCATCTGTACCAACTGTGTTTTTGTAGAAAAGTGCATCACCATTTTTAGGGTCAGCTCCTGCAAATTCTCTTGCATAAAATACTCCCAAGGCTTCTCCTTCCTTAGCTCTGTTTAAAGTTCCAATCTGCTGGCCTTTTAAATCAATTATTTTATTTTTATTTGCAGCAAAATTTAAGTTTGTACTCCATTTAAAATTTCTTGTTGAAATATTTTCAGTATTCAAAGTGAATTCGATTCCTTTATTATTGAGCTTTCCTGCATTTCTGGTTTGTGTTGAAAAACCACTGGTTCCTGGTATGTTCACGTTCAATAAAAGGTCTCTAGTTTTTCTTTCGTAATAATCAACTTCCAGCGAAATTCTGTTCTTTAAAAAATTAGCTTCAAAACCAAGATCTAAACTTGCAGTAGTTTCCCACTTTAAATCTGGGTTTGCCAATTGAGTTGGATGTTGACCTGGTAATCCACCATAAGCTGCATTTCCGGAATATAAACCTCTTGATGCAAAATTATTTATTCCTAGAGAATTACCTGTTTCTCCGTAACCCGCTTTTAATTTTAAAAAGCTTAACCACCTAACATTTTGTAAAAACTTTTCTTCCGTTACAATCCATCCTACAGATGCTGCAGGGAAAAAGCCGTATTGGTTATTTGCACCAAACTTGGAAGATCCGTCGTACCGACCGCTTACGGCAAGTAAATAGCGGTCATTCAATTTATAATTCACTCTTCCAAAGTAAGAAAGTACTCTAAATCCTGTACCGCCACTAAATACATTGGTTGGTAAAGCAGCACTGCTTATTTTTTTATAAGCATCACTTGGAAATTGTTCTCCACTTAAACTGATTGATGAGATATCATATTTTTGATAGCTTGTACCTAAAACCGCATCTAAAATATTTTTATCGTTAAATGATTTATTGTACTGGAAGAAGTTGTTAACTGTTAAATTCAGTATTTCATCAGATGATGCAAATGCTTGTCCATTTGGAGCTAGGCTGTTCCTTACTGTTAAACGTCCACTATAGGTTTCTTCATTTTGGTTTGTTTGATCAACACCAAATTCAGATCGAAAGTTTAATCCTTTTGTAAGCCGAATGTTTGAAAATATATTCCCAAGTGTACGGTTTACAGTAGTTAAATATGAAGCATTTTCTGCTCCTAGCAAAGGATTGTAATATACTGGGAAATTAGTATTTGGTCGGCCTGTGGTAGTATCCAAAGCACCACTTGTTTGTCCTGTTCTTGGATCAAGCAATGGGGTAATTGGAGAAAGTGCGACAATTTGTAAAGGCGTTGCAAACGCATTATCATTTGAAACCCTGTTATTATTTGATCTAACAAAACTCATATTCATACCAAAAGACAACCAATCCCTCACCTTATGCTCAAGATTTAATCTTCCACTATAACGCTTAAGGCTGTTTTTTATAATAATTCCTTTTTGATCTATATATTGACCACCCATGTAAAAAGTGGTTTTTTCATTACCACCAGAAAAATTAATATCATACTGGCTGATTGGAGCTTTTTGAAAAGCCTGTTCCTGCCAGTCAGTATTCACCTTTGCAGTCTTGTAATCGTCATTACCGCCTGAATATCTTTTCAGCCTTCTTTCTGCAAAGGCCACATAATCAAAAGATGGATCTAATCTAAATGCATTTGCAGCTGCCATTCTCGTGTAGTCAACATATTCCTGCGCATTCATAAAATCTCTTTTACCTGTTGGTTTTTGATTACCTGTAAAATAACCGAATTCAATTTTTGATTTACCGGCTTTACCTTTTTTAGTAGTTATTAAAACAACACCGTTAGAACCATTGGCTCCATAAATAGCAGTTGCAGAAGCGTCTTTTAATATTTCAATCGATTCGATGTCATTAGGATTAATATCTGCAAGCGGGTTTGTACCGGCCCCATTACTAGACAAGCTGCTGTTTTGTAATGTTATTCCATCAACCACATAAAGGGGATCAGCACCTGCAGTTATTGAAGCAGCGCCACGAACCCTTACTTTAATGCCTTGCCCAAGTTTACCATTCTGTTGTTCTACAAAAACTCCTGCCGCACGACCTTGAATAGCACTTTCAAAAGAAATGGCGGGCGTACCTGAAATATCCTTGGAGCTTACTTTTGATATTGAGCCCGTTAAATCTCGTTTTGCTTTTGTACCAAAACCTACCACAATTACTTCAGACATAGAATTATCTGACTGAGAAAGAGAAATATTAGCAGCATTATCAATGGCCGTTTCCTGTACTTTAAAACCCACATAGGAAATCATTAATGCTTTTGTGTTAGCAGGTACATTTAAAGTGAAGGTACCATCTTGCTTTGTAGTTGTGGAGCTGGCAGCACCTTTGGCTTTGACTGTAACCCCAACCAAGGGAGAGCCGTCCCTAGAATCTGTAACTTTTCCGTTTACTTCTTTAGTCTGTGCACTTGCCCCCAGAAAAAGTATACAAAAAAGAGAGAGTAATTTTATTTTTCTCATAGTAGTTTTGTTTAGACGCTCAAATTAAATAATATTTTGTTAAAAAAACTATGAGATCAGGAAAATTTAGTTTCAAAATAAATTTTAAAAAACATTGTCATAAAAGTTATAAAAAAGAATATAAAAAAACCCAAATGAACAGTTGGGTTTTTTTATATAATAAAAATGTTATTTATGCCATTTCTGTAAAATATTTATGAAAATAAGGAATGGTCTCTATTCCTTTATAATAATTTTCAATATTAAATTTTTCATTGGGACTATGAAGATTATCACTATCCAGACCAAAGCCCATAAATATTATTTTAATACCGAGTTCTTTTTCAAACAATGCACAAATTGGAATACTACCCCCACCCCGAACAGGGATAGGTGATTTACCAAAAGTTGTTTCTATTGCTTTGGAAGCAGCTTTGTAACCCTTACTATCAATTGGAGTCATATATGGTTCGCCGCCATGGTGCAATGTTGCTTTTACTGTTACGTTTGCCGGAGCAATTTTTTGTAAATGATTTATCAGTATTTCTGTTATTTTATCTGACCCCTGGTTAGGAACAAGTCTTGCTGATATTTTTGCAAATGCTTTGCTTGGCAAAACGGTTTTTGCACCCTCGCCGGTGTAACCACCCCAAATACCGTTTAGTTCTATGGTTGGTCTTATGCCGGTTCTTTCATTTGTAGTGTAACCTTTTTCACCCCACAATTCTTTTACCCCAAGTTCCTCTTTATATGCTGCTTCGTTAAATGGAGCTTTTGCCATTAATGCTCGTTCTTCATCCGTAGAAACAACAACATCATCATAAAAGCCGGGTATAGTAATATGGTTATTGTCATCGTGTAACGAAGCAATCATTTTTGCCAGAATTGTTATTGGGTTTGCAACTGCGCCACCATAAACACCGCTGTGTAAATCTCTGTTTGGTCCTGTTACTTCTACTTCTATGTAACTAAGACCACGCACACCAACATCCATACTCGGTGCATCCAAACTTATCATTGCAGTATCACTAATAAGTACAACATCTGCTTTTAATAATTCTTTATTTGCAGCTACAAATTTGCCAAGGTTGGGTGAGCCAATTTCTTCTTCGCCCTCAATACAAAATTTAATATTGTTTTGTAGTGTGTTGGTTTTTACCAATATTTCCAATGCCTTTACGTGCATGTACATCTGCCCTTTATCATCACAACTTCCTCTTGCAAAAATCTTTCCGTCAATAATTGTAGGCTCAAAAGCAGGGCTGTTCCAAAGTTCGAGCGGCTCAGCGGGTTGCACATCGTAATGGCCATAAACCAATACTGTTGGTTTGCTTGGGTCGATAATTTTTTCTCCGTAAACAATTGGGTGTCCTTCTGTTTCGTAGATAGTAACTTTATCAGCACCGGCATCCAGCAAACTTGATTTTACAGCTTCAGCACATTTAAGCATATCAGCTTTGTGCTCGCCCTTTGCACTTACGCTTGGTATGCGCAACAGATCCAATAACTCATTTAAAAACCTTTCTTTGTTTTGTTCCTGATATTCTTTCCAAGTATTCATAAAAATAATTGTATTTAGTTTGATATTTTTTTGTTTGAAGTAATTGATATTATAGTTAAAATCCTAAGTATTTTAACAGGTTATTGTGAAATATTTTTTTAAGAAATATGCTTTAAGAAGTAGTTGTTTTGCTACATTTGTTTTACGATTGCAATGTCAATTCATCAGCCTTTGGTCAGCTCCCTTTCTAATAGATAAGTTGCTTTTCAAAGGCTGAGTCTATTTTAAGAGATTTTACTTTTTATTAAATCTTGTTTCTGTATAACTCCAGTTTACTACATTCCACCAGTTTTCAATGTAATCAGCTCTTTTGTTTTGGTATTTTAAATAATAGGCATGTTCCCACACATCCAGCCCAAGTATTGGAAAACCTTTGATATCTGATTTATCCATTAAAGGATTATCCTGGTTAGGTGTACTTCCAATTTTTAAATTATTTGCAGCATCTACATATAACCAGGCCCAGCCGCTTCCAAACCTTGTTTTTGCAGAATCGCTAAACTGCGTTTTAAAATTTGCAAAAGAGCCAAAAGTTTTTTCAATTGAGGCTGCCAGATTTCCTGTTGGTTTGTTGTCTGTTTTTTTAGGTTGCATGCTTTTCCAAAACATTTCGTGGTTGTAATGCCCACCGGCATTATTTCGCATCTTTACAGAGTATTTAGAAATTTTGGCCAGTACATTTTCAAGCGGTTTTGTCGCATCAATTCCTTCTGCAGTTGCGGCTTCTTTAAGCGCTTTGCTGTATGCCGCAGCATGCTTACTGAAGTGTATTTCCATCGTTTTAGCATCAATAACATTTTCAAGAGCATCGTATGCATAAGGCAAAGGCTGCTGGTTAAAACCTGTTAAAAAGGCTGGTGGAATTGCTAACGAATTTGTAGGTGAGCATGATGCTAAAAGACTGGAAACACCTGCACTGCCAGCAGTTATAATTGCTGCAACCTGTACAGTGTTTTTTAAAAATTTACGGCGGCTATTGTTATTTTCCATGATGTTTAGATTATGTATTTGCCTGTTTTTTTACTGATAAAAATAATTTTACTTTTCTATAAAAGTTAAGGTACAAATCTTTATTAAACAATTGTGAATCGTTCATTGCTTTATAAGTAAAAAATATACCTACGGGTGTAAGAACAATAATTGCCAGCCACATACCTAAAAAAGGGGAAAGGGTCTCAGTTCTTACAAACTTTTCGCCAAACATATTAAGCAAATGAAAAATTAAAAAGAACACAATTGCAACTACCAAAGGCATACCCAGCCCACCTTTTCTAATAATAGAACCAAGCGGTGCACCAATAAAAAACAAAACCATGCAAGCAAGAGAAAAAGCAAATTTTCGTTGCCATTCCAGTTTTAGATTAATTATGTCTTGCTTTTTACTTTCAAACTCTGTATTATTAAAGAATAAATTATTTTTTATTTCTCCTATTTTGCTGATTGATCTTTCGTAAAGAATATCTTCAGCACTGTCAGGGAAAAGTTTTTCTTTACTCTTAAATGTCACAGGTCCTACATTTTTCCATTGTGAAGATGTGTCGTTTACATATTTTAACGATGCATGAATGTACTTGCTGATATTTTTTGAAAGACTGTCTTTAATTTTCGAAACTGAATCTATATTTTTATTAAGCTGGGTTGCGCTCAACATTTTAGAATTGTTTTTTAAATCTTCTTCATTACTAGCTTTCTGGTTGAATGCACTCAAATCAAACAGTTTTTTAAAGGTTGCAAATTGTAGTCTTACATATTCTGTTGAACTGTCTCCATAACTTCCTTTTTCCTGATACCTATTACCGTCTTTTAATTTGAATTCAAGGTAATTATTGTTATCAGAAATTTGCATGTTTCCGCTTTTTGCAACGATCGTATTTTCCTGCAATATGTTTGATTGTTCATAGATTAAAACGTTCTCGATTTTAGTTCCGTTTTCATCTTTTTTACCAACCTTTATAGCATACTTATCAATGTCCTTATAGAAAATTCCCTGCTTCATATTCAGAGCAGGTTTTTTTACAAGTATGTCTCTGTATAGTGTAACAAATTTTAATTGTGAGTAAGGAATAACATAATTAGCAAACAAAAAAGTAATTATACAAAGCAGCACAGTAAACCACAACAGCGGACGCATAAACCTAAGTAATGATATGCCTGCAGATTTTATTGCTACAAGTTCAAAACTTTCGCCAAGGTTACCAAACGTCATGATAGAAGAAATAAGTATTGCAATAGGCATAGCAAGAGAGGAGAGTGTTGCACTGGCATACCATACAAATTTAACGATCGTAAAAAAGGGTAATCCTTTTCCAACAAGATCATCTATGTACTTCCATAGTATCTGCATCATTAAAACAAAAAATGCAATAAAAAATGTAATGATAAACGGACCGAGAAATGATTTAAGAATAAGTTTATCTAATTTTTTCAACATGAGGGCTGTATAAAAGCTTTACTTTTATCCTTCATTTTATAAGATGGATAACGGTACAAAAGTAATGCTTTCTGCGGGCGAACTTGCGATGGCAAATGATAAGGATTTTATTTTAACTAAACAGGCTATCATTAGTAAAGCAGCGGCATTGTTTAATGAACAAATCCCAATTCTATCTTTAAATTTTAAAGAAGTTGTAAGTACTGAAAAAACTTTAATTTCAGCTATTCCAAAAATTTCAAAAGGTGAAAATTATAATGGTTTCCCTTATGTAATAATGGATTACCCGGCTACTTTTAGCAAAGAAAATATTTTTGCTTTGCGTACAATGTTTTGGTGGGGAAATTTTTTCAGTATTACCCTTCACTTAAAAGGAACTTATAAAAAAATATATGCTGCTAAAATTTTGGCTAACTTAAAAGATGAGAATGACTTTTATATATCGGTAGGAGAAGATGAATGGCAACATCATTTTGGAGATGAAAATTTTAAGAAAATTTCCTCGTTAACCAACGACTTAAAAATTCTAATTGAAAGCCGCAATGTTTTTAAAATAGCCTTAAAATACGAACTGCATCATTGGAATATGATGCAGTCTGTTTTACCCGAAGGATATAAAAAAATTTTAAACCTTTTTACAACTTAGCTACCTATTCGGTGAAAAAGATCTTTAACCTGATATTCCCAAAGTTGGGTCTGGTCTTTAATATCTTTCTTTTCCGCAAAATCGGTAATAATTAAAATGGTCTGGTTGGTAACTTCTGATTTTTCAATTTTAAATTCGAAGTACTCATCTTTAGGACCATTTAACCATCTGTAACGTATATGTTTATTGTCTTCTCTTTCCAAAACTTCAGCTTTTTCATCTGTTCCGTTCCATCCAAAAGTGTAAATACCGTCTCTGTCATCAACTTTATCTGCAAACCACTCTTGTAGCGCTGACGCACTACTTAAAAAATCATATAAAATACCAGGAGAACTTCGTACAGGATATTCTAAAGTATATAAAACTTTCTTACTCATTTCAAAATTATTAAATTCTTGTAATGTGCAAGTATAGATAAAAATATAACGTGAACTTTTTTTTTATTTTTTATATTTAAAACCTTCAAGTCATTTTACCAAAAACGTAACTTTTAAAAACTAGAAACGTGTAAAAAATCTATTTGAAAGGAATGATAATTTTATCCGAAATTCGCAAAAAATAAAACGATCTTAATGGCTATCGATATTAAAGTTCCTACCGTTGGAGAAAGCATAAACGAAGTAACGCTTGTAAAATGGCTAAAAAATGATGGAGATTTTGCAGATAGAGATGAGGTAATTGCTGAACTGGAAAGTGAAAAAGCCACGTTTGAAGTAAATGCGGAACAGGCTGGTATTGTAAAACATGTAGCTAAAGAAGGAGATACGCTGGCCATTGGAGATGTAGTTTGCAGTATTGATACAGACGCAGCAAAACCTGCTGTTGATGAAAATAAAGTTGAACAAAAACGGGAAGAACCGGCAAAAGAAAACAAAGAATTCCCTGTAGAAAATGCTGAACCCAAAAAGGTAGAAAATGCTGAACCAAAAAATGACATAAAAGCTACACCTGTAGCAGCAGCTATCATTGCAGATAAAAAAGTTGACAGCAACAAAATTAAAGCAACAGGCGAAAATGGTAAAATCGTTAAGCAAGATGTTTTAGAAGCCTTGAACAACCCAGGAAGAAATCCGGCGGCAGCCATGTTCAGCAGAAATGAGCGTCCTGAAAAAATGAGTAACCTTCGTAAAACCATTAGCCGCAGGCTGGTAGAAGCAAAAAATACAACAGCCATGCTTACCACTTTTAATGAAGTGGATATGACGGCTATTATGGATATCAGAAAAAAATCAAAAGATAAATTTAAAGAGCAGCATGGTGTTAATTTAGGCTTTATGAGTTTTTTTACAAAAGCATGTTGCTATGCTTTACAAAAATTTCCTGCTGTAAATGCTTATTTGGATGGAGAAAACATTTTATATCATGACTATTGTGATATATCTATTGCGGTGAGTGCGCCGAAAGGTTTAGTTGTTCCGGTTATTCGCAATGCCGAAAGTTTAAGTATGGCAGGCGTTGAAGCTGCTGTAGTTGAGCTTGCCACAAAAGCAAAAAATAATAAACTTACTATTGAAGAAATGAGTGGTGGAACGTTCACTATTACAAACGGGGGTATTTTTGGCTCAATGATGAGTACGCCCATTATTAATATACCGCAAAGTGCCATACTTGGTATGCATAATATTGTGGAGCGGCCAATGGCAATAAACGGACATGTGGTTATAAGGCCAATGATGTATGTGGCTTTAAGTTACGATCATAGAGTTATTGATGGCAGGGAATCTGTAGGGTTTTTAGTAACAGTAAAACAGTTGTTAGAGAATCCTGCATTGTTGCTGTTTGGAAAAGATCCAATAGATGCATTGCTGGAATTATAAAAATAATTTGAATTAACTCCTATTGGCTTTTTCATTTGTTTGAAGAAGCCATTTTTATAAAAATAAATATGGATATCAGAGAAATAGAACAGAAAGATAATCCTGCGGTTGCAAAAATTGTAAGAACTGTAATGATGGAATTGGGAGCGCCAAAAGTTGGAACTGCTTATGCTGATCCAAATCTCGATACAATGTTTGAAACCTATCAAAAAGCAAATGCTGTTTATTTCGTTATTGAAAATGATGGTAGAATTATTGGCGGTGCCGGTATTCAAAAATTGGATAATGGAGAGGACACAATTTGCGAACTTCAAAAAATGTATTTTATGCCTGAGTCCCGTGGGCTTGGTGTAGGTTCAAAAATGATAGCATTGTGTTTACAACAAGCAAAAGAATTTGGTTTTAAAAAATGTTATCTTGAAACAATGCCATTTATGATTGATGCACAAAAATTATATAAAAAATCAGGGTTCTACAACATCAACGGACCTATGGGTAATACCGGTCACACCTATTGCTCAGTATGGATGATGAAGGATTTGTAGTATTTTTAAAACTGATTTATAAGTAATGTTATCTACATTTATTTTTACCATAAACAAAATGAATTGAGCCACCATCATTCCCATTTAACTTCTGCTGTAAAAGTTATACAAACGCATAAAAAAGATGAACCACTAGTACATCATCTCAAACGTTTTTTTGCCGGAGATAAAAAGTATGGCTCCAAAGACAGAAAGCAAATAACATCCCTTTGTTACAATTTTTATCGCTTAGGTAAGGCTTTAAAAAATAATTCTGTTGAGGATAGAATTGCCATTGCCACTTTTTTATGTAACAATGAAAGCAATAGTTTTCTTCAAAAAATAAATCCCATTTTAAATGAGAAAATAACATTAAATAAAGAAGCAAAAATCAATTATGTAAATATTGATATTGAAAATATTTTTCCTTTGCAAAATGAGATTGGGGAAGGAGTTGATAAAGAAAAATTTACATTCTCTTTTCTTGAACAACCTTTGTTTTTTTTGAGGATCAGGCCTGGCAAAGAATTGATGGTATTAGAAAAACTTACAAATAATAAAATTGACTTTCATCAAATTTCAACTTCATGTATTGTATTAAAACAGGGGTTTAAAACAGAACTTTTATTTGAACCAAACAAAGAAATAGTTGTGCAGGATCGTAATTCTCAACTGGTTTTTAATTATTTGCAAAAGCCAGCTGTTTCTTTAAAAAAAAATGTAGAAGTATGGGATTGTTGCGCTGCAAGCGGTGGTAAATCTATTTTGTTATACGATATTTTACATGGCCAGGTAAAACTAAATGTATCAGATATTCGCCCGAATATTTTAAATAATTTACGTATCCGTTTTAAAGATGCAGGAATAAAAAAATACGATTCCTTTACTGCTAATCTTTTAGAAGAACAAGCTACAAGTCACTTAAATAAATATGATTTAATAATTTGTGATGCCCCTTGTACAGGAAGTGGAACATGGAGCCGAACACCTGAACAATCTCATTTTTTTGACGCTGCTAAAATTGATGAATATGCTGCCATGCAAATGAAAATTGCTGGTAATGCAATTAAATACTTAAAAAAAGACGGTCTGTTTTTTTACATTACCTGTTCTGTTTTTAAAAAAGAAAATGAAGCTGTAGTTGATGCTTTAAAACAAAAATTCCATCTGCAATTATTACAAATGGAATATTTAAAAGGGTATGAAATGCAGGCAGATACTATGTTTGTTGCCGTATTATCTTTTTAAAATTTTTTCAGTAACTATTTTTTTATCATCGGCAAATATGGATAAAAAGTATATTCCGCCGGCCATTAGTTTCATGTTAATTTGTTTTACCGTGTTACCAGCTGCCTGCTGATATGTGGATTGATATACTCTTTTGCCGGATGCATTAAATAACACAATATTTATTTTTGTTGAAGCGATTCTGCTAATAACAATGTTTGCAATATCAACCACTGGATTTGGATTTATTTTTACATTGTTTTCTTTCTTTAACTGACAAGTTTGTGGCGTATTTATTACCAACGAGTCAAGATAAAAACTGGTATCAGCAGCAATATCCAATCTAATTCTGTAATTAACGATACCACCACTTGTAAGTGATAAATCATCTGTAAAACTTAAATTTTTGTTACTAAAACTGCCCGAGCCGGCAAACGTTTTAAAAGGAGTGTATAAAACTTCGCTTGCCTGTTTTCTTTCTATTATAACAGTCATGCTGTTATCTTGTTTTGCATTTAATTGTATGGCGGCTATGCATGCTGATAAATTTGATTGCTGTGTGTAAGATTTTTTTAATAAAATTACAAATGCTTTTTTCATATCAGGAATGCCATAACCAACACGGTCATCGGGCATGCTGAATTTGCTTGCAGACCGTTGCATGGCGTCTAATATTGCGATATTATTATACTCCGGAAAAGCCTGCCACAAACAGGTCGTGAGCCCTGCAATATTTGGTGCCGCAAAAGATGTTCCATTACCTAAAACCGGCAGGCCTGTACTAGGGCTTGCAACTACTGCTCTAACTCCCGTTGCGGCAACGTTTGGTTTTACTCTACCATTGCTGCTTGGCCCATAACTGCTAAAACTACCAACGCTGCCTAATGTATCAACAGCACCAACACTCATAACGCTGTCTGCATCTGACGGGGTAGAAATATAATGCCATGCACTAGTGCCTTCATTACCTGCAGCAATAACAGGCAGCATTCCTTTTTTTGCTGCTATATCCGATGCTATTGCGCTCATGGTTGTATTTCCATTCATGTCAGCATAGGTATAATTTTGAGATGGAAAATCAAAAGTGGTATAACCCAAAGAAATGGAACACACATCTACGCCAATACTGTCAGCTCTTTCATAACCAGCAGCCATATTATGTTCTTCAATCCTAGTTTCACTGGTAACATCTTCTGTTTTGTAAAGGCAAAATGTTGCTTTGGGCGCAGTACCTACAAATATGCCCGGTAAGTTCGCTGCTATAGTACTGAGGCAATTCATGCCATGGCTGTTCTCTTCATTCACGCTGGTTTTATTTCCCACAAAATCGTACGTATTTAATATTTGATTATTGATACGGATACTGTCAAATGTGGGCAAGTTTAAATATCTAAAAAATCCCGCGTCTAAAAGCGCAAGCTGCATACCTTCTCCTTTAAAACCATGATTATGTAGAAACTCTCCTTGATGCAGATGAACCTGACCGTGAGAAGCACCATAATCCAATGCATCTGCTAATAATCTTGATGAAAAAATTGTTTCATTAATTTGTAATGGTATATCTGCAGGCTTTTCTAATTGTTTATTGACAGGAGTAATTTGCTCGAAAGATCTTGCAGCAATGGGCATTGAACTTATTACAAACGGGAAGCTGTTTATTTTTGCCAAAGCCGCAGCATCCGTCGTTCTTATAGAAATTTGGTTCAACCACTTGGAAGCATTTAAAATAGTAACTGCGCCGGAAAGTCTGATACTATCAATATATCTTGGTGTAACAGGTAAATCCAAACTGTCAATTAAAATATTGTACCTCGTTCTGCGCTGCAAAGCACGCTGACTAAGGTATTGAGAAGGATTTGCAATAGAAAAGGGATTGGTACCTTTATCTCTAAATTTTACTAGATAACGGCTCTGAGCATTTGTATTTATCGAAATCAATAACCCTGCAATAACCGTAAAAATTATTTTCATTTTTTATGTAAATTATTATGCTCCAAATATTTCTGTGTTTTAAAAATATCAACATCTATAATTAAGAATGTTATGTTTTAATGTTTGAGACTTGTATCAATTATTCACCACGTATCTCTCAACTTTCATTTGTTATTTCTTAACACTGATATTTTACTACACAGTACTAATTTTTTTTAATATGCCCATTTAACCAATGTTGCACCCCAGGTAAACCCGCCGCCAAATGCTGCAAAAATAAGATTATCGCCCTTTTTTAGTTTATCCTCCCAATCCCACAAACACAGCGGAATAGTGGCAGCTGTTGTGTTACCATATTTTTCAATATTAATCATTACTTTTTCTTTTGGTAAACCCATTCGGTTTGCTGTTGCTTCTATAATTCTCAAATTTGCCTGATGGGGTACCAGCCATGCAATATCATCACCTGTTAAGTTATTGCGTTGCAGCAATTCAAAACCAACATCTGCCATACCTTTAACCGCAAATTTAAAAACCGTTTGTCCTTCCTGGTATATGTAATGTTCTTTGGCAAGAACAGTTTCAACTGTGGAAGGCTTTAGAGATCCTCCGGCCTTCATGTGTAAAAAAGGTTTCCCTGAACCATCGGTTTTTAAGAGACTATCTTTTATACCATTTTCATCTGCAGAGACTTCTAATAAAACGGCACCGGCGCCGTCTCCAAATAAAATGCAGGTTGTTCTGTCGGTATAATCTACAATGCTGCTCATTTTATCTGCACCAACGACAATTACTTTTTTATAGCGTCCGCTTTCAATTAAACTCGCTGCAGTTGTAAGGGTGAACAAAAACCCTGAGCATGCTGCATTTATATCAAAGCTAAATGCATTTTTTATACCGGCCTTATGGCAAATTATATTTGCTGTAGACGGAAAAAGCATATCAGGCGTAACTGTTGCACATATTACACAATCAATCTCCTCAGGCAAAATACCTTTTTTCTGTAGAATGTTTTTTACAGCTTCAGCACCCATATCGCTTGTTGCCAAACCTTCGCCTTTTAAAATCCTGCGCTCACTAATACCTGTTCGTGATTTTATCCATTCATCGTTAGTATCAATCATTGATTCCAAAATTTTGTTTGTAAGTCTGTATTCAGGTACATATCCACCCACACAAGTTATAGCCGCAGTAATTTTATCCATTCCTTAAATAATTTTAGTAAAATTTCTTAATAATTACGGTAAATATAATTCAAATCAGGCCAACTAATTTTTGAGTAACAAAACCAAAAAATGCCTTATTTTCGTTACTTGACAGACTTATAAAACTATGTATGCATATCTAAGGGGAGATTTTAGTTTCAAAACGGCATCGCAGGTATATGTAGATATCAATGGTGTGGGTTATGAGGTAAATATTACTTTAAACACTTACACCGCTATTGAAACACTTTCAGCGGGAAAACTTTTTACTTATCTTCAAATAAAAGAAGATGCGCATACGTTATATGGTTTTTTTGAAAAGGAAGAGAAAGACATGTTTGTGTTACTCATTAGCGTTTCGGGGGTTGGTGCTGCTACAGCCCGTATGATGTTGTCTTCATTAAGACCTGAAGAAGTAGAAATAGCCATTACAACAGGCAATTTAAAATTGATTGAAAGCGTTAAAGGAATAGGAAAGAAAACTGCTGAACGACTTGTACTCGAACTTAAGGATAAAGTGGGTAGTAAAACTTCGTCAAGCAGCCTATCCTGGAGCAAAGTGGTCAATAGTTTAGAAAAAGATGCTATAAACGCATTGGTTGCCTTAGGAATTTTGCAGAAACAGGCGGAATTATCAGTGAAAAAAATACTGGCAGCAGAACCGGAAATTATAAAATTGGAAGAACTAATAAAAAAAGCCCTTAAAGTAATTTGAGTCTAGATTTACATTAACTTATTATCTTAATGCCGCTTATAAGAAAATTACTTCTCACATTGTTGATGTGGGCTGCTGTGTCATTACTGTTTGCAAATGCTGCTACAGACAAAAAGAACAATACATTCTTCGATGTATTACAAAATGTAAGGGATACGCCTCCGTCGGCTTTACTTCATTATCCAATAAATGACAGTAGGGGAGATGCTGTTTCTTCGGACAATAGAGGTACATTTTATTTGCCTAATCCTGCCAATGTAAAAGATTCCGTTGTTTACAATGCCATTACCCGAACTTATTCTGTGTACGAAAAAATTGGTGACAAATATTATCGTACACCTACAACTTACAGTTTCGATGAATATTGGGCCATAGAAAATCGAAAATCAGAAATTGCCTATTTTCAAAAAAGGGCTAATACCACCAATTTATTAAACAGAGGTAAATTATTAAAACCGAAATTATCTCTTTCAGATAATTTGTTTAACAGGTTATTCGGAACCGGCAAAATTGAGATTACACCACAAGGTAATGTTGATATTACTGCAGGTTACCAAGGCCAAAGAATTGATAACCCAACTTTGCCCGAACGAGCAAGAAAAAGTGGCGGTCTCGATTTTAATTTAAATGCTCAACTAAATGTAAATGCAAATATTGGCGACAAACTTAAATTTCCAATAAATTACAACACGCTTGCCAATTTCAATCTGGATAATCAACTAAAGTTGGATTACACAGGCAGTGATGATGATATCATAAAAAGATTTGAAGCAGGTTCTGTAAGTTTTGCATCAAAAGGAACATTAATACCCGGAGCACAACAACTATTCGGTATAAAAACACAACTGCAATTTGGTAAGTTGTACGTTACAACAATACTCGCAAATCAAAAATCGCAACGACAGAATGTAAATTTACGGGGAGGATCAGCTTCACAAACATTCGAAATAAAGGCTGATGAATATGAAGAAAACCGTCACTTTTTGGTAGCTCAGTATTTTAGGGATAATTACAACAGAGTAATGGCCAATGCCCCAGCTATCAATAGCCCGATCCAGATTTTAAAAATGCAGGTTTGGGTAACCAATAGAAACGGCATTACTACAGAAACAAGAGACATTGTAGGTTTAATGGATCTTGCAGAAAGAAATCCATATTTAAAAGCAGATACAATAAACGTTTTAAGTAGCCAGCCAATTCCAACTAACGGAACAAACGATTTGCTCACTAAAATAAGAAACCTACCCGATGCAAGAAATTCATCTACTATTTACAACAACTTATTAAGTCTGCGATTAAAACCTGTGCAGGATTTTGAGAAAACATTTGCCAGAAAACTTGACAGCACTTCTTACACTTATAATCGTCAGCTTGGAACTTTATCATTAAGTTCTCCTTTACAAACAGATGAGGTGCTGGGTGTGGCTTACCAATATTCTTTCAATGGAAAAATTTATCAGGTAGGTGAGTTTTCAGAAGATGTACCACCCGACAGTTCTCTTGCAACACAAAAGGTATTGTTCTTAAAATTATTAAAAGCCACATCGCAACGTACCAACCTTCCCATTTGGAAACTTATGATGAAGAATGTGTATTCGGTTGGTTATGGCGTATTAACCCCGCAGGATTTTAAACTGGATGTGTTGTACGAACAGCCTGGGTTGGGTGCAAAACGTTATTTGCCTTTCGGAAATAAAAATCAGGGAGCTCCCATCTTATCATTGATAAATCTTGATAGGTTAAACAGCCAACTTGATCCGCAGCCTGATGGTGTATTTGACTATATTGAAAATTTTACCGTAAACTCCCAATACAGCAGAGTTATATTTCCATTGCTTGAACCTTTTGGAAGAGATTTGGCACCACAAATTTATACAACAGTCCCGATCACCGCAGCCGATACTTTATTTTATGCCTTATACGATTCCATTAAAGCAGTTGCACAACAATATCCAAATTTAAACAGATTCTTACTGCGTGGTTCTGCTAAAACTTCGGGCTCCGGCGATATCAGTATTGGTTATAATATACCAAAAGGTTCTGTATCTGTAAGTGCCGGTGGGCGTGCATTGCAGGAAGGTGTAGATTATGATGTTAACTACGATCTGGGTACCATTAAAATTATTAATCCTGCAATATTAAATTCCGGTTTGCCTGTGCAGGTGAATTTTGAAAACAATGCATCGTTTGGGTTACAGCAAAAATCTTTTTTGGGGTTAAGACTTGACTATCAACTTAAAAATACAGCAAAAGAGCAACTTTCTATTGGCGGTACAATAGTAAGATTAAGCGAAAGGCCATTTTTTACAAAAGTGAATTTGGGGGAAGATCCTATTAGAAATGCTATGTATGGCTTAGATGTAAATTATAGAAAGGATTTACCAAGGCTGACAAAATTATTGGATAAATTACCATTTTATTCTACCAAAGCACCTTCTTTAGTTAATGCTTATGCAGAAGGTGCAATGTTGAAACCGGGCCATGCTCCACAGATTGGCAAAGGTGCAAACGGTGTAATTTATATTGATGATTTTGAAGGTAGTAAATCCGGAATTGATTTACGTTTTCCGGCAGTGGCGTGGGGTCTTTCTTCAACACCTTTGGGTGCTACTGCAAAAAACAGTAATCTAGAATTGTTTCCTGAAGCTAAATTAAATAATAATTTAAACTATGGTAAAAACCGTGCAAAAATTGCATGGTATCAAATTGAACAAATTCTTCAACAGTACAGAGCAAACAACAATCCTATTACCGATCCAAATTTATTAAGTGATCCAAGAATAAGACAGATTTATCAAAAAGAAATTTTCCCCCAAAAAACTACGGGTTTTGGTGAAAGCCAGCTTGTTACTTTTGATCTTGCATATTATCCGAAAGAAAGAGGACCTTATAATTTTGATGACAGTGCAACTACAATAAATGCTCAGGGCAATTTTTTAAATCCACGAAAAAGATGGGGCGGGCTTCAAAGAAATGTTGACCAGACAGATTTTGAAACAGCCAATATAGAATTTATTGAGGCCTGGATACAAGATCCGTTTATAAACAACCCATCATCTACCGGAGGTAAATTGTATTTTAACCTGGGTAATATTTCTGAAGATATTTTAAAAGACGGAAGACGTTTTTACGAAAACGGAATTTCTACGCCAAATGCGCCTGCACCTATGGATGAAACAGTTTGGGGACTGGTACCAAGAAATCCGCTGCAGGTAACAAATGCTTTTAGTAATAATCCTGACGACAGAAAATATCAGGATATTGGGCTTGACGGATTAAGTGATTCTGCTGAAGTAAGAAGAAGGCAAACCTATTTAAATAAACTTGCTACAAATTTTGGTACCAATTCACCGGCATATCAAAATGCACTTCGTGATCCATCGAGCGATGATTATAAACATTACAGAAACGCTGGTTTTAGTGCTGCCGATGGCATTCTTGCACGCTATAAAAACTACAACTCTCCTGAAGGAAATTCACCTATTGACAACGGCGGACAATTTACATCTGCTGCAACTTTATACCCAGATGCAGAGGATTTTAACCGTGATAATACATTGAATGAAACTGAGGAATATTATCAATATATATTGGATTTAAAACCATCTACAGATCCGGTAATGCAGATAGGTCAAAACTATATTGTAGATAAAAAAGTAGTGGCTGTCAATCTTCCAAACGGTACTACTAGAAATGAAACATTTTACCAGTTAAGAATTCCCGTAAATAGTTACGATAAAAAAATCGGTAATATCCAGGATTTTAAATCTATCCGCTTTATAAGAATGTTTATGACGGATTTTGCAGATACTGCAGTCGTTCGTTTTGCACAGTTACAACTTGCAAGAAATATTTGGAGAAGGTATAAATTCCAGATAGATACAACCGGAATGTTTAACGTGGCTACTAATTCAACATTTAATGTGGGGGCAGTAAATATTGAAGAAAACGATACAAGGTTGCCATTGCCTTACCGTACACCAAGAGACATCCAGCGCCAGCAAACATTAAGCAACAATGGTGTAAATCTTTTGCAAAATGAGCAATCAATGACGTTGCAGTTTTGTGATTTAAAAAGAGGAGACGCAAAAGGCGTGTTTCAAACTTTTGGAAACAAGGATTTGAGGCAGTTTAAAAAAATGGCCATGTACATTCATGCTGAACAATCTAAGACTGCTAACCCCGCTTTAAAAGATAAAGATCTTACTGCCGTTTTTAGAATGGGTACCGACTTTGTAAATAATTATTACGAAATTAGAATTCCATTAATTAATACAAAGCTGGATGCGGCCTCAAAACTTAATCCTAATTCGCAGGCCTATAACGATTCTCTGTGGAATCCTGCCAATTCACTTGATCTCGATTTAACCGTACTTACCAAATTAAAACAAACAAGAAATTTATCAAGCACTCCTTTAAATAAAATATACCAGGCATTACAATCAAATGGGCAAACCTATTCTGTGATGGGTAACCCTAACCTTGGTGAAATAAAAGGAATGTTGATAGGTGTGGAAAATACAAAAACATCTTTGGTTGCCTGCGGCGAAATATGGGTGAACGAATTAAGGCTTTCATCTTTAGATGAAAATGGTGGTTATGCTGCTTTAGCAAGAATAGATTTTACACTGGCAGATCTAGGTACATTGTCTCTTTCAGGCAATATGCATACAAAGGGTTTTGGTACGCTGGAACAAAGAGTAAATGAACGCTACAGAGATAATTTTTATCAGTTTGATATTGCTACAAACCTTGAATTAGGTAAACTGTTACCCAAAAAAGCAGCCATGTCAATTCCTGTTTTTGCCAGCTATTCACAGTCTGTAAGTGCGCCTGAATATGATCCATACGATTTGGATATTAAGTTGAAGGACAAATTAAAAGTTGTACCGTCAAACCAAAAAGATTCTATCCGTAAAACTGCTGTAGATTTTACTTCAACCAAAACAGTAAATTTTACCAACGTAAGAAAATTAAAAACAAATTCGAAAAAGTCTAAAATTTATGATATTTCAAATGTAGATGTAAGTTATTCATACCTTAAAATAAGCAGCTACAATCCTCTGATTGAATTTAATGATGTTACCAGGCATCGTGCAGCATTAGGTTATAATTATGCACCACAACCAAAATACATTACACCATTTAAGGGTATTTTTAGTAAGACAAAATCCAGGTGGTTTGATCTTTTAAAAGATTTTAATATCAATTATATTCCTTCTCAGTTAAGTTTTAGGGCAGATTTGCAAAGGCAGTTTGGTGTAATTAAACCAAGAAGTTTGGGAGGTGATAAGTACCGTACACCGGAGACCTTCGATAAATATTTTATCTTTCAACGAGATTATATTATGCGATGGAATTTCACAAGGTCTATTCTGCTGGATTACACCGCCACAAACAATTCACGTATAGATGAACCTGCGGGAAGGTTAAATACTAAAGCAAAAAAGGATACACTTTTTAGCAATTTATTTAAAGGTGGAAGAAATACCCTTTTCTATCAAACAGCGGCTTTTTCATATACATTGCCTTTGGCTAAAATACCTGTACTTGATTTTGTAACTGCCAATGTAAAATACCAGGCAACTTACAGATGGATAGGTGCAAGCAGGCTGGCAGTAAACCTTGGTAATTTTCTGGAGAATGGTCAGCAAAAAGAAGGAACCGTGCAAATGGATTTTAGCAGGCTGTATCAAAAATCAAAATTTTTAAGACAGCTGGATGCGCCTAAAAATATTGAAGACAGAGAAAAGTGGCGGAACAGATACACAAAAGTATCAGATAGCGTAACAAATAAACTTGGCCAAAGAGTATTGCGTAACCGCAAAATTTTAGATAAATCTGCAATGCCCTATGTAAGTACTCCATTAAAAGTTTTCGGAAAATTGTTGACCAGCTTAAAGCAGGTAAATGTTTCAGCCGGAGAAACGGGCAGCACACGTTTACCGGGCTACACAGACAGTACACAATACCTCGGACAAAACTTTAAAAGCATGGCACCGGGTTTTGATTTTATATTGGGTAGGCAGGTTGACAGTAACTGGTTAAACAGAAAAGCAGCCCGAGGTTTAATTACAAAAGATTCAACTTTTAATTACCTGTTTCAACAAAATTTTGACCAGACATTTACCGCAAGTGCTACCCTTGAACCGGTAAGAGATTTAAATATTACCGTAAATATTAAAAAAACATTCAGTAAAAATTATTCTGAAACCTTTAGATTTATTGATACAATGGGTGGCAATAACCAAAAGTTTATGCATTTAACACCATATTCAACAGGTGGTTTTGATGTAAGTTATATTGCCTTTAAAACGCTGTTTGGAAAGTTTGATCCAAACAGGGTTTCGCAAACTTTTAAAACCTTTCAAAATAACAGGGCAACACTATCAAGAAGACTTGGCAAAGCAAATCCATATACAACTTCTCAACCGGGTGGTGGTTTGCAAACAGATGGTTACTACTACGGCTATGGTAAATATGCAGTAGACGTTTTGATACCCTCGTTCATAGCAGCATATACAGGTCAAAATCCAGATAACGTATTTCTTATTAAGCAAACTGACGGTCGTACAAAAACAAATCCTTTTAGATCTATTTTGCCAAAACCCAATTGGAACATCAGTTATAACGGTTTAACAAAAATTAAAGGGCTTGATAAAATTTTCAACAGTTTTAGTGTATCCCATGCATACAACGGAAGTTTAAGCATGAATGGATTTACTTCTGCCCTGCTTTATCAAGATGTATCAAGGTTTGGTTATCCATCTTTTTACGATACCGTATCTAAAGCATTTATACCATTTTTTCTTGTACCCAATGTTAGTATACAGGAGCAGTTTTCGCCATTGCTAGGGTTTGATATGCAGTTTACAAACCAGTTTCAGGCAAAGTTTGAATATGCAAAATCCCGTACACTTAGTTTAAGTTTATACGACTACCAGTTAAGCGAACAACGCAGTACAGAATTTAGTGTTGGCGCAGGTTACCGCAAAAAAGGATTGCAATTATTAGGAGGTTTAAAGCTGCCTAAATTTTTAGGAGGTGGAAAAAAACTGGAGAATGAAATAAACTTTAGAATTGATTATAGAATCCGGGATAATGTAACTGCTAACAGCAGACTTGATCAGGATAATAATTTTGCTACCGGTGGCAGCAGGGAGATAACTGTAACACCAACCGTTGATTATTTTTTAAATAACAGGGTTAATTTAAAGTTCTATTTTGATCAGCGAAAAGTAAAACCTTACATATCATCCAGTGCACCAACAACAAATACGAGAGCAGGCGTGCAGGTACGAATTTCATTGGCTCAGTA
>JANXTG010000198.1 GCA_025352525.1 Ferruginibacter sp.
TAGCAGGCATTCATTTCTCTCGCATCAAGTTTTTGAAATGCTTTAAAAAAACGTTCTACCAACCTTTCATCATTATTCATTGTAAAGCAATTATGTTTTATTAAATTGAGGGTTCAACCTAAATTAACACAATGTACAAATTAGTATCTACAGCACTGTTTATGGTATTTTCATTTTGCGCTGCTGCGCAGGATTTAAATGAAAATTATTTTAAAGAAAATTATACTAAAAAAGAAGTTTATATACCTATGAGGGATGGGGTAAAACTGTTTACTTCTTTTTACATTCCAAAAGATAAAAATGAAAAACATCCGTTTTTAATTACAAGAACGCCTTACTCCTGTGCACCTTACGGCGAAGATAAATATGCACAAATATGGGCAGGTTACAAAAGTGCATACATAAAAGAAAATTACATTTTTGTTACGCAGGATGTGCGTGGCCGTTACATGAGCGAAGGCATTTTTGAAGATGTGCGTCCTTTCAACAAAAATAAAAAAGGAAAGGAAATAGATGAAGCAAGTGATACCTATGATGCCATAGACTGGATGGTGAAAAATATAGAAAACAACAATGGAAACGCAGGCGTATTCGGTACTTCATATCCAGGCTTTTATTCTACAGAAGCTGCGCTAAGCAACCACCCTGCACTAAAAGCAGTTTCGCCACAGGCGCCCGTTACCGATTGGTTTATGGGCGATGATTTTCACCACAACGGCGCATTTTTTGCTATGGACGGATTTTCATTTTATCCAACTTTTGGAAAGCCACACCCAAAACCAACAACCAATTACGGAGAAGGATTTAAAACAGAAGTAAAAGATAATTACAAATTTTATCTGGAACAGGGAACACCAAAAAATCTGGGCAGAATTATTGGTGACAGCATTAAATTCTGGCACCAAATGTATGAGCATCCCAATTACGATGCATGGTGGCAGGCTCGCAATGCACGTAATGGATTGTACAATGTAAAACCTGCTATGCTGTGGGTTGGCGGTTTGTTTGATGCTGAAGATTGTTTCGGTGCTTGGAACGCATATAAAGCCACAGAAAAACAAAGTCCACAAAGTACTTCAAGCATCGTAATGGGGCCTTGGTATCATGGGCAATGGAGCAGAGAAGGAAGTTTTTTGGGCAATGCAAGATTTCTGTCTAATACATCTGAATACTTTCAAAATAATATAGAAGTTCCCTTTTTTAATTATTATTTAAAAAACAAAGGATCGGTAAAAGATATTGCAGAAGCTAATATATTTTTTACGGGAGAAAATAACTGGAAGAAATTAAAACAGTGGCCTCCTGCTGAAGTAGCAAATACAAATATTTTTATTACAGACAACGGTATACTTTCTTTTAAAGCAGAAAACTCAAAGAGTATTTTTACAGAGTATGTGAGTGACCCTGCTCACCCAGTTCCATATACAGAAGATGTTCATAACCGGCGCACAAGAGAGTACATGACAGACGACCAGCGTTTTGCAGAACGCAGACCCGATGTACTTACTTTTAAAACGCCCGTTTTAGAAAATGACTTAACCCTTGCAGGACCGGTTATTGCTGACATTGCAACTGCAATTTCCACTACAGATGCAGATTTTGTAGTTAAAATAATAGATGTGTTTCCTGATGATTTTACCTACCCGGACAGCAGTAAAAACAATGGAAAAGATTATCCGATGTGGGGCTACGAAATGCTGGTAAGAGGAGAAATTATGAGAGGTAAATACCGCAATAGTTTTGAAAAACCTGAAGCGTTTACACCTAATAAAATTACGAATGTAAAATACGCATTACCTGATGTTGCACATACTTTTAAGAAAGGACACCGCCTAATGATACAGATACAAAGCAGTTGGTTTCCCCTTGCAGACCGGAACCCTCAACAATTCATGAACATTTATAAAGCTGATGAGAAAGATTATAAAAAAGCAACAATTAAAATTTACCATAACGGCTTAAATCAAACCAAATTTATTTTACCGGTTTTAAAAAACTAATATGATAAGAATAATTTTTGTGCTATTATTTTTTTATTCAGGGCTAATTTCTGCACAGGTCACAAATAATTTTGTAATAGAAAACTATATAAAAATTGATACCAATATAGTAATGAGAGACGGTATCAAATTAAAAACGATAATTTATATACCAAGAGACGAAAAGGAAAAATATCCGTTTTTAATTGAGCGTACGCCCTATTCTGCAGGGCCTTACGGGGATACTGCCTTTGCAAACCGTATTGGTCCCAACACAAACTTGATGCAGGAAAAGTACATCTTTGTATATCAGGATGTGCGTGGCCGTTACATGAGCGAGGGTATTAACCTCGAGGTAACGCCCTACATTTTCAACAAAAACAACAACAAGGCTGTAGATGAAAGTAGCGATACATACGATGCAGTTGAATGGCTGGTAAAAAATATAAAAAACAATAATGGCCGTGCAGGATTGTATGGCATTTCTTACCCGGGTTTTTATGCAACTGCAGCTTTGCCAAATGCTCACCCTGCAATAAAAGCAGTGAGCCCGCAAGCACCGGTAACAGATGAGTTTATTGGAGATGATGCCAACCATAATGGTGCTTTTTTTTTACTGGATAATTTTAGTTTTATGAATTATTTTGGCAAAGAAAGAAACGGACCTGTAGAAAATTATGGGACTCAAATATTTGATTATAAAACAAATGACTCCTATGATTTTTTCTTGAAATTAGGACCCTTAAAAAATACTCAGGCAGCTCAATATTTTAATAACCGTAGTTATATTTGGAACGAATATTTGCAGCACGACACTTATGATGATTACTGGAAAGCAAGAAACATGCGCCCCTATTTAAAAAATATAAAACCGGCTGTAATGGTCGTTGGCGGCTGGTTTGATGCTGAAGATCTATTTGGCGCACTCAATACATACCAGGCTATTGAAAAACAAAACCCGGTAAATAAAAATCATCTTGTTATGGGACCATGGACACATGGAGCATGGGCGGGCGCTGACTGGAATAAATTTACAACTTATGATTTTGGCAGCAACACCAGTAAATATTATCAGGACACTCTGGAGACAAAGTTTTTTAATTATTACTTAAAAGACAAAGGCAATTTTAATGCTGCAGAAGCAACAGTTTTTGAAACGGGTACCAACAAATGGAAACAATACAAAGCATGGCCGCCAGAGGAAAGTATTGCAACAACTTATTTTTTACAACCTCACAGAAAGTTGAGCACTACTAAACCCGTTACTGTAAATAATTATGATGAATATGTGAGCGACCCCGCAAATCCGGTTCCTTACACAAAAGAAATTCAGGGCAACAGAAATAATGGATACATGGCGGAAGACCAGCGCTTTGCTGCAGAAAGAAAAGATGTT
>JANXTG010000213.1 GCA_025352525.1 Ferruginibacter sp.
AAAACTTCATCCTCACATACAACGCCATTATACACAGAAACATTGTTTTGAATTTTTACTCCATTCCCAATCACCACATTATTGTCAATAAAAATATTTTGACCGATGTTACAATTTTCACCAATTACAGCGCCTGGCATTACATGGCTAAAGTGCCATATGTTTGTACCATCACCGATTTGTGCACCTTCATCTATTACAGCAGTTGTATGTTTGTTGTAGCTCACAGATTGTTTTTGATTTTCAATTATTCACCGCCGAGAAAAAGAGTTAAAAAGGTTTCGCAGAGATTTGTTTTCTCAGCGTTAACTTAACCTTCTCATTTCTCTGCGGTGAAGTTCTACACCGTATCCATAAAACTCCTCTCCACTCTATTAAATATCACCATTCCAAAAAATAATGCTAATACAATAAATATCCCTGAGTAGGTTAATTGCATCGCATCAAAACTTCCTTTACCAAACAATGCATAACGGAATGCTTCAACAATTGGCGTGAGCGGATTTGCAGTAATTAGCCATTCGTAACTTTTTCCTTTAATGTAGGAAAGCGGATAGGCAACCGGCGTAGCATACATTAATAATTGAACAGCAAAGCCTATCAGCACGGCAAAATCTCTGTACTTGGTTGTGAGAGAAGAAATAATAATGCCCAACCCTAAACCCATGCCCGCCATCATTAAAACAAGCAAGGGTATTAATAAAAAGCTGATGCTGAAATAAAAATGACCTTCTTTAAAAGCAAAGTAAATCATCACTACCAGCAACAACCCAAACTGAATTACAAACTTTATAATGTTGCTGAGCACAGTACTTAAAGGAATAACCAATCTTGGAAAATATACCTTGCCAAATATACCTGCATTGGCAACAAATGTATTGGAGGTTCCGGTAAGGCAGCTGGAAAAATAATTCCAGATGGCAATGCCACTCATGTAAAACAGAATGGGGTTTATTCCATCTGTATCAATATTGGCAATACTGTGAAAAACCAGCAGAAAAACTGCCGTTGTAAATATGGGTTGAATGAAATGCCAAACGGGTCCGAGCACGGTTTGTTTGTATTGTGCAGCAAAATCTCTTTTTACAAAAAGCAATAACAGGTCACGGTATTTCCAGACTTCTTTAAGCCGAAGGTCCAGCAACTTACCCGTTGGTTCTATAATCTCATCCCAATGTTCTTCTGTAGTTACCTGCTCCATCTTATAAACTTCTTTTAATGTGCATTATCAAAATGCATCAATCTTAGCTGAATTAATTTAACAATTATCTAAAACGTTTTCAAGTTTTCTTTTATAGGCATCAAAACCAAAATTGTTCATTAAAAGTGCATGATCTGGCTTGTAAGCGTCCTTATTTAACATCATTTTTTCTACTGCATTTGCAATAGCCCCGGCGTTATTGGGTTCTATCAGCAGCCCAAGCTCTCCGTTAAGCAAAGCGTCTGTAGATCCATCCTGATTGCCCGCAATAACGGGCAGCCCATAATACATGGCTTCAATAAAAACTATTCCAAACCCTTCTTTTGTACTTGGCATTACATAAATATCTGCCATTAAAAAGTGATTGGTAAGGTCACTTTCAGGTATGTAACCTGTTAGTATGACATTATTTGTAAGCCCATGTTCTTTTATCAGCGCATCAATAAATATTTTTTCTGAGCTGCTGTATCCTCCTGCAAGCAGGTATTTAATTTTTCTGTTACTTTTTATTAGCAACACAAGAGCTTCAACCACACAATCATAACCCTTATAACGGTCACGTGCAGATAATCTGGTAAGTGTCATCAACACGGTATCATCTGAAGCAATAGCATATTTTTTTCTGAGAGATGCTCTGGAAAAATGCTGGACATACAATGGCAGAAAAGGATCTATACAATTATTTATGATGCTTATTTTTTTGCTGCCAATTTTATGAAACGATATAATTTTATCAGCAGTAAACCGGCTCACACAGATTATCTGGTCACAAACCTGCAGCATGTTCTTCTTGTAAATATTTAACTTACCCCAGATTTCTATACCATGAGCAATTAAAATAATTTTAGCAGAGGGATTTGCTTTTTTTATAAGCCATCCGGTCACTAAAAGATTAATATGGCTGATGATTATTACATCTGCCTCACGACCTGTATTTACTGAGTTTACAACAAAACTTAGTTTATTACCTGCAAATCCAGAAAAAATTTCTTTGGGAAAATAACTGTTGTTGGATGCTTCTTCCTGCTCATCGTGCATGCTCATAATTTCAATTCGTGCACTGTTTTGCAACCCATATTCATACAATGCCTTACCCATTATCCGGCAAACTTTTTCTATGCCGCCTGTGGCAGAAAAAACTTTAAGCGTTAAAAAAATAATACGTGGTTGCGTAATGTTATTGAAAATGTTTTTTTATGTCTTTACTTATTCCTGGCTTAATACTTAAAACTTAATACCTAAAACTCAATTCTCAATACTCAATTCTCCATACTCAATTCTCCATACTCAATTCTCAATACTAAATTCTCAATACTGGCTTCCCAATACCAACAGAGACATTACCCTACTCCAGTGCAAACTGCCGTTCATAAAACCCTTTACAGTTTTTTGTGTAGCTGTATTTTTATGGCCTGCAAGTTCTTTTACAAGCGGACTTTTTTTTAGCCATTCATTAAAAGGAAAACTAAAACCCATTTTTGGCCGGTTCCAGATGGCTTCAGGCAATTCTTTTTCAAAAGTTTCTGTCAACAGTTGTTTCGGTAATTTTCCTTTATATTTTATTTTTTCTGTTATAGAAAAAGCGGTGTTTATTACTTCATTATCTAAAAAAGGAACCCTTATTTCAAGCCCATGGCTCATGCTCATCACATCAGCATCCCTCAAAAGCTGGTCCTGCATGTAAATATTAAATTCCATCCAGCTGGCTTTATTTTTTGTGCTTACCCTTGTCAGCGAAGCTGATACAGGCGTTTTTTCAAGAACATTCCAGATATCTTTTTCATAACTGCCAAGTTGTGCAGCTATTTGTACAGGTGTAAAATGTCCTCTTAAAAATAAATAAAGTCCTTTTATACCTTGTAACCTCAGGTAAGCGATACGGTTATATTTTTTTAGATCAAGTTTTGCACTCAAGTTCAGCATTTCTCTTGGCAGCTTACTTAGCTGCAGCGAATTTTTCATTCGGTTAAAGGACGGATAACCGCCATACAATTCATCTGCACCAATGCCTGACAGTACTGCTTTTAACCCAACCGAAGCTGCAAACTTGCTGATAAACCAGGTATTGATTCCGTCGCAGGATGGCATATCCATTGCAGCTATTACAGCCGAAAAATTAGCGTGAAAATCAGCTTCTTTTAAAAGTATAGAATGATGTGTGCTGTTTATTTCTTTGGCTATTAAATCCTGATATTTTTTTTCCGAATAATTTTTTTCTTCAAAATAAATAGAGAGCGTATGCAGTTTTTTCTGCTCTGCATTATTGGCAAGTTTGGCAAGGATGGCAGAGTCTGTGCCACCGCTTAAGAATATGCCTACGTTTTCATCGGCAAGCATTTGTCGGCTTACTGCATCCTGCATAGCCGAAAATATTTTTTGCTTTGCTTCTTTTTCGGATGTTATGCTGTTGCTGAAACTAAAAAAGGAAAAGGATTGCAGACTTGTATTTTTTGTAATACAGTCATACATAAAATAACATCCCTTTGGTAAGGGCTTCACATGCTCAAGTATGGTTACGGGCTCGGGGATAAAACCGTAAGCAAGTTGGTAAATCGATGCATCATTATTTCGTTTCTGTAAATAGTCAACCGGCTGAAAGCCTCTGATTTCTGAAGCAAAAACCAACCCACCGGTATGTGTTGAATAATAAAGCGGTTTTATGCCTGCAGCATCTCTAACGAGGTAAAGCTTTTTATCTTCATTATCCCACAAAGCAAAAGCGAACATACCGTTGAGTTTACTAAAACTTTGTACGTTCCATTTCGCGAATGCTGCAAGTATAACTTCTGTATCAGATGTAGTATGAAATACCATACCTTCTGCCTGTAACAGCGTTTTTAAAGCCAAAAAATTATAAAGTTCGCCGTTATAAGTAATGCTGTAACGCTCCTCATATTGCATCGGCTGGTGGCCTGATGCAGATAGATCCATAAGCGATAATCTACGGTTTCCTAATACCAAATGCTCGTTTACTGCTGTAAAGATTCCTTCATCATCAGGACCACCGTGTTTCAACAGCTCGCACATATCGGCTACTGCTTGTTGCAGCGTTTCTACAGGTATTGATGGATGAATAATTCCTGCAATTCTACACATTATTCGGAAAGCTGTTTATTCTTTTTTTTGATAGGTAATACTCATACCTGTTGTCGAAATCTTTACAGGTTACAGAAAGTCCTTCTAAAAGATTTATAGAGTGTCTCCAGCCTTGGTTGTTAAGCTTGGTTACATCAAGTAATTTTTGCATGGTGCCATCAGGTTTTGTTGTATCAAAAACAAGCTCTCCGGCAAAATCGGTTATATTTTTTATGGCTTCGGCCATTTCTTTTATTGTGTAATCTATGCCACAACCAATATTAATTATAGAAGGATCTTCGTATTCATCCATTAAAAAAATACATGCCGCGGCAGCATCATCCACATGTAAAAATTCTCTGCGTGGTTTGCCTGTGCCCCAGATAGTCACTGTGCGCTCGTTGTTAATTTTTGCCTCATAAAATTTTCTTATAAGTGCAGGCAGCACATGTGCATTTTCAAGATCGTAGCTGTCTCCCGGTCCATAAAGATTTGTAGGCATAACACTTATAAACCTGCAGCCATATTGTTGATGATAAGCCTTGCACATTTCTATACCTGCAATTTTTGCCATAGCATAGGGTGCATTGGTGGGCTCTAAAGCACCCGTCATAAAGGAATCTTCCTTTATGGGCTGTGCGGCCATTTTTGGGTAAATACAACTGCTCCCTAAAAACAATAATTTATCTACACCACTTCGGTAAGCTTCATGTATAACATTATTTTGTACAGCCAGGTTATCATAAATAAATTCTGCGCCATACCTTTTATTGGCCATAATGCCGCCAACTTTTGCAGCCGCCAAAAAAACGTATTGTGGTTTTTCTTTTTGAAAAAATTTTCTTACGGCTGTCTGTTCTCTTAAATCGAGATCAGCCGAATTTTCAGTTATTATATACCTGAAACCTTTTTGTTGTAGCAGTCTTAATATTGCACTGCCCACCAAACCATTGTGCCCTGCCACATAAATTTTATCATTAATATTCATTCCTGTTTTTTTTACACTTTGCATGTACGAATTAATACATCTTCAGTTTGTTACTGGTAAAAAATAATATTTTTAAGATGATCATATTTTATGCAGCTGTTTGCATTTATGTAAAACACAGCTTTTTTAGATCAATAAAATTTTCTCCAGATTTTTTTTATCAAATATCGCCGTAAGCGTTAAACCCATTCCTTCAATTTTCACAGTTGCACTGTTACCTGTTACTTCAAGCACTATACCTTTAAAGTTCATCAGCACCCCCTGTTTAATTTCTACTTCGTCATCAGGTAACAGCTTGCTGTTTGTAACTTTAATATCATCAAATTCCTGTAAAAATTTTTTAATGGTATTAATTTCTTTTTCCTTTACAACCGCAGGTTTACCATTCCAGTGAACAAAATTTAATATCCCTTCAGTATTTTTTACCTCCCACTTATTAGATATTGCAAGAGCTACAAAAACGTAACCTTTAAACAAAGGTTCTAATACAACTTTTTTTCTGTCACTCCATTTTTTTGAAACCCTGTTTAAAGGACAATAATTTTCTACTCCTTTATCTGTTAAAAGTACAGCAACTTTTTTCTCCCACCTTGGTTTGGTATAAACTACATACCATTTCTTTGTGTTGCTCAACTGTCAATATTTTAAAGAATGTTTTCAATTTTTTTTAGCCAGATTTTTCCAACCTTGCAGAGCTTCGCTCTCCCTCAGTCCCATCTTTTTTAAAAAGAGTACTGAAGAATGCTTTTTTAAAACCTTTTTTTCAAATACAAAAACGCAACTAAAACGACCAATCTCGCTTTCACAAAATAATTGCCATGCCGCAATTATTCTCTTTTTTTAAATAATTTTCTCAAAAATCCTAAAAACCCAAAAAGATTTTTAAACCCAGGTTGTCCACCATCCGCTATATAATATCCACTCGCTTCACTACCGTACCCATAGCCATATCCGTAGCCATAACCATAACCGTAGCCATAACCATTTCCGTAACCGCCGAATCCGTAATTTAAAAAAGAAATTCCCCGGGGCTTTACTCCATTAAAAACAACACACATGTTCGAAAATTTGTTGTCTCTTTTTAACCCGTCAATCATCTTTAAAAACAGGGTTGGGGTTGTATGATGTCGCACTACAAAAATAGTTATCTCAGCATATTTATTTAGCAGTTGCGAATCTGTTACAGGAGCTATGGGCGCAGAATCCATGATAATATAATCAAATCTTTCTTTTAGTAAAGCAATCATTTCCCCAAATTCTTTTTTGTCTATTAGTTCTGTTGGGTTGGGTGGAATTGGCCCTGCAGTAACCAAAAAAAGATTTTTATGGGCAGTTGGTTTTATAATTTCATCCAAAGTAGTTTTACCGATAAGATAATTAGAAATTCCTGGGTCTCTTTTTACACCAAGCTCTCTGCTAAGTTTTGGCTTTCTAAGATCGAGCTCTATCAACGCAACTTTTTTACCTGTTAATGTTATACTCAAAGCAAGGTTGGTAGCAATAAAACTTTTTCCTTCACCAGATATGGAAGAGGTTACAAGTACAGTCTTATTTACATTGCTGAGCCCCATAAAAGTTAGGTTCGTGCGCAGCGATCTAAACTGTTCAGCTATAACTGTTCTTTTACCTTCACTGATGGCAATAATATTTTTTTCAGGTGCCTGTATTATTTCACCGACCACAGGTACTTTTGTCTTGTTTTCAATTTCTGCCCTAAACAGTACTTTGTTGCTTAAAGGCTCATTTAACTGTATAAATATTAAAAAAGCAAGCAGCCCGCAAAGTAATCCCATAAGGTAATAATTCTTTGCCACCGGGCTGATGGGTCCATAAGAATAACCGCTTTCAAGTACCCTTAAATCTGCAGTTGTAGAGGCAGAAGATATCGCAGTTTCTTCCCGTTTGTTTAATAAAAAAGTATAAATATTATTTTTTATGGCCTGCTGTCTGCTTATGGCGAGCAATGCCCTTTCTTTACCAGGCACTTGCGATAGCAAACTGTTATTTAATGCAATATTGGCATTGATACTGTTCTTTTCAATCTGGTAACCATTTCTAATATTGTTGATGTTCTCTTTAATATCATTTTTAAGCCGGCTTACTTTTTCTTCTGCAAGTATTACGGTTTCACTTTTTTCTCCTGCCACCGCCTTTGCTCTGTCAGTTTCAAATTCCGCAGCATATAATTGTGATAATAATCCTGATAAAATCGGGTCTGAAACCAGGCTTTGAGAAGGCACCGTTCCAGGTCTCCTGCCCTTGCTGTAAACATAACTTTGTATGCCTGCCAGCACATCAGTCTGTAAATCGAGTGCTGTCTTTTTTTGATCTAATTCCCGCACAATTTGCCCGTATTGTGTGCCCTGTGCAGATAAATCTGTAATTCCTTCTCGGGCTCTCAGGTTTGATTCGTTTCTTTCAACACTATCAAGTTCTGCGGTAACTTTACTTAAACGGTCATCTACAAATTTTAATGTTCGTTGCGCAATTTCATTTTTATCATTTATCCCTGCAATGTTGTAAACCTCAAAAAGCTTGTTCAGTATAGCAATACCTTTTTCAGGTACGGGCGTTTTTATATTTAAATCTATTACTGTGCTGCTGAATGAAATTGGAGCAGCTCCAAGGCCACCTATGATACCGCCTGCGGCACCTGCGGGGGTATTAAAAATTACAAAATAATTTTTACCTGCTACATTTTTGTTGTAGTCTCTGTTAATAATAATTCTATAACCTGTGCCTGCTACATGTACAATGCTGTTAAAACCGTAAGTTGTTTTATCCAGCGTAATGGTATTATTTTTCCAGTCAACATCAAAAGCAAATTTGCCCCCGCCATTAATGCTGTCTTTGTTGAGTGCCTCAAAATAAAGCGGTGCATTGGTTCCATAAAGTTCTTCCGTCTGCACTTTACCCTCATTGTATAAAGTGGCATAAAGGTCCAGCTGTTTTACAACATCCTGCATAATAGATGTTGACTTTAAAACAAGTATTTCATTTTCAACTATCTTCTTCTCACTAAAAATATTCAGTGCATCAAGTACTTTGCTGTCTCCCCCGCCTTTTTGTGGATCTTTTAGTAAAACTTTTGCAGCAGCCACATAAATTTTGGTTTGGGAGCGCAGGTAAATAAATGAAAAGGAAAGGGAAATTGTAAGCAATATCGCAAGCAGAGGCCAAAACGGCATATAGCGCTGCAATATTTGAACAAGTATATTGGCTTGCGGTTTATCACTAAAAAATTGATCTTCATCCATACCGGTATTACCTATTTAACTACCCTGTTTAAAATGATGAGAAGAAACGATACACCCGAAGCTACAAGCGATAAGGTAGTCTGTAATTTTTTTCTTCTTTCTTCTTTCTCAAATTTTTCAGTTTCTGCAGATACAAGAATAATATCGTTCGATTGCAAATAATACAACGGCGAGGAGAAAATAGAATTATCCTCCAAATTGATGTGTTTTACTTTTCTTTCTGTCCCCTCCTCTCTTATTATGGCAATGTTATTTCTTTTTGCATTCGCTGTTACATCTCCGCTCAATATTAATGCATCAATTATAGTCAAAGGTTCATCCGGCATATTAAGAACTTGCGGTGTGCGCACTTCACCCATTACGGTTACTTTATGGTTTAAAAAATTTATCTGCACTATAGGCTCTTTCATATATGCCAGCAGTTTCTCTTCCAGTTTTCTGGAAAGTTCTTTCCTGGTTGTTCCTGCTGCCTGCACTGTTCCAAGTCTGTGCAATAAAACTGTTCCGTCTTGCTGCACAACGTATCCGCCTGATTTTGTTGAACTACCGGCCGTACTTCCTCCCCCCGATCCTGCGCTGTTAAAAAACGCATCTTCAACTGTACTCATACTGCTTACTGCTATAGAGAGCCTGTCGCCCTTCATTATTTTTAATTCAAAATCGCTTGTAACTGATCCCGCAAGTGTTGTATCTTTTTTTAAATTTTTAAAGTAGGATGAAGGTTGGGTAACCTTGCAGGAAACCATCGTTAAAACATATAAAATAAAAAGAGAAAAGAGCTGTACAAAGCCAACTTTTCTAAAACATAAGCCCCGGTAAATTTTATTCATCATCAGATTAATTGCCAGAAAGTTACACGGAATTTCTGACAGTATTTGGTTAAAACAAAAATTGTAAAAAATATTTATTAGAACTAATGCAAAAAGGAAAATTTTGCATTCAAATTTTGCACTTTAACTGTAATTCGTATTAATACATTAAAGCAATTTGCAAAATGAAAGATAACAAAGAAAGAATGATTTGAATTTAATTTCGGCTTATAAATTTTAGATAAGAAAAATGAGCCTGTGTAAAATTTATACTAAACCGTTTCTTTTGTTGTCTCATTTTTAAAATAAAATGCTTTTATGGCTGCAAAAAATATTGCTGCCACAACAAGTAAAAATACATTACTATCTATAGGGCAATCACCAAGTTTGGGATCAGGGCATGGGTTCAGCGGTTGTGCCACGCCGAGCATGGGATTACTCAAAAATAAAAAAAGCAAAAAAGCAATATATGAGATAATTTTTTTCATGATATTTTATGTCTAACTAAAATTAAGAATAGTTTTTGATACACAAACAAACAATAATTATTTAATAAACGTTTCATGTTTCCTTTTATTGCAACCTAAAAAAGACCCGAAATTAATCAGTCTTTTTATTCATATGAATTATATTTTTTCTCTTTTCTACTTAATCTCTTCAAATACGCTCCAAAAGAATTTGTTCAAATAACTTTAAATCTGTGAGCTTAACTAAATTAAGATAATATCCCTTATTTAATATAAACTGTCTGCACCAATTTCTTTCCATTGCTATCCTGCAAAACCAATTCGTAGATACCTGCAGCAACGGCATCTCCAAGCACAACATTTTTCATTTCTTTAGCAGAAAAAATTGTTATTTGATTGGTATAAATGACTGCACCCTGTTTAGCAATAAGTCTTAAATTGTAATCACCGATTAATTTTTCAAAATTAATGTGCAGAGTTTTATTTTCAACAGGGTTTGGCTGCACTACAAATAAAGGTTTCGGGTCATTTTCCACAACTTTTACAATTGCACTATATTGTACCAAACCTGTTGTAGATGTGGCTTTAACCCGATAATAATTTGTCCCAAAAACGTTGAGTGAATCTATAAAAATATATGAACCAATATTACTGAGGTTTCCTGCATTTTTATTTCCTATGCCCGTAAAAACTGTTCCGTTATTGCTTCGTTCAACACTGTAGTGAGCAATATTTGATTCGTTGCTGTAACTCCATTTTAAAGTATTTGTTTTGTCCGAATTTTTTCCTGCGGCAATAGTTATAAAGTTACCGGTAAATTGCCCGGGAGCTATGGCAGTTTTAAACACAATCATAAACCTGTCAGCTGCCCTGCTCGCTACATCAGTCGTTATATTAAAATGTATATTTGTAACATCAGTTAAACTTACCTGTGTTTCCGTTTGTAAAAACTTATCTCGTAAATAAGCAGTTAAGGGAAGATTTTCTAAAACAGATGGATCTATTTCAAATCGGTAAGGGGCAATTCGGGTATTGGTAAGAGAAAGGAAAATGGTATCGGATGCAACGGGAGCCTTTCTTCTTTCAACTATTAAATTTTTACTTTCAATTTTTACTGAAAGGTTATCATCAGAATTAATTATTTTACGAACATCGTAGTTGTCAATGCTGTTGCTGTAATTAGCATCAAAATCTATTTTGACCCCATCAACTAATTTTGTTATTTGGTTAGCATCTGTTGCATGTAAATTCATTTCTAAGGTTGAAGTGGTAACCCCTACACGATTTTGTAGCTGGGTTCTACTTACAAGAACACTACCGTTACTTTTATCCCCTTCTTTTATTGTAAGAGATCCTGGTAAACCTAAAATATCTGTATTTTGAACAAAAAATGCTTCTCCACTTTCAATAAAATTTCTTGTTGAAGAGGCAGGAACAGTTTCAAAATTAGTTCCATTATAGTTGTACAGTATAAATCTTCCTACATTATATGGAACACCACCAAATGGATCCCAGACATAAAAACTTTTATTTAAATTGTTGAAGTCTACTGCCAACATATTTATTTGTGATGAAAATGGATTTCCAATCGATTGAAATGAAGAGTTATTTACATTAAAAGTTTGCGAACCGGTCCTTAATTTTCCCTTCATTTGAAGATTTGTTGTACTCGTGGTTCCACCTATTGAAACAGATCTATCTCCCCTGATAAAAACATAATACCCCTGATCTTTTGCAATAGGATCTATAAGATTTGCTGCTTTTATTTCTGTATATGTATTATTTAACATATTGTAATACTTCATCGAACCCCTTTGTGTGTACTCATCTAGATTCGCTGCTGTTGATGTTAATGGTGATACTGGCCCCGTAGAACCTGTAATCCTTGTACCATAACCTGTAGATGCTAACGAATTTCCACCCTCCCTCCAGGTATTGTTTATAGAAGGGCTTGTGGCATCATTTAAAAAAGTTTGGATTGGTGTAGCAAGCAATCTCCAAGATGCTACAGACCGTAAATATCTTTCAATATTAAAACGACCTGTATTATATGTAATAAACGTTGAAGGAGTTGTTGTTCCTAAACTTGCTACGTATGCAGTACGAATATTTGTTGACCGCAAAATAACGTCACCTGTATTTAAATACAATTTTGCCGTAGGTGAAAGATTTAATTCATTTTGAACCGCAAAACTATTGTTCACAATTACGTTGCTGGTATTGGTATTACTAAGGTTGTAAAATTCTATGGGTGCCAATCCTGTTGCATCAGAAAATGTTTGGACAGCAGTTCCTTGAAATACTACCCTACCGGCATTTGCATTAAATGTATTTGTGGCTGCACGAGTAAGATTACCTTCTATTAGGAGGTTTGTTACAGGTGCAGTTTTAACACCTGTTCCACTTAGTTTTAAATTTTGATATGCTGCTGTATTTGTTATTTGTTGATTTATTCCATCATAATTAATGGTACTCCCCGCAACTAAAGATATTGTAGGGGCACTTGTATTATTTATTGATGTGGTAGCAGACCCTACAAAACCATTTGTATTTTGAACATTAAAAGTTCCGGTTGTAGTTACCCTAAATATAGTTGCCGCTTGCATATTCAAAGAACTGGTTGGTCCGAATAAACCTACGTTAGAACCCGAGATATCTAAGTTTCCATAATTTACATTTCCAACCGCAGGTGTTAATCTGATATCCTGTTGGGTTGCTGCACTATTTGCAAATTCAATAGTAGAAGTTGGTGCTAGAGTGTATGTCCCTAATGCATCAGGCTTTGTTAAAATACCGGAAGTAATGTATTTACCTGTACCGTTAATAGTAAGGTTTGTTCCTGTTCCTCCCATGGTGTTATTTGCAACATCTAAAATGACACTGTTTAAAATTGTGATTGTACCGGTAATAGATGATGGAGCAGACGAAACTGTTTTAGTTCCTGACGTGGAAAATGTAAGATTTCTGTAATCCCTTGCTCCACGAAGTTCCTGATTTCCTGCTCCATTTAGTTCTACAGTTCCTGCTGTTAGATTGTAACCGCTGGTTATTGTAAATTCGGGTAACACTGTAGCAAGTTTTCCAAGTTTCAAAGTACCGCCACTCATAACTAATCCTGTAGATCCGGTTCCTATTAACACGTTTGTACCTGCATCAAAAATCCCCGCTGATATGTTTAATTCAGAAGATGTACCACTAAATCTAACGTCGGAATTTTGGATTATTGTACCATTTCCTGTTTTAATAACTTTAAAAAAATCTTCCCCTCCTGTAGTATTTATTGATTGTGTTCCTGTCCCATTAAAATTAACTGTAGAGGTACTTTCTGTTACACCTGTCGTCCCGTAATTTGTCCAGTTACCACCAATATTAACTCCAATAGAAGCAGACAGCGGTAATATTGCTGTACCTGAAATATTTAGATTTCTTAAAATATTTAATGTAGAAGTTGTTGTCTTGGTACCTCCGCCTAGAAGACCTAAACTTCCATAATTAGTATTTATTATATTTTGTGCAGCGGTATGATTATAATTTACCGTTCCCTGAAAGTTATTATTAAGAGAGGTCGGTGTGTTGACCATTGCAGTATTTAATGTCGAAATTGCATCAATTAAAAATGCGTTAGTAATATTAATGTTACCTGAAAAATTAGTAAGATTTAAAATACCTCCATTTGTTATGTTTAATGAGCCAAAATTATAACCCGCAATTCCCATAGAAGTAGTAGCAAGATTCATAGAACCTGCATTAATATTGATTGCATACAAATCTGTACCCCCGCTACCTCCATTAATTCGGTTAGCACCTGTGATTTGGGTCCATGTTCCACCGTTAATATTAAGAGTGGCCGTAGCTGAACCTCTTAAATCTCCGCTATTCATTATGACTGCACCAGAGGTCAAAGTAATATTCTCAAAACTAGCATTTTGGGTAGGAAAACTAAGTGAAGAGGAACTTTTATTTATTTCTAAGAAAATGAACTTATGATTTGGATTAAGATTATTAGAAAAAAATTGTGGCGTATTTCCTGTACAAATTAATTTTGCTCCAATACCCCAACTTGAAAAAATATTTGAAGCAGTTTGGCCAAAATCTAAATCTCCATGCAAACTTAACATTGAGTTTGCACTAAATTCGATTTTGCTGAAGTTTGAATTTGGAAAAATTAAATCATTACATACAGCGAAAACATCGTCGACGATAATTGTAGAATTGGCTTTTTGAAAAACAGATGTTGTAGAATTTGGTAGTTGCCCTATTGTAGCAGGAATCCAACCCGTTGCATTTCTAACATTCCAAGAATTAAAATCACTCCAAAAACCGGTTGCATTTTTTGGTTGAAAATCTCCTGCAACCTGTCCCCATGCACTCCCCCCAATACCCATTACAACCACAACCAATATTAATTTAATAAAAGTTCCCATTCTGCCTGCAAGGCATAAGTAAATTTTTTGCATAAAAGTTTTTTCGATAAACAAGCGGGAGTTCGCAGGAGGGATGGATTACAAATTATCTGGTTAGAGGTAATTTCTATAAAAATAGATAGTAAAAATAAAAATACAGAATATTTTTATGATGATAACATAAAGCTTTTAAAAAAAATTGATTTACAGAATCCTTTAAAACAAAATAAAACTACCTTTTACACACGAAAAACAGTTAGGTAATTTTAATACATGCCAAAAGATAATACTTCAGTATTCCCTTAACAAGATATAAAAATGTTATTTAAAATTTGACTCCGCAATTGCCACGTTTAATAAACAGACATGCTCTCCTAAAACTGGAAAAATAAAACCTACTGTAAAGCCAAATCAGTATAATTGTAAAAAAGTGTAAAGCCATATCGGCATTAATACCTACACACTGTCAAGTTATTTCGGTACAATACAGTAAAAGACAAAATTTTTAATTAACCCTCAACTTACAGGGAAGTTATAGGGAAGTTATAGGGAAGTTATAGGGAACTTTACCGATGCATCACCCATAGATTGCTCATGTAAACTTGGTCGTATAGCCATGGGTCA
>JANXTG010000227.1 GCA_025352525.1 Ferruginibacter sp.
TTCTGGATTCCAATATCCTGCTGCTACAAATGCAGCACCAGGCTCAATATGCACATAAAAACCTGCTGTATCTCCCTTCTTTCCACCTTTAGAAAAAATAGCAGAAATATTGCTTTTGTAAGGCGCCTTATTTTTAGAAAAACGAACATCCCTGTTTATTCTAAAAGTACATTCCTTCACCTGTAATTGGGCTATATCTTCATCATATAAACCAATAGCTTTTATAAGAGCACCGGTAATGTTCTGAACATCTTCCTTAGCAGATTCATATCTTTTTTTGTTGGCATCAAACCATTCTTTTGTGTTGTTGTTTTTTAAATCAGTAAGAAACTGAAGTGTATTTTTTTCTATCATAATGGCCCCTTTTATTTTCCCCAAAGGAGAAGAAAATCTTGGAAAATGAATTTTTAAATTATGTAAAATTATGGTATGTAAAATTATGAATTGTTATAAACCTTTCATAATTGCATTATGGATACAAGCATATCTAATTGTTTAAAAAAATTGTTTTAAAGACTTTTGTAAATAATAAAATCATCTCAACTTATCTGAAACCAAAAGTCCTCCTTCGGGGGATTTAGGGGGCTGCAAGTTTTATAAATTCATCCTCACTAATTATATTAATCGTTGCAATCTTTTTTGCTTTTTCCAGCTTACTCCCTGCATCTTCACCGACTATCAAATAATTTAATTTAGAGCTTACACCACTTAAGATTTTGCCGCCCAATGCTTCTGCCATTGCCTCTGCATCATTTCTTTTTAATTTATTTAATGTGCCGGTAAATAAAAATGTTTGTCCTGTTAATCCACCTTCCTTTTTTTCTTTAGGTAGACCTTTCATTTGTAAACCCGCTTCCTGCAATCGTTTCAGCATCTGTACATTGTCTTCATTTTTAAAAAAAGCTGCAATACTGTCTGCCACTTTCACTCCCACATCATCCATCTGTTTTAATTCATCTTCAGTTTTTGCGGCAAGTTCAAAAATATCAGTAATGTTTTGTGCAAGCGTTTTTGCAGTAGTTTCTCCAACATATCTAATACCCAAACCATAAATTAATCTGTGCAGTGGTTGCTTTTTAGATGCATCAATTGCCTCAATTAAATTGGTGACAGATTTTGCACCGAACCCTTCCATATTACCGAGCATTTCCACCTTTAAATCATAAATACTTGGCACATCGCTTATCAGTTTTAAGGCATAAAACTTTCGCACATTTGCCTCGCCAAAACTTTTTATATCCATCGCATCTTTACTTACAAAATGAATGATGCGTTCTGCAACCTGAGCTTCACAATTAATATTTACACAACGCCACACTACTTCTCCATCGGGTCTTACCAAACCATCATTACATACAGGACAGTTTTTAGGAAAATCAATTTCTTTCTCCTCTCCATTTCGCAATTCCGGCAACGATTTTACAATCTGCGGTATTACATCGCCGCTGCGCTCTATTAAAATATGATCGCCAATTTTTAAATCTTTTTCCTTTATATAATCTTCGTTATGTACAGAAATGCTTGTAACAGTTACACCGCCAACCTGCGCCGCTGCTATCTTTGCTACAGGAGTTACAGCACCCGTTCGACCTACCTGAAACTCTACAGCAAGCAATTTACTGGAAGCCTGTCTTGCTTTAAATTTAAATGCAATTGCCCAGCGTGGATGGTGCGATGTCATGCCCAGTTTGTCCTGCATATTTAAATCATTCACCTTTATCACCATGCCATCGATTTCGTATGGAAGTGCATCTCTTCCCTCTTCAAATTCGTTTACATATTTTATTACATCGTCAATTCCGTGTACAACTTTCATTTCTTTTTTAGGAGATTTAAAACCGAGTTGCCAAAGCATTTCAAGCATGCCGGAATGGGTAGTTGGTAGTGGAAAGTGACCAGTAGCTAGTGGGGAATGGGGAGATAGAAGTCTCCCTTCCGTCGTCTGTCGTCCATCGTCTGTCGTCAGCTTTCCCACATAACTCACATGGTACAAAAAAGCTTCCAGATTTCTTTTGTTTACAATTGATGGATCCTTCATGCGAAGCGTTCCTGCTGCTGCGTTTCGTGGGTTGGCAAGTGGTACCAATCCTTCTTCCATCAATCCTTTATTATATGCTGCAAACTTATTTTTATTCATCAGCACTTCTCCCCTAAATTCTATTGTTTCTATACCATATTTTGAGAATGCAGCACTTAACGGCAAGGAACGAATCTGTTTTATATTGGGCGTAATATCATCTCCAACTTCTCCATCGCCTCTTGTGATGCCGGTGAGCAAATGGTCATTTTCATAAACGAGAGAAATACTTGCGCCATCAAATTTTGGCTCTATACAATATTCAATATTTTCCTGTTTAGAAAGCTCTTTTACTTTTCTGTCAAAGTCAATTAAGTCAGCAGCATTGTAAGAATTATCCAGCGACAACATAGGAACCAGATGCTGAACTTTTGGAAAGTTTTTTATCAAACCCTTTCCCACTCTTTGTGTTGGCGAATCAGGTGTTACCAGTTCAGGATTTACTTCTTCAAACTTCTGCAGTTTTTTATAAATAATATCGTATTCACCATCACTTATAATCGGATCGTTTGCTACATGATACCGCTGCTCATGAAAACGCAAAACAGTACGTAGTTGCTCTATATTTTCTGCATTTATTTCGCCTTCGGCAGATGACAGCCATTTGATAGAATCCTGTTGAAGCGCTCTTACCTGTTGTGCATTAAACATCTTCAAATGTAGAATGGATATTTAAGATTGAATAATTTTTTTAAAGAAAAACCACAATCAGTAATACAACCAACACAACAGATTGTATTTAAAATAAATACTTATTTTTAGACATGAAAAATCTTACCATTCTACTAACGGGCTTTTGTCTTTTATCATTTTTATCGGCCTGCAACAACAAACAAAAAGTTTCGCTAATTATTCAACACGCAACAATTTACACAGCAGATTCCAGCTTTTCTGAAGTGCAGGCAATGGCCATCAACAACGGAAAAATCATTGCTACCGGAACCGATGAAGAGATCATGAAAAAATATTCGTCTGATTCCATAACAGATGCTACAGGTAAAACAGTTTTCCCGGGCTTTATTGATGCACATTGCCATTTTACGGGTTATGCGACGGATATGTGGAAGTGCAATTTGGTAGGCACAACTTCTTTGGATGAAATTGTAAATAAAATAAAAACCTATAGTATTAATGCACCCCGTGAATGGATCTATGGGCGTGGCTGGGACCAGAACAAATGGACAGTAAAAGAATTTCCGACCAAAGAAATATTTGACAGTTTGTTCCCAAACAGACCCGTGTTTCTAAAACGAGTTGATGGGCATGCAGCATTACTAAACCAAAAAGCATTAGACCTTGCAGGCATAACTGCTGCCACAAAAATTGAAGGTGGAGAGGTTGAATTAAAAAACGGAAAACTGACCGGTATATTGTTAGACAATGCTATGCATTTTGCCGAAAAGAAAGTGCCGGAAATAAATGACACACTTGCACAAAAGTATTTTAATGATGCACAAAATTATTGCTTTGCTGCAGGTCTTACGGGCGTACATGATTGCGGAATAAGCGAACACACACTTGATTTAGTTTTAAACGCTCAAAAAAACGGCGGTTTAAAAATGAAAATATTTGCACTGCTATCAGATGATACGACTTACTATGACAAATGGCTAAAAAGCGGACCGCTAAAAACAGAAAGATTTACAGTTGGTGGTTTTAAATTTTATGCAGATGGTGCTTTGGGTAGCAGGGGTGCATGTTTGTTGAAAGATTACACAGACAAAGCGGGGTGGGTAGGTTTTCTATTGCATGATAAAGCACATTTTGAAAAAGCTGCAAAACTATTTGCTAACAGCGCTTTGCAAATGTGTACTCATGCCATTGGCGATAGTGGTAACAGAGAAATTTTAAAAATATATGCTGATGTGCTAAAAGGAAAAAACGACAAGCGCTGGCGTATTGAGCATGCACAGGTTTTAGATGCTGCCGATTTTCATTTTTTTGCAGACTATAATATTATTCCATCTGTGCAGCCAACACATGCCACAAGCGATATGTATTGGGCAGGAAATAGAGTAGGCGCAGAACGCATAAAAACGTCGTACGCATACAAACAATTGTTACAGACAAATGGATGGATGCCACTAGGCACTGATTTTCCGGTAGAATATATTGAGCCTATAAAAACATTTTTTGCAGCTGTTGCAAGGCAGGATAATAAAGGATTTCCTGCCAATGGTTTTCAAATGGAGAATGCATTGAGCCGCAGAGAAGCTATTTATGGAATGACGATATGGGCAGCCAAAGCAGCTTTTGAAGAAAAAGAAAAAGGCAGTTTAGAGGTCGGAAAAGCTGCTGACTTTATAATGCTCGATACCGATTTAATGAAATGCGATAAAACAAAAATATTGGCAACGAATGTATTGGGCACATGGGTAAATGGAGAAAGGGTTTTTGGAAAATAAGTTTATGTAAAAATTATTTTACTTCTGCATAAACGCCTTCATCTCTTTGTACCTACCATTACCGGTATTAAAAAACTGTGTAATCATGGGCACATGTTTTTTACCACTTAAGATTGTATAGTTTGGTTGGGGTACAAAAGCTTTTAATGCAGTTACAAATTTTTCATTACTCGTTTCAATGGAAGGATATGTTTTGCTGCCGCGGTAAATGAGCATTGGTGGCATATTGCTGTGCAAAAAATACATGGGAGATGCTTCCTTCCATATTTTGGGGTCGTTGCTGAATGTATTTAGATAACTGTTACCGGGTTCAAAGTTTTCGCTTTTTAAATAGCCGTACATATCCAGGCCTGCCGCATCTATCAGTATAATTCCTTTTAACGGATTTGCTATTCCAACACGGGAGAAATATTCTTTTTTTATTGCTACCAATGCAGCTAAATGTCCGCCGGCTGAGTGACCAGAAATAAATATTTTATCAGGGTTACCACCATAATTTTTAATATTTTCCTTAACCCATTTTACGGCCTTGGCTACATCTATTGCCATTTCATCGTAACCGGCTTTTGGGCTTTTAGGATAATCAACAATAATGGTAACAACATCTTTTCTTGCCCAACGGTTTCCAAAAAAACTATACAGCTCTTTTTTGCCGGAGTTCCAGCTTCCTCCGTACACAAAAATCAAAACCTCTTTTAATTGTGAACTTTTTTTTGGAGCAAATACATTAAGTGTTTGAGCAGGTTTACTTGCAACTTCATCAGCCGGCAAATACGAAATATTTTTACTTCGGTGAACAGATTTAAATGCACAACTAAAAAATAATGTTGTTGACATAATCAAGTACACAAAATATATAGCGGGTTTTTTTACGGTCATTTTTTAAAATTAGGGTTATGCCCTGAAAAGGTTTGATTTAGGATACTAATAAAACAAAAATAAATCAATTAGTAATTTACAGCTTACTTTAGGTAAAAATGAATACTATATTTAATATGAAAAAAATATCCCTAGAATATTGTGTAAATATCTGAGCAAAATTTATGGAAAAAACAAATTCTCAACCGTCAATTAAACTCTTTTCCCTTTACTGGGAAATAAAAACAATTTTATATCTCGGCACATTATTACTAAGCAGTGGGCTTGCCATTTTAATTTATAAAAACATTGACACTATTGGCCATCAAATTATTTTATTGTTTATTGCAGCTATTTGTATCGGAAGTTTTTCTTACTGTTTTAAAAATAAATTGCCTTTCAAAACCTCAAAAGTATTACCGCCAAATTCCTTTTTTGATTATATACTATTGTTGGGCTGTTTTACACTTGTAACTTTTATAGGTTACCTGCAATTTCAATATGACGTGTTTGGCAATAGATATGGCTTGGCTACTTTTTTACCTATGCTGCTTTTGTTTTTTACTGCATATTATTTTGATCATATAGGTATACTTTGTATGGCAATAACTGCGCTTGCAGGGTGGGCAGGAATTGCCGTTACACCCCTAACCATCTTACAAAAAAACGATTTTAATAGCGGGTCAATTATTTTCACAGCCTTTGTATTAGCACTAGTGTTATTAGCTGCCGGATATTTTTCTGTAAAGCGCCATGTAAAAAATCATTTTGAATTTACCTATAATAATTTAGGTACTCATTTACTATTTATTTCTACCCTTGCAGCAATGTTTCATTTTGAAGAAATTTATCTCCTGTTTTTTTTATTGCTTGCAGGCGTCAGTTTTTTTTATTACAAAATAGCATTAAAGAAAAGATCTTTTTACTTTCTACTGGTTTTCAGTTTATATTTTTATATCGGGCTCAGTTACACTATCATTAATTTGCTTTTTTTTGAATTGAATACTGATATGAGCGGAATATATTTATCCTGTATTTATTTTATTGCATCAGCTATTGGACTCATTATGTTTTTAATAAGTATGAATAAAAAATTGAAATTGCTATGATTGCTTATAATAAAATATGGTTGGATAATTTAAGTAACAGAGAAAAATCCATAAACGATTTCTACCCGCATATTTTTACCGACATACAAAAAGAAAATATTGAAAACCAATACCCTGCTGGGTTTTATTCACCAAATTTTTTTGTAAGAATAGGATTATTCATTCTCACATTCATAATTGCAGGGTTTTCATTAGGCTTGCTTAGTTTATTATTTATAAGCAATGTGGGGTACAGTTTTAATTTTATATTATTATTTTTCGGATTGGTTTCTTATGGGTTACTGGAGTTTTTTGTACAATTTAAAAATCACTACCAGTCTGGTGTAGATGACGCACTATTATGGATAAGCGCCATAAGTATTGTTGTTTCACTAAACTTATTACTTGCTATAACCCTTTCCTTAAATGCGCTTTTAATTTGTGTTTTATCAGTTTATTTTTCTGTACGATTTTTGGATAAAATAATGACCGCTATCGCCATAGCGGCATTTATGGCATTGGTCTTTTTACTTTATATAAAAGCAGGATCATTTGCAAAAGCTACTTCGCCCTTTGTTTTAATGATGATTGCGAGTTTAATTTATTTTTATACTAAAAATAAGTTTCAGGAAAATAATTATAAACATTATTACAGTAACGGTATTGTTATTAAAATTACCAGTTTGCTTCTCATTTATTTTGCCGGAAATTATTTTGTAGTCAGAGAAATGAGCAATAGATTTTTTAACCTAGCATCAAAAGTAAATGTAAATATTCCTTTTGCCTGGGTATTCTGGATATTTACTATTGCTATTCCGATATTGTACATTTGGTGGGGATTAAAAAAGAAAGATATATTTACTTTAAGAACCGGATTATTATTAATAGCAGCAATGGTTTTTACTGTTCGCTATTACCACTCTGTTCTGCCATTGGAAATTGCAATGCTGTTAGGTGGAATAATTTTAATTTCAATTTCTTACGCAGTTACAAAATATTTAGTTTTACCAAAAAATGGTTTTACAGCTACTAATATTGATACCCGAAACAAGCAAAGCAAACTAAATATAGAGTCGCTAATAATTGCGGAAACATTTAGCAATAATACAAATGCTGCTGCGCATGATACAAATTTTGGCGGCGGTAGTGGTGGTGGTGCAGGTGCCAGTGGCCAATTTTAAAAGATAATAATGTACAGATTACTTATTTCTTTTTCTTTTGTCCTCTTGTAATTGGCTTACCGTACTTTTTCATCATTCTGTCTTTTCTTCTAACAACAAAATTTACCTTGCTGTTTTTTGCAGACTTTTCGTGAAACGCAGGACCTACTTCTTCTTTTTTGGGAAGCCTTACCTGGTAAGTCTTCATGAACACTTTGGGGATTTCATCTTCCGTTAACACATCAGATATAACCAAATGTTCTGGCAATGCCGTTATCGGCACTGTGTAGTGCATCAGCGTTTCAATAATTTCCAGCAGAGGTTTTTCTTTTTCTGTAAAAAAAGTAATGGCAATACCTTTTTTATCGGCACGACCTGTACGCCCAATTCTATGAATATAATTTTCGGGTACATCCGGTGTATCAAAATTTATTACATGCGTCACTTCAGATATATCAATACCACGGGCCACAATATCTGTAGCAATAATAAAACGGTAGTTTCCTTCCTGAAACTGTTTTACGGTATTAAAACGGTGGTTCTGTTCTTTGTTGGAATGTATAACGCCAACGGTTCCGGGAAACTTTGGTTCGAGCTGTTCGTACAACTCATCTGCCAATTTTTTGGTGGCTGCAAATACCAAAACTTTCGTCATGCTTTGCTCTTCTGTCAGCAATAAATTGAGAAGGTTTACTTTGGTATAAAAATTTGGAACAGCATAAACCGTCTGCTCAATATTTTCAAGCGGGGTTCCTGTTGGTGCAGCTTCCACTCTTTCAGGATCATCAAAATAAGTATATATCAGCAATTCCACATCAGGCGTAATGGTTGCAGAAAACATGAGGTTCTGCCGTTTAGGTGGCAACAGATCAAGTATGTTTTTTAACTGCGTTCTAAAACCAAGGTTAAGCATTTCATCTACCTCATCAATAATGAGCTTTTTAATTCCTTTTGTTTTTACAGCACCATTCATACAAAGATCATACAGCCTGCCCGGTGTGGCAACCAACACATCAACGCCTTTGTGTACTTCTGCAGCCTGCGTATTTATGTTTACACCACCGTATACGCCTACCACCACAACACTCATGTAAGTCGTTAATTCTTTTACCGTTTCTACAACCTGGGCTACGAGCTCTCTTGTAGGCACAACAATTAATATTTGGGGCGTTTTTTCTTTGCTGAATTTCCATTGCTTAAGGCATGGAAGTAAATATGCAAAAGTTTTACCGGTACCTGTTTGTGCTATACCACACACATCTCTGCCACTCATTGCTACAGGAAAAACCTTGTGTTGAATGGTTGTTGGGTTAGTGTAGCCGAGGTCTGCAAGTGCTGACTGTAATGCAGCATTTAAATTGAGGTCTTCAAAAGTCATTTGTAAAAATTATTTGCGAAGGTAGTTTTTTTAAATTTCAGGATACTTATACCTGCTTTAACCAGCCTGTAATGCTCATTCTGCTGCGGTTTGCAGTAATAACTTCATGCTCCATTTCATCACTTTTAAAAAATACGGCCGTCTGCGATTGTGGTTGTATTTTTTGAGGTGTTCCATTTTGGTAAACCATTAATTGTCCCCCATCTTCTTCAGCCCAATTGTTATTTAAATAATTAATAAGCGAGAATTTTCTGTTGCTGTCATTTTTAAACTGGTCTTTGTGGCGTTTGTAACCGCTGCCCTGCCCATAAACTGCATAATGAAATTCATAGCCATTTATACCGGTGTAACAGGTGCTGTTAAGCCTATCAATAAACTCTTCTATAAGATTTAAAAATTGCTGTTCAAAAACATTGTCATGGCTTTTATCCATCCAGTAAATTTTATCGCCACGCATTTTCTGTTTGGTATCCATTACTTTTTCGTTGCCTATTCCGGCAAAAGTCATGAGGCCATCTTTTTGTAACTGCAGTATATTTTGTTGCAGGCCTGCAGACAATTCTTCGGTTAAAAAATCTATGTCTATTCCTACTTTATTTTCGAGATAAGTATCTATGAGTAAATCAAACCGGTTGTAAGTTTCAGGCATGGCGGGAAGGTAGTCTTTCAAACTAAAAAGCGTGGTTAAAATTATAACCCATAAATATCTTTGGCGACTCTAAATGTATTGCAATGTGCTTCTGTAATTATTTTTACATCTGCACTGTAACCGCCGCCCATACTTACCACACATAGGATTTTATTTTTGTGTAATTGATTAAAAACAAACTCATCCCTATGTTTGCATCCCTGCAAGGTTACTTTTAATTTACCGAATTTGTCAGTCTCTAAAATATCTACACCGGCTAAATAGAATGCTATATCAGGTTTTACTTTTTCTATTAATTCGGGCAATTCATCGCTCAATAATTTTAAATACGTTTCATCGTTTGTACCATCCAACAGTTCTACATCCAAATCGCTTTTTTCTTTGCGAAATGGATAATTGTTTTTGCCATGCATGCTGAATGTAAAAACCCTGTTTTCATGCTCAAATAATTTTGCTGTACCATTGCCCTGGTGCACATCTAAATCAATTATTAATATGGATGTTGCAAGGTTATTTTTGAGGAGATAATTAGCTGCAATTGCCTGGTCATTTAACATACAAAATCCTTCGCCTCTATCAATAAAAGCATGGTGTGTGCCGCCGGCAATATTCATAGCCACTCCGTTTTGCAAAGCATAACTGCAACAGTCAATAGTGCCCTGTGCAATAATTAATTCCCGTTGCGTAAGTGCAGGCGATTGGGGAAAGCCTATTACTCTTTGCTCTCGTGCAGACAACTCCTGGTTTATTAATTTATCGAGATATGCTGCATCATGCGTTAGCAAAATCGTTTCTTTTGATGAGGGCTTTGGTGCGAAAATATTTTCTTCAGTAATAGTTCCTTCAAATAATAATTGCCCCGGTATCAACTCATACTTAAGCATAGGAAAACGGTGGCCTTCGGGTAAAGGATGCGCATAAATTGGATCATAAGCAATTTTAAGAATAGGGTTTTGCGTATTCATAAAAAATGTAAAGATTTAAGTCTTTTAAAACCAGTTTTTATTTGTTGTTTCAATCTATATTATTTACTCAGGAAATTTTTACTTAATACTTAAGTGTTAATTATAAAAGTAGCTGATTAAGTTTATCAAATATTGATTTACTGAGTAAGTTGATTTATTAAAAATTTACTTCAACATTTACCTGCACTTTAGTATGTTGTTTTATAAAAATCTTTACGTTACAAGCATTAAAAAAACCGGCTTTTACAAACCGGCTATTTTCTTGATACCTTATTTTATTGGTCAATAGAACCCAAAACCTTTTTCATAAAACCATTCAGCGCATCTTTTTCTGACATACCGTTTGATATTGATTCGTGCACTTCTAAAGCTCCACATAAATTGGATATCATTTCGCCAATCACATCAATTTCATCGGGTTTCAAAGAAGGCACTTCGCTTATATTTTCCAATACTTTAATGGTGGTATTTATCTCTTCTGCTGTTGCAGATCTTTGTATCTGTTTAATTAACGGTAGCTTCATCAATAAGGGTTTTAAGTACATCTTCTTTATTTGTCTGCACCTGGTTAAAAAGTACGCCGTCCTTAAAGGATGCAAATGTGGGTAGATTGCTTACGTTTGCAAATTTTCGTGCATCCGGAAATTTTTCTGCATCTATCAATACAAATGCTACTTTTTCATTTTCGCCTGCAAACCTTTTAAACTTTGGTTTCATCACTCTGCAGTTTCCGCACCAGCCAGCTGTGTATTGCACTACCACAGTTTTATTTTCATTCAACAATGTTTGAAAATTATCTTCTGCTAATTCTATTAACATATTTATTTATTTTAGTTTGTAGAAAAATATTCTGCTACACCTTTTTGGGTTGCGGTCATTGCTTCTTTTCCCTCTTCCCAGTTTGCAGGACAAACCTCACCATATTTTTCTACATGCAACTGGGCATCTATTAAACGGATGTATTCATCAATATTTCTGCCTAAAGGAAAATCGTTTATTGATTCGTGCCTAACAGTTCCTTCTTTGTCAATTAAAAAAGTGCCACGGTAAGCAATGGGTGCACCTGCAAACGACCATAGTTTTGTTTCGTTGCTGTAGCTGTATTCGCCACCTAAAACACCATAGTTTAATGCAATTGTTTTTGCAGCATCAGCCACAATCGGGAAGGTTACGCCCTGTATACCTGCGTTGTCTTTTGCGGTATTTAACCATGCAAGGTGCGTTTCTTCTGTGTCTGTAGAACATCCGATTACGACAGTATCTCTTTTTTGAAACTCAGTAATTTTATCCTGAAAAGCATGTATTTCTGTTGGGCAAACAAACGTGAAATCCTTTGGATAGAAAAAGAATAAAACATTCTTTTTTCCGATATATTGATCAAGGCTAAAGTCTTCAATAATTTCTTCGCCGTTTACTACTGCAGATGCTTTAAAATGAGGTGCTTTTTTTCCTACTAATGCCATGGTTTTTAATTTTGCCGCAAAAGTACTTTATAAGAAAATCTTAGTAATGTTGATTTAGGGAAAAAATAAACAGGAGATGTTAAAGATATTTAGAAATTGCAAAAAGAGAGAAAACGTTCTATGTACTTTATCGGTACAATAATTGCAAATGCGCAATATCTGTAGTATACTGCACTTATGAAATACCTTTTTGTTTCACTTTTATTGTTTTGTATTTTACCCAAAATTAATGCACAAGCTGTTCCCGTAAGAATCGGTAAAGCAACATCTCAATTAAGCATATCTCAACGACCACCTTCTGATTCAGGACTTATTATCATCCCTTTTGAATACCGACAATCAGCTTTATATTATCCAAAAACTTTTAAAGTAATAGACAGTGTTATAAATCTGCTTTATAAAAATAAAAGTATAACGCTTTCTGTATTTGGTTATGCGCATTTTGAAGAAGGAAATGATTCTATCAACAAATATTTGGCGCTGGACAGGGCATTATTTGTGAGAGATTATATTCTTGGCAGAGGCGTAAATGAAGATCGTTTGTTATTGATAAAAGGGATGGGCGCAAAAAAGTCCGGCAACAGTGATGTAGATAAAGATGGTCACTCACAAATTTGCCGTGCAGAGCTTATTGTAAATTATCCGCCGCCGCCGCCACCAATTATTTATGACAGAGATGAAGATGGCATTGCAGATACGACAGATGCATGTCCGGACGTATTTGGTTATGCAGAAAAGAATGGCTGTCCTGATAAGGATGCTATTATAATACCGTTTGAAAACAACGGATCTTGGCTGTCATTTAGATCCTATTCTGCTTTAGATAATGTGGTAAAGATTTTATTGGAAAATCCGTTATATAAAATCAGCATAGAAGGTCACGCTTATAAAACAGAGGGGATAAATAATTATTGTAAAAGTCTTGCAGAAGAGCGTGCATTTATGGTAAAACAGTATTTTTTATCCCGCTACATTAGTGCTTCAAGAATTGAATCTGTTAAAAGTTACAGCAACAGGCGCCCGATCAACACAGGTAAAAATCTTCAACAAAAATTGCTTAATGCAAGGGCACAGGTTTTTTTAATCAAGTAAAGATGAAAGTAAATGCAGTTTAATTAAACTGATATTATTCTACCCCGGCATTCTTGTAATGTACTTTTCAATCTGCTTTATCTGATCTACAATTTGAGGAGTTGTAGGTTTAAAACTCTTTGCTTTTCTAAAGTATTCTTTAGCTGATCTAAACTCTCTTTTGTTCATCATGATAGAACAAAGCTGCAAATAAGCTGCTGCATTATTTTCACTATCCGGTAAGCCTGAACGAATTGCCGCACGAATGTAAGCTTCCCCCTCCTTCACTTTTCCCTTCTGTATGCAGAGCATGCCGAGTTGTAATTTGTTTGGACCTTCAGCCTGTTTTGTTAACGCACCGCCGCCAAGTTCAAGGCTTTTTTTCATGTGCTTTTCTGCTGTATCAAAGTCCTGCGAAACCATGGCGAGGTTTCCTTTAATGGTATAATATACAGAGCGCATTGGCTTAATAAGCAATTGCGGGAATACAATTGAATTAACGACTTTGGTTGCAGCTTCCATATCGCCTGCTTCCATGTGCGACTGTATAAGCCGCATTGGACCAAATAGAAAGTGACCAAGAATAAGTATGGCTGCTAAAAGATATAAAATAAATGATGGCCAAAAACCCGTTTGATAATTTACAAAAACAGCCAATGCCAGTAACAATATACCAAGCCAAAGACGGTATTTAATAAGCGTATTCATCCATTTCATAGTTGCAAAATTTGGGCGCAAAGATA
>JANXTG010000016.1 GCA_025352525.1 Ferruginibacter sp.
AATTATTCTAAAACTTTTTCCATAGCCATACTTCTCGATCCTTTTATTAATATCGTTGCATTTTTAAATTGCTGTTTTTTGAACCAACCAGCAATTTCTGTAGCATCGTCAAAATGTAAAATGGAAGATGGCAGATTAATAAAATCTTTACCCGCAACAACAACCTGCTTCCATTTGTATTTTGATAACAGATCTATAATATCCGCATGCTCCTTCATGCTTTCATTTCCCAGTTCCATCATGCCGCCAAGTATAACAATCTTATTTTCTCCTTCCATTCCTGCAAAATTTTCAATGGCTACTTTCATACTGCTTGGGTTGGCATTATATGCATCAAGTAAAATAGTATTCGATTCTTTTTTAATTATTTGGGAACGGCTGTTTGTAGGTATGTATGCTTCCAGTGCATTTTTTATTTTATCATCCGGTACCCCGAAATATTTTCCTATGCACACTGCAGCCATTACATTGGGTAAATTATAATTACCTGCAAGCTGAGTTTTTATAACATTAATATCTGCGCCTTTTACTATTTCTACTTCTAACAAATGTTCTGCTTCTTTTGCTCTTCCTACATAAGTTGCATCAGCTGAGCCGTACGTAATTTTATTTTTTATAGCAGCGCTCATTTTTTTTAAATAATCATAATCACTATTTAAAAATAATGTGCCGTCTGTTTTTAAAATATATTCGAACAATTCACCCTTTCCTTTTTTTACACCTTCTTCACCCCCAAAACCTTCTAAATGTGCTTTACCACAATTCGTAATTAATGCATGTGTTGGCATGGCATACAAACAATAGCCCTCAATTTCTTTTAAATGATTTGCACCCATTTCAATTACAGCAATTTCTGCATCTTTTTTTACAGAAAGTATGGTTAGCGGAATGCCAATGTGATTGTTTAAATTTCCTTTTGTAGTGTAGCATTTGTAGGTTGTACTGAGTACTTCATGCACAAGTTCTTTTGTGGTAGTTTTTCCGTTGCTTCCTGTTATACCGATAAATGGAATACTAAATTGCTGGCGATGATGCTTTGCCAGACGTTGAAGTGTGTTTAAAACATTTTCTACATAAAGGATTCGGCTGTCTGTAATGGTTGACATTTCATCGCATACACAATAAGATGCTCCTCGTTTAAAAGCCTCCTCTACATAATTATTACCATTAAAGTTGGGTCCTTTTAATGCAAAAAAAATATCTCGCTTTTTTATTTTTCGGGTGTCAGTTTCTATTGATGGATGTTCAAGATATATGCTGTACAATTCTTCAATATTCATGTTGTAAAAATAGTTAGGTAAAACATAGAAGGAATAAAAAACCCTTCAATTAATGAAGGGTTTTTTAATTTATCTTTTTCTGCCTTTTCTAGAATTTTGTTTTCTTGATGGAAAGTTATTGCCATCCTTAAAGCCTGGTCCCTCAGGTGGGCCAAGATATGTTTGTGCACATCGAAAACCTACAGTACTAGCAGCTTGATCTTCCTGCATAAAACGACGTGTTCCCGGAGAAAGCCAGTATGCTCTGTCGTTCCAGCTACCACCTTTAATTACTCTTGATTTGTCGTTTATCAAAGATGTAACACCATACCCATAAGAAACCTGGCTCGATGAATCACCATCCAAATAATTTATAACATTATTCTTTTGATAATTAGATCTGTTTTTTACATCATCGTCAGATATGTCTTGTCTTTTCAAATGTCCTACACTATCTCTTTCGTATTCGCCTGAGCTGTTTTTAAATAATTTTGTAAATTTATTACCTCTAAAGTAATTGAAATCCTCTGCGTCTAAAGATGTCAAAGGTCTGTATACATCGGCAACCCACTCACTTACGTTGCCACTCATATTATATAGTCCAAATGCATTTGGGTAAAAAGATTTAATTGGACCCGTGATAGCGGCCCGGTCATTTAAACCACCTGCAATTCCCATATTATCTCCACTACCTCTTTTAAAGTTGGCTAAAAACTTTCCTTGCCAACTGCCTCTACGGTTATCTCTTAAACCATTAGGGTTTTTTGACCAGGTGTAAACCTGCTGGTTTAAACGATTTTCTTCACCGCTTTGTTTTTCTTTTTTTCGAATATTGGGATTTTGATCTAACAAACCGTAAGCAGCATATTCCCATTCAGCTTCTGTGGGCAAACGGTAACCCATGTTTAAAATACCATCTTCCATTTTTACACTGGCTCTTGGTTTACCATTTACATCTTTTAAATCTGTTTTCTTAGGTTTGCTTTTAGCCATCTGTATCAATTCTGGATTTACAAGATATGCTTCAGTGTTAAATGATCCTTCTGCACCGCCACCTTTCATTTCTTTTTTTGCAGCATCTTTTTTTAAATAACCCTTTTTAATTAATGCTAGTTCATTTACTCTATCTGATCTCCATATACAGAAATCATGGGCTTGTTGCCAGTTTACACCAACGACAGGATAGTAATTGTAGGAAGGATAACGGAAATAATATTCTACATAAGGTTCGTTGTAGGCAAGTTCTTGTCTCCAGACCAAAGTATCTGGAAGTGCTTTTGTAACTATGTTGGTATCTCCGCTAAAGGTATTGTCCAGCCAATAAAGGTATTCACGGTAATGCACGTTTGCAACTTCAGTTTCATCAATAAAAAAAGAAGGTACTGTAACTCTGCGGGGCACATTATTCCAATCTCCCATTACATCTTCATCTTTTGCACCCATTACAAAAGATCCGCCCTGTACAAAAACAAGTCCCGGTCCTGCTTTCGGATATTTTACTTTTGCAACATGGAAGTTGCCTAAATTCTTATCATCATAACTCCATCCTGTTGCGTCTGAAGTTCCTTTTTTCTTACTAAAGATACTCCCGTTTTTACATGCTCCTAATGAAAGAGCGGCAAGCGCTATAAGCGCAAAATATCTACTTGAAAAGGTTTTTAACATGGTATATAGTCGTTTTACAAATTATGAAACGAAGAAAATTCGTGGTTATTGTTGATTAATTAAGTAATGGTTGCAATATAATATAATTCATTATAAAATTTGGTGGGCTTTTGTAGTTTTAGCTTTTTGTTTAATAATTAAACAATTTTTACAGAAGTGCAACGTTTTTAAAAAATAATTTGTCTCTTTTCCGGCTGGTGTCGCGTTAAAATAATTATATGAATCAATATTATTTACAAAAAGAAGATTTTATTTAACAATATTTTATATCTTAGTTTATAAATGTATTTTTAATAATTACTTATTCAACCATTTAAATTAAAAGCTTATTGAAGCAAGTCTACCTAACCAAGACAAAAAAATAGCATGAAACAAAAAACTTTAAAGTTAGTCGCTGCTGTGGCATTTTTAATAATTACTACTACAATAGTGAAGGCGCAATCTATCTCCGACAAAACTAATAACGTAGTAACTACAGCAGTCCCAATGTTACGAATCTCTCCAGATGCCCGCAGTACAGGCATGGGGGAAACAGGTATCGCAACTGCTGCTGACGCATATTCCAACTTCTGGAATTTGGGTAAGACTCCTTTTGCCAAGCAAAAAGGTTCAATTGGTGTTACTTATACTCCATGGTTAAACGATTTAAATTTAAAAGATGTCTATATAGCTTCTCTTGCGGGTTATTACAAACTAGATGATAACCAGGCTTTGTCTCTTGGTCTAAGGTATTTTAGTCTAGGTGATATACAATTTACTGACCAATCCGGTCAGGACCTTGGTAGCAACCGCCCTCGGGAATATACAGTTGAAGGGGGTTATTCAAGAAAATTAGGTCCTAAATCAGGTCTTGGAATTGGTGTTCGTTACATAAGTTCTAATCTTGCAAATGGTACTTATAATGGAGTAAATTACAAAAAGGGTAGTTCAGTTGCTGCAGATCTTCATTTTTTCCATAATGGTGCATCTGAAAGTGGAGAAGGATTTAATTACGGTATTACCTTAAGTAACCTAGGTTCTAAAATTTCTTATACAGACGATAACGCACAAAAAGATTTTATTCCTGCAAACCTCGGGTTAGGAGGTGCTTACACAAAAGTATTCGATGCTGATAGTAAATTAACTTTTGCCGTTGATCTTAATAAATTGTTGGTCCCTACTCCCGATACTGCTGCTGCAAGTATTGCCAGCTATCGTAGTCAAAGTGTGGTAAGCAGTTGGGCTAAATCATTGGTAAATGCGCCGGGTGGTGGTTCTGAAAAAATTCGTGAGGTAACCGCTTCAATTGGAGCAGAATATTGGTATAAAGAGCAATTTGCTTTCCGTGCGGGATATTTTTACGAAAGTCCAACAAAAGGCAACCGCCGTTATGCAACTGTAGGTGCCGGTCTTAGATATAATGTGATAGGTTTAAATCTTGCATACATATTCCCGTCGGGATCTGGCATAAGCCGTAATCCGCTTTCAAACACGGTACGTTTCAGTTTGTTATTTAATTTCGATAATTAATTACAACCTCATAAATTAATAAAAGGACGTTCTGCTGTTGTAGAACGTCTTTTTATTATAATAAGTTTTATGCACCTTTGCCACAATTTAAATTTATGGGTTATAGAGTAGGAACCGGAGTTGATTTTCACAAACTTGTTGAAGGCAGAGATTTATGGATAGGCGGTGTACATATACCACACTACAAAGGTGCTTTAGGCCACAGCGATGCAGATGTATTATTACATGCAATATGTGATGCTCTTCTTGGAGCTTTAAGTCTTGGTGATATTGGTAAACATTTTCCTGATACTGACAATTCTTATAAAAATATAGACAGCAAAATTTTACTTAAAAAAACTTACGATCTGATAGTTTTAAAAGAATATGAAGTTATAAATGTAGATTCTACTGTTTGCATTGAACAACCCAAAATAATGCCTTTTGCAGAAGAAATGCGTACAGGTATTGCAGCAATTTTAAATACTGATTTGGAAAATATTTCTATTAAAGCAACAACCACCGAAAAAATGGGTTTTGCAGGACGAGAAGAAGGATTGTTTGCTAATGCTACAGTTCTATTAAAAAAGAAAAAAAATGAATAATACTATTAAAATAAATACTAAAAACATTTCAAATAATGTTTTGCCGCATTATGCAACCTCCGGTTCTGCAGGTATGGATATCAGAGCAAATTTATTAGAAACTATTGTACTCTCACCACTAGAACGCAGACTCATACCTACAGGAATATTTTTAGAAATACCACAAGGCTATGAAGGGCAAGTAAGACCGAGAAGTGGATTAGCTTTAAAAAACGGCATTACCTGTTTAAATTCTCCGGGTACTATAGATAGTGATTATAGAGGAGAATTAAATGTATTACTTATCAATTTAAGTAACCTTCCTTTTCCAATAAATAATAATGATAGAATTGCGCAATTGGTTGTAGTAAAAGTTGAAAAAGCTGAATTAATACTTGTACAACAATTAAACGAAACAGAGCGTAATGCAGGCGGCTTTGGACATACAGGGGTTTAAAATAAAATTTATGAAAGTAAACGGTTGGATATTTATAACATTATTATCATTATTCTTTACTCAATGCAAAACTGGCAGAATTATCACAAAAGCTATAGCGCCTCGGGATACAACAAAAGTTATTGAAATGAGATCACCCGCGGATTCATTCCTTTTAATTAATTCGACAAAAGAAATAATTAAAAAAAACTTCATTGATTTTAAAACATTTTCAGCAAAAATTAAACTTGAAATTGACGACAGTAAAGGTAGAAAGCCTGATTTACTTGCAAACATCCGTATGATTAAGGATAGCGCAATATGGATTTCTATTTCTGCTTCAATATTAAACCTTGAAGTATTTCGGGTGTTGGTCACAAAAGACAGTGTTATACTTTTAAACAAACAGGAAAAAGAAGTACAGTACAGATCAATAAGTTATTTACAGGAAATTACCGAAATTCCTTTTAATTTTAAAACACTACAAAATTTATTGGTTGGGAACCCTATTTTTTACAGCGATAGTAATATTAATGTGCGAAAATTTGAAGAATTTTTACTGATATCATCAATAAACAGTGAATTTAAAAATCTACTTACTATTTCCACTACAGATAATACCCTTAAACATTCAAAACTCGATGATGTAAATTTTGCAAGAAACCGAACAGCAGATTTTACATACGATAGTTACGAAAATAATGATGGATTTAAATTTTCAACCTACAGGCAAATAATTGCCAGTGAAAAAAATAAACTTGATGTAAGAATGAACTTTAAGCAATTTGAGTTTAACAAAGAATTATCGGTGTATTTCTCCGTACCTAAAAACTATAAAAAGAATTAATCCTTATTTTTAATTTCTTAATAAGTAAATGACAGTTTCTAATTATTTACTTTTTTTCTAAACACCAGACTATGTTGAGAGTAACCATTTCTTTTGTAATCATTTGCTTTTTTACACTAAGTTCTTTCGCACAAACAAGAGAGGAGTTGGAAAAGCAACGTGTGCAGTTAAAGAAAGAAATTGATGAAACTCAAAAATTATTAAACAGCAATAAAGAAGTTACTAAGCAAAATCTTACAACACTTTCACTCTTTAAAAACAAGGTTAATTTACAGGGAAGAGTTTTAGAAAATATTGGAAAAGATTTACGCATTCTCGATAATAATATTTACACCATACAAAAGGATGTAAACAGATATGATAAATTGCTTGATACCTTAAAACAGGAATACGCCAAGAGCATGGTTTATTCTTATAAAAATAAAGGCAACTATGAGTTTATAAACTTTATTTTTTCTGCGGATAATTTTAATGATGCTATCAAACGGATTTCTTACCTGAAAAGCTACCGTACATACAGAGAAATGCAGGGTCAGAATATTTTACGAACACAGGAGTTAAGGAGAAAGCGATTGCAGGATCTTGGTGCATCAAAACAAACCAAAAATGTAACGCTTGGTGAGCAGAATAAAGAGTTAAGCGTATTGGAACAGCAAAAACTTGAGCAGGATAAAATAGTTGTACAATTAAAAAAAGAGGGTAGTGGTTTAAATGCAAAAATAGCTGCCAAGCAAAAACAGATTGCTAAAGTTAATAGGGCTATAAAATCGGCTATTGCAGCGGCTATTAAAGCAGATGAAGAAAGAAAAGTGGCCGAAGAAAGAAAACTAAAAAATCTTCGGGATATAGCTGCAGCTGAAGCAAGAAAATTAAAATTAGAAAACGATAAAATAACAAAATCAAATGCAGCTGCTGTTGTTGCAGGTAAACCAACAGCTGCGATTGAGCCTTTAAAAACCCGCGTTATTAAAGAATCTGTTACTGTTGTGGCGCCTGCATCTTCAACTTTTAATGCAAATAATATTGCTTTAAACAACAGTTTTGAAAGAAACAAAGGCAGTTTGCCGTGGCCTGTAGATAATGGCGCTGTTTTAAACCATTATGGGCGTTATCAATTACCTAGTAAAGCATGGATCGAAAATAGTGCTGTAACAATATCATCAGCTATTGGTACAGGTGTGAAAGCAGTATTTGATGGTACGGTAATTCTTGTCACTGAAATAGATGATGAAAAATATTTAGTAACTGTAAAGCACGGAAACTATTTTACATCCTATAGTAATTTAAATGCTGTAGCAGTAAAAATGAACCAGGAAGTAAAGACAGGTCAGGTCTTGGGTAGGGTAGCATCAAATCTGGATGGTATTGGTTCTATAGATTTTTATAGTGCTAAAGGCAATGCAGATCTCGATCCTGAAAAATGGTTAAGGCACAGGTAATAATTATTGTAATACCCTTTTGTACAGTGCTTCATACTGAGGCACAATATTCTCAATATCAAAACGCTCAGCCTGTTTTAAGGCATTTGCTTTAAACGTTGCATAAACTAAATCATTTTTTAAAATTTTTAAGGCGTTTTTGGCCATGTCTTCTACATCGCCAACATTACTCATGTAGCCACAATAGCCATCAACAATAATTTCGGGTAAGCCTCCGGCATTTGAAGAAATAACCGGGACTTCTGCAGCCATTGCTTCTAAAGCTGCAAGACCAAAACTTTCATACTCGCTGGGTAATAAAAACAAATCTGCAATTGGTAACAAATCTTCCATCTGTTCCTGTTTCCCCAAAAATTTTATATCATCTTTATTCACACAATCCCTGGTCATTGCTTCCAAATCCGGCCGCTCAGGGCCATCGCCAATCAACAATAATTTTGATGGAATTACTTTTGCAACAAGTTGAAAAGTTTTAATAACATCAGCAACTCTTTTTACTTTTCTAAAATTAGATGCATGTACAATAATTCGTTCCCCATCAGGTGCTATTAATTTTTTAAAAGCATCAATAGGTTTTTTGTGAAAACGTTTTACATCAACGAAATTATAAATGACATCTATTTCTTTATCGATTTTAAAATTGCGGTAAGTTTCAGCTTTTAAATTTTTAGAAACTGCTGTAAGTGCATCGCTTTCTTCCATAGAAAAAGTTACTACGGGGCTGTATGTTTTATCTCTTCCTACAAGTGTAATATCTGTACCATGCAAAGTAGTAATAACCGGAATTTTTTTGTTCTGTTTGGCAAGAATTTGTTTTGCCATGTAAGCCGCCGCCGCATGCGGAATGGCATAATGTACATGCAGTAAATCTATATCCTGGTTTTTTACAACATCTACCATGGCGCTTGCCAATGCAGTTTCGTAGGGTGGAAAATCAAAAAGCGGATAAGTTGGAACCCGTACTTCATGGTAAAAAATATTTGCATGAAAGCCTCCTAATCTTACGGGTTGCTGGTATGTTATAAAATGAATGTTGTGCCCTTTGTCTGCCAGTGCCTTGCCAAGTTCTGTAGCTAAAACACCGCTACCACCTAATGTTGGATAACATACAATTGCTATATTCATAAATAAATCTGTGCTAAAATAATGTTGCAATGTAATCATAAAATAGAATTATTTTATGATTTCCAACTGCTCGGCCTTTTATTAAAACTTTAATTTTTAATAAGGAAAAAAATCTTTTTAATCTGTTTAGATATATCCATTTCCATCTTCGGGTAATAGATTAAGTTTGTCCCGTAAATATTATAAACATGAAATCAATTTTATCTTTTGTAGTTCTGTTATTTTTTGCCACATTCTCCAAGGCACAGCAATCCTTAAATAAGAATTATAAAAATGACAGTTTACAAATTAAAAAACTAGCCGATGAAGTAATGGTCAACAGTACTGCGTATAAAAACCTACGAATGTTTTGTAAAGATATTGGGCCAAGATTGAGTGGTTCGTCAAATGCTTTGAAAGCAGTTTATGCCGGCAAAAAAATGCTTGAACTATCAGGCGCAGACACCGTTTATTTACAACCTTGTGTAGTGCCGCATTGGGTAAGAGGTGCAAATGAGGAAGGTTACATTTTAATAAATGGAATAAAAGAAAAAATAAAACTTACATCCCTCGGCAATAGTGAAGGCACAAATGGCAAATTAATAAATGCTGAAATTGTAGAGGTACAAAAGATGGATGATATTTCTAAAATAAATGTGCGAGGCAAAATTGTTTTAATAAATATAGAAATGAATCCTACATACATTAAAACTTTTCGTGCTTACGGCGAAAGTGGTATTGGTCGCAGAGCAGGTCCATCTTTGGCAGCTAAATATGGTGCCATTGCCGTTATGGTAAGATCCCTTGCAAGTAATGAAGATGATCACCCACATACCGGAGCAACAGTATACAATGATTCTTTTCCAAAAATACCGGCAGTTGCCATTAGTACACAAACGGCAAATAAAATAAGTGCTGTATTGCAATCAGGTAAAATTGTAAAAGGGTTCTTAAAATCTAATTGTAAAATGATGGGTACAGCAAATTCTTTTAATGTTATTGGAGAAATTAGAGGTGTAAAATTTCCTGAACAAATTATAACAGTCGGTGGACATTTAGACAGTTGGGATTTGGCAGAAGGTGCACATGATGATGGTACAGGTGTTGTACAAAGTATTGAGATTATAAGAAGCATAAAGGCTCAGGCAATTAAACCATTAAGAACTATACGGGCTGTACTTTTTATGAATGAAGAAAATGGTGGGGGAGGTTCCAAAGCATACCTGCAAAATGCAAAACAAAAAGGGGAGCAACATATATTTGCTTTGGAAAGTGATGCCGGCGGATTTACACCCCGAGGCTTTAATCTAGACATGTCTTCACAAAAAGAGCAGGTAGTTAAGGAATGGTCACCTTTATTTTTTCCGTACGGTGTTTATGATTTTAATGAAAAGGGGAGTGGTTCAGATGTTGGGCCATTAAAAGAAATAGGAACGGCTCTTGCAGGTTTACAAACGGATAGCCAGCGGTATTTTGATTTGCACCATGCAGAAACAGATGTTTTTGAGGCTGTAAGTAAAAGAGAGCTTGATTTAGGAGCTTTAAATATGGCTGCTTTAGTTTGGCTTGTAAGCAAATATGGCTTGTGATTTGTATCTAAAATTTAAATAAATTATGGAAGCAAAAAATGAATTTTCTAAATCTGGAAATGAAGTTGTTTTAAAGAAAAAAAATGGTTGTGGAAAATATGTTTTCGTAACTGTGCTTTTTTTATTTATTATTAGCAGCGCATTTGTTTATTGGAAATATTATTATACTTACAGCGATGGATTCAGATCAGGTATGTTGCAAAAATTATCTCACAAGGGTAATTTTATGAAAACTTATGAAGGTGAACTTGTACTTAGCAGTATATCTTCTACAAACAATGTTGCACTGGCCTCAGAAAAATTTTATTTTTCTATAGCAATTGATAGTTTAGCAAAAAGAATGATGGATTATGAAGGCAAGAAAGTTAGGGTACATTATGAACAAAAAAAAGGTACACTTTCCTGGCGTGGAGATAGTGAATATATTGTTGACGCTGTAACTGTTGAACAATAATATTTAATATAAATTTCCAGCATACAATAAAAATATTGCCGGCAGCTTAATAAGCTCCGGCTTTTTTATTTTCCATTCACTTACCTGCATGGTTTTTATAGATTCATTTTTAGCTGTTAAATTTACAGCAATACAAAGCAACGTTTTACCATCGCAGGTTTTTAAAATACTTTCAACAAGTTGGTTATTTCTATAAGGCGTTTCTATAAAAATTTTAGTACTGTTATTTTTCTGAGATGACAATTCTAGTTCCTTTAATCTCTTTATTCTGTCCGTATTATCAATTGGTAAATAACCAACAAATTCAAATTGCTGTCCATTCATACCACTTGCCATTAGTGCAAGTAAAATAGAACTCGGGCCTACAAGTGGTTTTATAATACAGTTTAATTTGTGGGCGGCAGCTATTAATATTTGTCCGGGATCAGCAACGCCTGGGCAACCGGCTTCACTTATAATTGCAATCGTTTTTTCTTCTTTTATTTTTTGTGTAAAGTTTCTTAATTCTTCCTCTTCCGCTTTGTGAATAGCAAACCATTCGTACGCCTCAATAACAATGGTTTTGTCCATCATCTTTAAAAACCGCCTTGCAGTTCTTTCATTTTCTGCAAAAATTACGTTGCACTTTTTTACAGCATCTATAATGTAATTTGGAATTGTTTGTGAAGCATCTTCTGCGAGTACGCAGGGAATCAAATATATATCCGCCATAAAACTTTTAAATTATTACTTGTTTTTCTCTTGCTTTGTGTAAGCTAAGTGTAGCAGCTATTACAGCATAAGTTGGTGCTACCAGCCAACCTAAAATAGGTATTAAATGCATTAAATAAAATACAAGTCCGTTACCAATTGCAAGGCCTTTATGCTTACTAATAAATTCTATACTCTGTGTTGTAGAAAGTTTATTTCTTTCACTGCTGTAATCAAGCATAGAAAATCCAAAATAATAACATTCTGTTAGTAACGCAACTAAAGGAGCAATCCAACCAACTACTGGTATAAAAGAAAGTATAAGGATGGTTAAGACATACACCGTTTGCCAAAGTAAATTTCTAAGCGCTATTTTACTGCCACGCCACATATCGTTTAATAGTTGTGGAAAGCTAAAAGGAAAATCTCTGCCTTCCAAAATGCTTTCAGTTCTTTCACTTAGATATGCAAAAACCGGAGAGCCAATTATTAGAAAAATAAATTTGAACAGCGAAAAATAATAAAAAAACAGAACGGATATAATTATTCCCTGCCCTACAATAACCAGTAGATTTAGCCAGCTATCCTGCATAGATTCAAGCCAGGCTCTAATGCCACTTTTAAGTAAAATAAACTCAATTGCATTTACACTGCTTATGCCAAAAAGATAAAGCCCTGCAATAAAAAGAATACAATAAATAATGCCCGGTATCATAATCCATTTCCATAAACCATGTTTTTTAATAAATTGGTGTGCGGCAAAATAGGATTGTATTGAAATGATGATTTCTCTGAGCATTGCTAATTGTCCTGAATGTTTAAATTCGCTTAAAGTTACAGATCTCAAATGGAAAAACTTTCTCTTGCATTTTATCAAAGAAAAGACGTTATAGAAATTGCAAAAGATGTGCTTGGTAAAATTGTTGTAACGAATATATATGGAAAAATTACAAGCGGACGTATTGTAGAAACAGAAGCTTATGTAGCCAATGTTGACAAAGCCTCTCATGCTTATAATGGAAAACGCACTTTAAGAAATGAAGCTATGTATGCTGCTGCAGGTGCGGTTTATGTTTATATATGTTATGGGATGCATAACATGCTTAATATAGTTACGAATGATTTAAATGTGCCCGATGCAATTTTAATAAGAGCCTTAGAACCTACAAAAGGGATTGAAATTATGCTTGAAAGAACTGGCAAAAAAATGTTTGACAATACCCTTACTAAAGGACCGGGCAACGTTGCAAAAGCAATGGGAATATCTAAAAGTATTTCAGGTTTAATGGTGGGTGAAAAAATAATTAATATTTATAAAGATGATATTTCATTTTTACAAGATGAAATTGGAACAAGTAAAAGAATAGGAATTGATGGTGCAGGTATAGATGCAGAATTACCGTACAGATTTTTTGTAAAAGGAAATAAATTTGTTAGTGGAAGACCTGTCAGATGATTATGTGAAAGTTTAAATGTACTATAAGAATGATGAATGTTAAGAGTCGATGGTGAAGTGTTACATGATAAACGCAAAAAATATCGTCAAGTGCGATAATTTTTTTAAAAACTGTATTTGAATAAATCTAAAACCTCGGACAAGGAATACCTTTTGATTCCGATTTTCTTTTTATGTAAATCAAAGAAAATTCTGAGCCACCTCTGCTTGCGGTTGCTGTTTTTAGACTGCTGATGTTAACATCATAACTGGCACCAATTCTTAAACCACCCACTTCTAAACCAACATAAGGAATTAAAGCATCATTTATTCTTAACCACGATCCAATAAAAATACTCGATAGATTAGATTCATCTTTGTTTAAATTGTATGCTAAAGCTCCTCCAAGTGTTGTTTCGCTTGCCTTGCTTTGACTTTGATAAATAAACGAGGCATTTAAAGTTAGTGCATCAGCAACCGGGAATGAACCACCTCCATGCAACGTTATTCTATTTGACAAAAGATAATTTTCCTCTTTAAAACCCACTTTTGGTCTGTTTACATGATAAACCGAAACACCTGCATAATAGTTATTAATGCCATTGCTAGAACCTGAAAACAAAATACCTGCATTTACATCAAAATAATTATGATTATTACCATTGGTCAAAAAATCTGTTCGTGCACCTGTAAAACCATTTTGCCTTAGCATATCTTCAAAGGTAAGTTTGCCTTCGTCTAAAGTTAAACTGCTGTATGTTCCTTGAAAACCTGCACCAATTGTATTATAACCATCTTCATCTAAGGCTTTGTGATAAGATAAAGAAAGGGATCCATAATTTAATTTTAATTGATCATTTGCACTTGCATCAGATAATCCTGAAACTCCGATACCGAAAACATCACCTGCAGGCAATTTATCTTTCATGATACTAAAATCAAAAGATCCACTTGTTGTAACATAAGCTTTGGGTATTGATGGCCATTGGTCCCGATGGTTGACTGCTAATCTCCATTGCCCATCAAATTTTCCTGTAAATGCAGGATTTAGAGTTAAAGGTGAGGCAAAAAATTGTGAAAAGTGAGGATCCTGTGCAAAAGAACAACCTGCAATAAATGCGGCAAAAATTAATAAAGAAATTTTTCTCATTAGCTAAACTATTCTATTTCTTAAAGATAACAAATTCAGCTAAAATGCTGCCTGTAATTTGAAAAACCTATGAACAATTATGTAACGATAAAAAAAAGAAAATTTATTGTTGCATTTTTGATCCATAAGCAAGATCACCTGCATCACCCAATCCCGGCAAAATATACCCTTTTGCTGATAAATTATCGTCAATTGCTCCACACCAGATTGTGGCTGCAGGCTCAGCCTTCAATAAAGTGTCTATGCCTTTTGTAGCGGCAATAGCACAAACTACATGCAATTCTTTAATATTGCCTGCATCTCTAATATATTGAACAGCTTTTACAAGAGACGCTCCGGTAGCGAGCATTGGGTCACTCACAATAACAACTCGGCCATCTATTGGCGGGCAGCTCATATATTCCAGTGCAATTTCAAAAGTACCATCAGCATTGTGCTTGCGGTAAGCGCTTAAAAAAGCGTTATCTGCTTTATCAAAATAACTTAGCAACCCATTATGCATGGCTAAACCTGCTCTTAAAATGGTAGCTAAAACAGGCTGATCTTTTAAAACTTTACATTTTGCTTTCCCCATAGGTGTAGTAATATCAACATCTTCTGTTTCCATATTCTTACTGATTTCATAACCAATTACCTCTGCAATACGTTCTAAATTTCTTCTAAAACGCATGCGGTCTTTTTGTACATCAACACATCTGAGCTCGCTTACCCAGTTACTTATTAAGGAATGCTCATTGCTAAAGTTGTGTACCATATAAGCCTGCAATTTATCTTAAATGAAAAATTAGTTAAAAAAATTCTTAACTAAATCAAATCTAAAATAAAATCAGTTGCTAAAGTTATATTTGACAATAGTTTCACCAACAATTTTATTTACATGAAAAATATTTTCTGTTTTCTTATTCTGGTTTTTCTATTAATTTCCTGTGAAAATAAAAACGATTATGATTTAAGTACTGATACGAATTACATTAAAGGTAAAATCAATTTAGAAAAAGCTGAAAAGGAAAATCCTCCTGCTTTTCTTTCTATAAACGGAGTGAGGAAAAAGAATATTCTTGGACAATCGATTATAAAAGGTCAAATTATAAACAGGGCAAAAATTGTTGCTTATAAAGATGTCGATGTAAAGTTTTTTTTCTATAGCAAAACAGGTGCACTTTTAGAAGAAGATCATGAAGTTCTTTATGAAACAATCGCACCAGGTGGTAAGAAAAAATTTAAGTCTAAATATTTTACTCCAAAAGATACCGACAGCGTAGCATTTAAAATTATCGGTGCTAAATTTTAAATGCTTGTTTTTAATCAATAAATCTAAAAGCATCTCCATCAAACAAACCTTTATCACTTAGTTTTAAATGAGGTATTACCAATAATGCCATAAAGGATAATGTCATAAAAGGTGCGTCCATGCTGCTTCCTAGAATTTTTATTGCAAAATTATTTATTGCTGTATACTCAGTTGCTATTTTAAAACCATCACCGGCACTCATTAACCCTGCAACAGGTAGTGGCAAAATCATTTTTACATTTCTGGATACAGCACTAATTCCTCCTTTTTCTTTTATGATAAGATTTACAGCTTCACAAATACTTTCATCATCTACACCTACAGCTACAATATTGTGGCTGTCATGTGCTACGGATGAGGCAATTGCTCCATTTGTTAAGCCAATATTTTTTATAAATGAAATAGCTATAGGGGCTTCATAATATCTATTTACAACTACCATCTTTAAAATATCATTTTCAAAATCAGATTCTATAAGCCCATTTTTAATAAGCGCAGGTTTAATAAGTTTATTGGTAATCAACTGTCCCTCTAATGCTTCTATTACGTAAATTTCTCTTTGTTCTTTTTTTGCAGGAACTTGAAAGTGTGAGGGTTTTTTTGCTTGGCAGTTAAAATTATTTATAATGTCACAACTTACAGATTCTATAAAAGTTTTTCCTTCTTCAGCTACTAAAATTCCATCAATAAAAGTTTTTAAAACAACAAAATCAATAAGATCTTTTACAACTATAAAATCTGCAGCATCACCAGTTTTTAATAAACCGTTTTTCATTTTATAATGCTGTACAGGGTTTACACAAGCTGCTTTTAATACTTTAAAAATATTTACACCGTGCGCAACTGCACGAGCACACAGGCTATTGATATGGCCTGCAGCTAAACTGTCAGGGTGTTTATCATCGCTGCAAAACATCATGTTATCTGAGTGATCATGCAATAAATCCACCAATGCATCAAAATTTTTTGCTGCACTTCCTTCCCGTATTAAAATTTTCATTCCGTAAGAAAGTTTTTCCAAAGCTTCAGCTGCTGTAAAGCATTCATGGTCTGTACTTATTCCCGCACCAATATAATTTTTTGCAGCTTTCCCTCTTAAACCGGGTGCATGGCCATCAACAGGTTTATTC
>JANXTG010000066.1 GCA_025352525.1 Ferruginibacter sp.
GGCCTTTGCCTTAAACCTTGCACGTACAGCAGCCTTACATCCTACAAAACCTACAGCGGTTGGTTTTTTTAGCCTGGAAATGAGCAGCAGCCAACTGGTGCAAAGAATATTGAGTGCCGAAAGTGAAATATGGCTTGAGAAAATTGCAAGAGGTAAATTAGAAGAGCATGAGATGAAGCAGTTATATAAAAAAGGGATAGAAAAATTAAGTAAGGCTCCAATTTATATTGATGATTCTGCTGCTTTAAATATTTTTGAATTGCGTGCAAAATGCAGACGTTTAAAAAGCAAACATAATATTGGAATAATAATTATTGATTATCTCCAGTTGATGAGTGGCAGTGCCGATCGTAATAGTAACCGAGAGCAGGAAATCAGTAAAATATCGAGAGATTTAAAAGCGCTTGCAAAAGAATTGCAGGTACCTATTATTGCTCTTTCGCAGCTAAGCCGGGAAGTTGAGAAAAGAAAAGAAGGAAATAAAATACCGCAGTTAAGTGATTTAAGAGAATCCGGTGCTATTGAGCAGGATGCAGATATGGTTATGTTTTTATACCGCCCCGATTATTATGATGTTACTACCAACGAAATGGGTGAAAGCAACAAAGGCGAAACCTATGTAAAAGTTGCAAAACACCGTAATGGTAGTTTGGAAACTATAAAATTAAAAGCTGAATTGCACATTCAAAGGTTTATTGAAGAAGAAGGAGGCAGTGATAATTTTAACCCAAAAATGGGAGGTGGTAGTTGGAAGCCGGTGCAGGGTGGTGGCAGCGACGGAGCTAATTTGTACATACAAAAAGGCAGTAAAATGAACGATGGCCAATTTGATGATGAAGCACCTTTTTAAGTTTTTTAATCAACATGGCTCTACCTTTTTTTTATACAGAATTCATTTCTTCAGCTGATAGTGTAATTATACTAAATGAAGAAAACTCCAAGCACATTGTTCAGGTATTGAGAATGGCTGAAGGACGACAAATAAATATTACTGATGGTCTTGGAACTATTTGTACTGCTGAAATTATAGAAGCGCACAAGAAAAAGTGTACGATTAAAATTATAGACACCCAGAAAAAAATTGCACCTGCTAATAATGTTTGCATAGCAGTTTCTCCGGTAAAAAACAGCAGCAGATTTGAATGGTTTTTAGAAAAAGCTGCAGAGATAGGCGTGACCGAAATTGTACCCCTGATGTGTGAAAGAACAGTAAAACAATTTTTAAAATTTGACCGCTTACGTGGAATATTAATCAGTGCAATTTTACAGTCCCAACAGGCATGGTTACCTGTTTTGCATGAACCGGTTAAATATGTAAATTTTGTAAAAGAAAATAAAGCTGACAATAAATTTATTGCTCATTGCGAAGAGCAAAACCAGATTTCTTTTAAAGAAAAAACCGGACAATTATCCAATGAACTAATTAATCAAACAACAATTCTTATTGGGCCGGAAGGTGATTTCACAAAAGATGAAATTGACTTTGCTTTGCAAAATAATTTTACTCCTGTTGCTCTGGGAAATACAAGATTACGAACAGAAACCGCAGCAGTAGTAGCTGCTACACTGCTTTGTGTAAGTTAATGCGCAGTGTCAGAATCGTTCTCATTTTTATTTTCTATAAATGGCTCATTCAAACGAACAATTCTTTTTTATTTTGCCTTTTTAGCATGGTCATATTTAGTAATTGTACAAAAAAATGAGAATGCCATACCAAAATAAATATAATTTCTGAGGCCAAGCTCATGCGCCTTTTCAGGAGCCCAACCTTCAATTACCAGGCTTAATCCAATCATTACCAAAAAAGAAAGTGCGAGCATTTTTAAAGTAGGATGCTTATGTATGAAAGTTGAAATTGCCGGGCTAAATACAAACATAATTATCATTGCAATAATTAAAGCAGCAATCATTATTTCTACATATTTTGCTGTACCGCCTGCGGTTATAATACTGTCAAAAGAAAACACCGCATCTATAATTACTATTTGCACCAAAGCTTTTCCTAAAGTTAGTTTTCCGGCACTGGCGTCGGCAGAATGGTCTTCCCCTTCCCGCTTTTCATTTATTTCTTTTACAGATTTATAAATAAGAAATAAACCACCTACCAACATTACAATACTTGCCAAATCGAAACCTTTACCGAACCAATTTTCAGGAATAATAAAATTCCCTTTTCGAGATAACAACCATCCCAGAGCCATCAGTAAAAGACTTCTTACAATTATGCCTGTTATCATCTAAAACAGCCGTGCATTTTTTTGCTGTTTTTCATCAGGTAATCGGTTCATAATGATGCTTACAAAAATTACATTGTCTATACCAACTACAACCTCCAGAAGAATCAATACAAAAAAACTAATTATACTTTCTGATGTAAATAAATATGCCATAAAAGATTTTAACTACAGCCGAATGACTTCTGAATACAGATTTTTTAATTCTCACTACCGACTACTCAATTCTCAATATTTTTTCTATTTGCAAGATACTTGCAAATGTTTTTTACAATGGCAGGACCTTCATACACAAAGCCAGTCCAAACCTGTACTAATGCAGCACCGGCATCAATTTTTTCTGCTGCATTTGCACCGGTAAAAATGCCACCGCTTGCAATAATGAGCATATTGCCATTTGTTTTTTGGGAAATATATTGCACCATTTCTGTAGCTCTATTTTTTATGGGTAATCCACTTAACCCACCGGCTCCGATTGCATCTAATTGTTGAGCAGACGTTTTTACATTTGTTCTCTCAATGCTCGTATTTGCAACAACCAAGCCATCCAAATTTATTTCCTGCGCAAGATCAATAACATCATCAATTTGCGATTGGGTAAGGTCGGGCGCTATTTTTAAAAGTATGGGCTTTTGAGCAGCATAATTTTTATTTAAATTTTGTAGATGCGATAATATCTTTTTTAAGGGTTCTTTTTCCTGCAGCTCTCTCAAGCCTGGTGTATTTGGACTGCTCACATTTACAACAAAATAATCTACAAATTCATGTATTGCATTAAAGCAAATTTCATAATCTTTCCAGGCATTTTCATTGGAGGTAATTTTATTTTTACCAATGTTGCCACCGATAATGAGTTGCGGGTTTTTAAGTTTCGATTTACGGGTTGTGTTCTCCGGTAATTCGTAATTTGTAATTTGTAATTCGTAATTCTTTTTTTTCCATTCTTTTAAACGCTGAGCCACAGCCTCAACACCTTCATTGTTAAAACCCATGCGGTTTACAAGTGCCTTATCTTTTGGTAATCTAAACAGTCTTGGTTTATCATTTCCATCTTGTGGCAAAGGGGTTACTGTACCGATTTCAATAAAGCCAAAACCAAGTGCCTCTAGCTCATTTAAATATTTTGCATTTTTATCAAACCCTGCGGCAAGGCCGATTTGGTTTTTGAAGGGAAGGTCTAACAGTTTCGGGTTATGGGTTGCGGGTGTCGAGTTGTTTAACTTGTTACTTGTAGCTCCGAACTCGTTACAGCCATATTGAAGGGCAATAATTTTTTTTATAAACCCTGCTTTGCAAATCAACTTTAAACCATTCATGGAAAAATGATGCACTTTTTCAGCATCGAACATAAATAAAATACTGCGTAAAATTTGGTACATAATTACTGCAAATATATAGCGATCATTTTTTTTACAGATTGTTTTAAAAATCTATCTTTGGTAGAGAAAGTTGTCTAAACAACTAAATCTGTTTTACACATTTTATTTTTAATTTGTAATACAAAATTTTCTTTAATAAATAATAGATAAAAGTTGAATAAATATGGCGGTTGAAGGGCTGGGGGATAGAAGTGAAAATACTTTTTTGCTGCCTTTGAGCAAAAAAGATTCTAACGTATAGCCCGGACAACTGTTGAACAAAGATTTAATTGCTCAGAGCCCCAGAGAATAGAAAGAACATTAAATTTATAACGAACCATCTGTAACTATAATAGATGGGATTAAAAGATACAACATGCAGGAAGCATATATAGTAGCAGGTTACAGAACGGCTGTTACGAAAAGTAAAAAAGGCGGATTTAGATTTACCCGACCCGATGATTTGGCGATAGATGTAATCAAAGGTTTGCTGGCAAGTGTACCGCAACTTGACCCAAAAAGAGTGGACGATGTAATTGTGGGAAACGCTGTACCTGAAGCTGAGCAAGGGTTACAGGTAGGTAGAATTATTGCTGCAAGGGCTGTGGGTTTTTCTGCAGCGGGTATTACCATCAACAGATATTGCGCCAGTGGCCTGGAAAGTATAGCAATGGCAACAGCAAAAATACGTAGCGGCATGGGCGAATGTATTATTGCTGGAGGTGTGGAAAGTATGAGCCTTGTGCCAACGGCCGGCTGGAAAACGGTACCTGCTTATTCAATTGCAAAAGATGAACCCGACTATTATTTAAACATGGGTTTAACGGCTGAAGCTGTTGCAACTGAATACAATGTGAACCGGGAAGATATGGATGCCTTTAGTTATAACAGCCATATGAAAGCTGCAAATGCCATCAAAGAAGGGTATTTTAAAACCGGCATTTTGCCGATAAATGTAGAGCAGGTGTATGTAGATGAAGCAGGGAAGAAAAAAACGAAATCATATGTCGTAGATACTGACGAAGGTGTGCGGACGGATACTACATTGGAAGGATTGGCTAAATTAAAACCTGCATTTGCTGCAGGCGGTACGGTGACTGCAGGCAACTCATCGCAAACGAGTGATGGTGCGGCTTTTGTGCTGGTGATGAGTGAAAGAATGGTGAATGAGCTTTGCTTAAAACCAATTGCCCGTCTGGTAAATTGCGCTAGTGCCGGTGTGCACCCACGCATAATGGGTATTGGTCCGGTAGAGGCTGTACCAAAAGTTTTGAAGCAGGCAGGAATGACTTTAAATGATATTGATTTGTTTGAATTGAATGAGGCTTTTGCATCTCAATCACTTGCAGTAATAAGGGAGCTTGGGTTAAATACAGATATTGTAAATGTTAACGGCGGTGCAATTGCGCTTGGTCATCCCTTGGGTTGTAGCGGTGCAAAATTATCTATACAACTGATACATGATATGAAACGTTTGAATAAAAAATACGGTATTGTAACAGCCTGTATTGGCGGTGGGCAAGGCATTGCGGGGATAATTGAGAATATAGATTAAGTCTTTAAATACATTTATAAAAGCCCGCACTCCTGCAGGTTTTTTTTGTGTCTGATAGTTTTAATTTTTTTTTGCAACATCATTGCATTTACTATATTTGCAACATAGTTTCAAAAAAAAGAACAAAAAATGAATATTATTAAAAGTATTTCTTTCATTATTTTCTTAACATTAAATAGTTTTTCACTCTTTGCACAAAATAGTACTTCAGGAAAAATTACGTCTTCCAAAAGCAGACTGCCGATAAATGGAGCTAGTGTCAGCATCAACGATCTTAAACTTACTGTTCTAACAGACGCAGATGGTAATTATAAATTTAAGAATTTACCCAATGGTAATTTTTTAATGGAAGCGAGAGCTGTAGGGTATAAATCGATTAATTACACTGTAGATTTTTCTACAAACGCTACAAAGGATTTTCAGTTATCCGAAAATATAATTGAGGAAAGTGAGGTGGTGGTTACCGGACTTTCCAAAGCTACCCAAATAAAAAGGAGCCCAATACCGATTGTTACGATTAGCAAAGCAATGATGCAGTCTAATATCAACACAAATATTATTGATGCCATCACAAAAGTACCTGGTATTACTGCTGTTACAACCGGGCCAAACGTTTCAAAACCGTACATAAGGGGTCTTGGGTTTAATCGTATTCTTACTTTATATGATGGTGTGCGGCAGGAAGGACAACAGTGGGGAGATGAGCATGGTATAGAAGTTGACCAGTACAGCATTGAAAGGGTGGAAGTAGTAAAAGGACCAGCCAGTTTAAGCTATGGTTCAGATGCACTTGCCGGTGTTGTAAACTTGATTCCAAACCAGCCTGCACCAGAAGGGAAAGTTATTAGCGACTTTACAACCGAATATCAATCTAACAATGGAATGTTTGGTAATTCTGCCATGGTTGGCAGCACAAAAAATGGTTTCGAATGGATGGGAAGATTATCCAAAAAACAAGCAACAAATTATCAAAATAACATAGATGGAAGGGTTTATGGTACAGCATTTAAAGAACGTGATGCTAATATATATTTGGGAATGCATGGTAAATGGGGGTTTTCTCACTTAAGTATGTCTATGTTTGATGATAAACAAAAAATACCTGATGGAAGCCGAGACTCAGTAACTGGAAAATTTACAAAGCAGATTACTGAAATAGATACGCTACGCCCAATTGTATCAAACAATGAATTAAAATCGTACGGCATTGATGGAAATTACCAGCACATACGTCATTACCGTGTGTACAGTAACAATAGTTTTACTTTAGGAAAAGCAGGACGGTTGGGCTTAAACCTTGCTTATCAAAATAGCCATAGACAAGAGTTTTCTCACCCTGAAATGCTTTCTATACCCGGGTTAGATCTTAACTTGAACACATACAATTATGATGTAAAATATTTTGCTCCCGAATTAAATGGTTGGAATATTACCTTCGGTGTAAATGGTATGTATCAAAAAAACGATGCGGAAAAAGGTACAGATTTTATCATTCCATCTTATCATCAATTTGATATTGGACCTTTTGTTTATGTTAAAAAAACAATCAATAAAATTGATGTTTCCGGTGGTGTACGATACGATAGCCGAAATTTTGCAAGCAAGCAATTATACACAATGCGAAACAGCGTTACTGGTTTTGATACGCCAGCAACAGATACAACTGCAGCCGATTTTAAATTTGCAAAAAGTACCCATCATTATCAGGGAATTTCTGGCAGTGCTGGGTTAACCTATAATGCTACAGACAAATTATCATTTAAATTTAATATAGCTAGGGGCTACAGGGCACCTAATATTTCTGAAATTTCTTCAAACGGTGTGCACCCTGGTACAAACAGTTTTCAAATTGGTGGTTCAAGTTTTAAACCAGAATTTAGCATGCAGGAAGATATAGGACTTGTATATGCATCTAAATTTTTTATAGTTAATGTCAGCCTTTTTAATAATAATATTAAAAATTATATTTACAATCAAAAATTAATTAATTCAGCGGGCAATGATTCAATAATAATTGCACCAAACCAAACATTCAAATTTCAGCAGGGTAAGGCAAACTTGTATGGTGGAGAAATGAATATTGATATTCATCCAATTAAAAATTTGCACTTTGAAAATAGTTTTTCGACTGTATATGCAGTAAATAAAAGTCTTAATAATGGTAAGGCTTTAAATGACAGTGCTAAATATTTACCTTTTATTCCACCTTTTCATGGGTTATCAGAACTTAGATATGATATCAATAATAAAAATCATCATATAATTAATGGCTTTGTAAAAGCACAGTTTGTTTATTATGCTGCACAAAATCGTGCATACCTAGCCAACAATACTGAAACACCAACATCGGGATATAGTTTGTTTAATGTTGGTTTGGGTACAGGGATTACAAACAAAGCCGGCAGGTCAGTTTTTAATATTTATTTAATGGCGAACAATCTTTTCAATGTATCCTATTACGATCATTTGAGTAGATTAAAATATTTTGTTTCTCCAACAGTTGTAAATCAAAGCCAGGGGATCCACAATGTGGGTAGAAATTTTAGTGTAAAATTAAATGTGCCGTTGGTTTTTAATTTGAAGAAAGGGTAGGGGAAGAAATTACGATTACGAATTAAGCGATGATGACAGAGGTTGGTTGAAATAGTAGATTATGTAGAAAATAATAAAGTCAACAATTAAAGTCTGCGTCTACATTGCGCCTTCACAATTAAGTATTACCATTCCCAATTCAATAATCAAATTTGGTTGGATTTGTTTTTTTATAATCCTTATCGTAACTAACAAAAAATCTAATATATAAAACCCTGCTTATGCGCATAAGCCAAGGTTGCGCTACGATTAATATTACCGCATTAATGCCAAGCCACCAGTAAATTCTATTATCGCCATCTTTCACTGAAACACCAATTAATACAACCCAGGCTACAAACGTAGCTACAGATAAAGCAACAGTAAGTGCGTAACTCACATAACTTGTTCCATACCAAAAACCGGGTTCCATATCATATTTTTGCCCACATTCAGAACAGTTTTCTGGCATATCAAAAATATATTTCAACGATAGTTTTCTGTAAGCGCTTTTGTGTGTAAACATATTTCCCCGTCTGCATCTTGGGCATTTCATGGTAAGCATACTCCAAAGGCCATTCGGTTTAGGCGCACTGATTTCTGTTTCCATTTTATAGTTCCTTAAAAGTGAGTTTAAAATAAACCATTATAAATACCATTGAAAGAACAATGCCAT
>JANXTG010000099.1 GCA_025352525.1 Ferruginibacter sp.
TAAAAAATAAAAAATATGCGCAAGCATTTTCTTTAAATCAGAAATCTTTGTGACTTTGGTCAACTTTGTTTCTTTGCGTGAAAAAATTAATATGAGTAAAAAATTATTATTAGCAAAAGCACATGTTCCCGGCATACGCACATACGAAGTGTACAGACGGGAAGGTGGTTACGCAAGTGTTGAGAAGACACTCAAAATGAAGACAGAAGATATTGTGGAGGAAGTAAAAAAAAGTGGCTTGCGTGGTAGAGGAGGTGCAGGTTTTCCTACAGGATTAAAGTGGAGTTTTATTGCCAAGCCCGAAGGAGTGCCGAGGCATTTGGTGGTAAATGCAGATGAAAGCGAACCCGGTACTTTTAAGGATAGGTACTTGATGGAGTTTCTGCCACATCTCTTAATTGAAGGAATGATTGTTTCTTCATTTGCGCTCGGGAGCAATGTCAGTTACATTTATATTCGGGGCGAATATGCATGGATAACAAATATTTTAGAAGAAGCAATTGAGGAGGCAAAACAAAATGGCTGGCTCGGAAAAAACATTCAAGGCAGTGGGTTTGATTGCGAAATTTATGTGCAACGTGGAGCCGGCGCATATATTTGTGGAGAGGAAACTGCATTGATAGAAAGCCTGGAGGGTAGACGTGGAAACCCTCGGATAAAACCACCATTCCCTGCAGTAAAGGGTGTGTGGGAAAGACCAACAGTTGTAAACAATGTTGAAACCATTGCAGCGATAGTTCCCATTATAAATAAAGGAGGAGAGGAGTATGCAAAAATCGGTATCGGGAAAAGTACCGGTACTAAATTAATATCTGCCTGTGGTAATATTAACAAGCCCGGTATTTATGAAATTGATATGACGATTTCTGTAGAAGAATTTATTTACAGCGATGAATATTGTGGTGGTATTGCAAATGGTAAAAAATTAAAAGCCTGTATTCCCGGTGGATCATCAGTCCCAATTTTGCCTGCAAATTTATTACTGACAACAGCTAAAGGAGAAAAGCGTTTGATGAATTATGAAAGCTTAAGCGATGGTGGTTTTGCTACCGGAAGTATGATGGGCAGCGGCGGTTTTATTGTGCTGGATGAAGACCAATGTATTGTAAGAAATACCTACACATTGGCTCGTTTTTATCGCCACGAGAGTTGCGGACAATGCAGCCCCTGCCGGGAAGGAACGGGTTGGATGGAAAAGATCTTGCAAAAAATTGAGACTGGTAATGGGGAGATGAAGGACATTGATTTGTTGTGGGATATTCAAAGAAAAATTGAAGGCAATACTATTTGTCCATTAGGTGATGCGGCGGCATGGCCTGTAGCTGCTGCCATCAGACATTTTAGAGATGAGTTTGAATGGCATGTGAACAACCCTGAATTATGCCTGACAGAAAATTTTGGATTGAGGCATTATGCAGATGAAATACATGTGCCTGTAACAGCCTAATTTGAAATTATGATTTCAAAACTGTTATTTATACCAAGGGCAGCGGCAGACATAATAAAAGTTCTTTTACATACAAATATTTCTTTTGCAGAAAGATGGGATGTTGCAAAAGCAATAGGAAAAATAAAAATTGTTTCCTTATCAAAAAAACTAAATGAACAATTTGTATTTCGTTTAGGCAAGTGGAAAATAAACTGTTTGTATAACAGCCATATCGGTTTTTTGGTAAAAGAAATTTTTGTTGAAGAAGTTTATGGGCTGAAAAAGAAAACTGAAATATTTAAAATCTTGGACCTGGGATCCAACATCGGTTTATCTATCGCATATTTTAAAATGCGTTTTCCTGATGCAACATTAGAAGCATACGAGCCTGATAAAAACAGTTTTAAACTGCTTCGAAAAAATTGTATAGACAATGATTGGAAGGATGTTTTGATAATTGAAAAAGCGGTTAGTGATGAAAACGGTTTTTTATTTGTTGAAGCGCAGGAAGAGAAAGCAAGTGTGAACAGTAATTTTTCAACAGCAGGAAAAGATGAAAGTGAGAAAGTAATTGCAATAGCTATTTCAGAAATTTTACATCAAAATTTCGATATAATAAAAATGGATATTGAGGGAGGAGAATGGCGGATTTTTAAGATAATAATAGAACATCAATTAATACCAAAAGCAAACAATTGGTTTGTAGAATTTCATCAAATAGAAAAAAATAAAAAGCAGTTTGAAGAAATTTTGAATTGTTTTCAACAAAATGGATACAGCAGGGAAGAAAGAAAAGAAGTGATTTATTTTTATAAAAATATTTAGAAGGCAGTCAGCATTATAATAATTTATGTCAGAACAAAAACCAAATTTTAAAGTAACAATCGACAATATCACTATTGATGTAACACCTGGTACAACCGTACTGAATGCTGCACGTATGATTGGTGGCGATGTTACGCCACCGGCAATGTGTTATTATAGCAAGTTGGAAGGTAGTGGAGGTAAGTGCAGAACCTGTTTAGTTGAAGTGGCTGCAGGTTCAACGGCCGATCCCCGTCCTATGCCAAAGTTGGTGGCAAGTTGCCGTACCACAGTTATGGATGGAATGATTGTAAAAAATATTACCAGCGAAAAAGTACAGGATGCGAGAGCCGGTGTGGTAGAACTTTTATTAATTAATCATCCGCTTGATTGTCCTATTTGTGACCAAGCAGGCGAATGTCATTTACAGGATTTGGGTTACGACCATGGCAGGGCAGGAACTCGTTACCAGTTTGCAAGAAGAACATTTGTTAGAGAAGATATTGGACCATACATACAGCTGCACATGACGAGGTGCATACTTTGTTACAGATGCACTTATGTAGCAGATCAAATTACAGACAAGCGGGTTCATGGCATTGTAGATCGTGGCGATCATGCAGCCATTTCTACCTACATATCAAAAGCGGTAGATAATGATTTTAGTGGGAACATGATTGATGTTTGTCCGGTTGGCGCATTAACCGATAAAACATTCCGTTTT
>JANXTG010000132.1 GCA_025352525.1 Ferruginibacter sp.
TCTGCATCTTGGGCATTTCATGGTAAGCATACTCCAAAGGCCATTCGGTTTAGGCGCACTGATTTCTGTTTCCATTTTATAGTTCCTTAAAAGTGAGTTTAAAATAAACCATTATAAATACCATTGAAAGAACAATGCCATTTGTAATAATGATTGGATATAAATTAGTGAGTATTCCGTACAACAGCCAAAGGGAAACATTTAAAACAAGAAACATTAATGTGCCCATGCTCAGATCTTTTGCAGATTTTGTTTTCCATATTTTTATAACCTGAGGCAAAAAAGTTACAGAAGAAACTATGCCACCTGCAGCCCCAACCAAATTAATTATATCCATGTTTAAGCTTTTGCAGTTAATTTTTTTCTTTCCCCAATCTGTTGGCGCCACATTGCATAGTACAATCCTTTTTCTTCCAGTAAAGATTCGTGCGTACCTGTCTCAACTACTTCTCCCTTTTCCAAAACGTAAATTCTGTCTGCATGCATTATCGTGCTTAACCTGTGCGCTATTAATATTGTTATCTGTTCTTTTAAAGCAGATATTTCTCTTATCGTATCTGTTATTTCTTCTTCTGTAAGAGAATCCAATGCAGAAGTTGCTTCATCAAAAATGAGCAGTTTTGGTTTGCGTATTAATGCCCGGGCAATGGATATTCTTTGCTTTTCGCCGCCTGATAATTTTAAGCCACCTTCTCCCAACATCGTGTCTAAACCTTTCTCTGCTTTCGCCAAAAGGTTAGTAGCACTTGCTTTTACAAGTACTTCATTCATTTCTGCTTCGGTTGCGCTTGGGTTTACAAAAGATAAATTTTCTCTTATGCTTCCGCTGAATAAATTGGTATCCTGTGTTACAAAACCCACCTGGCTGCGAAGATCTTCAAAACTAATTTTTTTCTCCTCTATACCATTATATAAAATTTTGCCATCCTGCGGCCTGTAAAGCCCCACAAGGAGTTTCATTAAAGTAGATTTTCCACTTCCTGATGGGCCTACAAATGCTACAGTTTCACCGATGTTTGCAGTAAAGCTGATATCATCAATAGCTTTTACAGAAGCCGTTTGGTGTTTAAAGCCAACATGATCAAAATGAAGCGAATTTATAAACCCAATATGCGTAGGATTTGCAGCAGTAGGTTCGGGTGCTTTCTGCATTAATGCATCAAAATTATTTAAAGAGGCTTCTGCTTCTCTGTAAGAAACGATGATGTTGCCTATCTCCTGCAAAGGTCCAAAAACAAAAAATGAAAATACCTGCATGGTAACCAACTGACCTGCGTTCATATCATTTTTAAAAATCAAATACATCAGCATAAACAAAATTATCTGGCGCAGCGTATTTACAAAAGTACCCTGTATAAAACTTATGGTACGTGTCCGTTTTACTTTGCTCAGTTCCAGGCCTAAAATTTTAAAAGTATTTTTATTGAGTCTTTTTACTTCCTGCCCGGTTAGGCCAAGGCTTTTTACCAATTCAATATTTCTTAAAGATTCTGTTGTTGCACCCGCAAGCGAAGTCGTTTCAGCAACAATCGTTTTTTGAATAGATTTTATTTTCTTGCTTAATAAATTTGTTATAATAATGAGTAAAATTATTCCACCAAAATAAATGAAGGGAAGTTTAGGGTCGATCCTGGTAGAGTAAACAGCTACAATAATTATCCCGACAACCACAGGAAAAAGTATGTTTATAAAAGCCGCTATAAATTTTTCAGTATCAATTCTAACTTTTGAAAGAATGCTCAATGTTTCTCCGCTGCGCTGGTCTTCAAAATCCTGATAAGGAAGTTTCATAGCGTGCTGAAGACCATCTGTAAAAACGGTAGCTCCAAACTTTTGAGTGATGGTCGTCAAAAAATAATCCTGAAATGCTTTAGCTATTCTGCTTACCATAGCAACAGTAATAGATGCTATCAGCAAAGCAGCTACTCCATAATATGGTTTGGAAAAAGAAAAGAAAAAATCGTGACTGCTCATTGCACTTTCCGGTTTTTGGTGTGCACCAGCAAGGTTTACAAGCTTACCGAGTATTATTGGATCAATAAGTGAAAAACTAATGTTTACAGCAGCTAAACAAAGGGTAAAAATCATGAGTCCTTTGTAAGGCTGAAGATATTTTAATAATAATTTCATTGTAAAATTTAATTTTTTTGCAGATAGATTATTGTCGAATTATCAAATTCGGTGCAAATTCGTAAAAAATGACGGAAAGGCAAGAATGTTGTACAATAGTTTTTTTAAAATTGCTTATTTGGCATTTATGTTGCTCTTCTTGTAAATTCAAAAAACTATTTATTAAATTAGAGCATTAAAATAACTTCATGAACATTAATACAAAGCAATATCCTTTTTATATAAAAAGTACAGTTATTCTTTTTGGGCTCATGCTGCTTGTATTTGCTTTGTTTACTTTAAAAGGAATTATCGCACCAATTGCTTTTGCGCTTATTATTGCTATCCTTTTAAATCCGCTTGTAGGAAAATTACAACGGAAAGGTATTAAGAGAATATTGGCTATAGTTTTATCGCTGATGTTGGCATTCGTAATAGTAGGTGGAATTTTGTATTTTATAAGTTCGCAGATTATGAAATTTGGTGATAACCTGCCTCAACTTAAATTAAAATTTAATGAGCATTTGATTCAACTGCAAAACTGGATTGCGGAAAAATTTAATGTGCCGGTAGCAAAACAGCAACAAACAATTAGCGATGTGCTTAATGGAAGTAAATCATTTTTTGGAAGTGCATTGGGAGGCTTTTTAGGAACCCTGGGCGTTATTTTTTTAGTGCCTGTATATTCATTTCTTTTACTGTTTTATAAAAAATTAATCGTTAATTTCTTTCATGAATTATTTGCAGAAGAAAATTCACAAAAGGTCTCTGATGTATTGACAGAAACTAAAACTGCCATACAGAGTTATATGGTAGGCTTAATGCTGGAAGCGCTGGTAGTTGCCATACTCAATACAACAGCGTTACTTATTTTAGGTGTGGAGTATGCAATATTGTTAGGTGTATTGGGAGCTTTTTTAAATATGCTTCCTTACATTGGCGGGATTATAGCAATTCTATTACCGATTTTAATTGCATCTGTTACCAAGGATGGATTTACAACTCAACTTTTGATATTAGGTGCTTATATTCTAATACAGTTTATAGACAATCATTTTCTGATTCCATTTCTTGTATCATCAAGAGTGAAGATAAACGCTTTCTTTTCTGTGGTAGTAGTATTGATGGGAGGAGCTTTGTGGGGTGTTGCAGGGATGTTTTTATCAATACCTTTTCTGGCCATTTTAAAAATTATTTTTGATAGATTACCTGACTTAAAACCATGGGGTAAATTGTTTGGTGACCATGTACCAACAAGAGACAAAGGAGAAATTTGGTTGCTAAGAAAAAAGCGAAAAGAAAACGCCATTCCTGATCGGATAGATCAAATTGTAAAATAAAATATTGCAAAATCTATTGCAGAATAAAAGCTAAATTATTTACTATAGATGAAATGTGCGACGCCACAAATGCTTAAAAATGCTTTGTATTCGCCTGTTCCATAGAAATATTTTTTCAAAATATTTCTATGGACTTTAAATTAAAAAAAATTTAAAGTTGAACAATGGAAATTTAGAATGAAAAGTTTTCCATTAAACATTAATTATCCTCCCCAACCTTCTCTGTCTAAACTCCGGTATTGTATTGCTTCTGCGAGGTGTTCGGGTTTTATATCTGTTGATGCTGCAAGATCTGCGATGGTTCGGCTAACCTTTAAAATACGGTCGTAAGCACGAGCAGAAAGATTTAATTTCTCCATGGCTATCTTTAATAAATTAACACCTGCGGTGGAAATAACACATACCTCTTTTAATGTTTTGCTGCTGATTTGTGCGTTTGCATACACGCCTATATTTTCTTTGTAACGAGCGGCCTGTATTTCTCTGGCTGCAATTACTCTGGCACGAATAACTTCACTTTTTTCATATTCTCTTGATGACTGCATTTCGCTGAATGCTACAGGAGTTACCTCAACATGTAAATCAATTCTGTCTAAGAGCGGTCCTGATATTCTGCTTAAATATTTTTGAACAACACCCGGTCCGCAACTGCAGTCTTTTTCCGGATGATTAAAATAACCGCACGGGCAGGGGTTCATAGAAGCAATAAGCATAAAGCTTGCAGGAAAATCCAATGCAACTTTTGCCCGGCTGATGGTTACTTTTCTTTCTTCCATTGGCTGGCGCATTACTTCCAATACTGTTCTTTTAAACTCGGGCAATTCATCTAAAAACAACACGCCATTGTGCGCCAAAGAAATTTCGCCTGGTTGTGGATTGCCGCCACCGCCAACAAGTGCAACATCTGAAATGGTATGGTGTGGGCTGCGAAACGGGCGCTTACTTACGATGGTTGCATTTTCTGCAAGCTTGCCTGCAACGCTGTGTATTTTGGTCGTCTCTAATGCTTCGTGCAGACTGAGTGGCGGCAAGATGGTAGGCAATCTTTTTGCAAGCATTGTTTTACCTGCGCCCGGTGGGCCAATTAGTATGGCGTTGTGGCCACCTGCAGCTGCAATCTCTAAAGCACGTTTTATATTTTCCTGACCCTTTACATCACAAAAATCAATTTCAAAATCGCTTTGCGCATTTGCAAATTCTGCACGGGTATCAATAATTGTGGGTACCAATGTTTTTTCATCTTTAAAAAATTCGATTACCTCGTTTATATGGGTGACACCAAACACTTTTAAATTATTTACCATGGCCGCTTCACGTGCATTTACAGCGGGTAATATTAACCCTTCAAAACCTTCTTTGCGAGCTTGGATGGCAATGGGCAAGGCACCTTTAATCGGACGAACTTCACCATCTAAACTTAGCTCTCCCATTATCACAAACTTTTCTAACCGCTCAGGGTTTTGAATTTGTTCGGTTGCACCAAGCGTACCAATTGCAATAGGAAGATCAAATGCGGAACCTGTTTTTTTTATATCTGCGGGAGCAAGATTAACCACAAGCTTTGTACGGGGCATGTAATATTGATTACTCTTTATTGCACTTTCAACCCGTTGCAAACTTTCTTTTACTGCATTATCCGGCAGGCCTACAATAAAATAATGTTGCCCCTGGTTTGTAACATTTACTTCCACTGTTATTGTTATCGCTTCAACACCATACACAGCACTACCAAAGGTTTTTACCAGCATTTATTTTTTTTTTGAAGATAAGTAAAATTGTGTGAGGAATTTTTTTACCAACAATCACTGTCTGAAGGTTGTATAACAAAATTGTTTAAATAACAATTGCTCCCGGTGATAAAAAGTTGACTCTCCTGCAATAAGAAAATTAATTTAACTCCGCTATTTTAGTGGACAAAACTCTTTTGTAACATAAACACAATGATGCCTGCTACAAAACCTATAATTGCCAACCAACTTATTTTTTTTAAATACCACATAAAATTTATTTGTTCGATACCCATTACTGCAACTCCTGCTGCTGAGCCAATAATAATTGCGCTGCCTCCTGTGCCGGTCGTTAATGCTAAAAATTCCCAGAAGGGGTGGTCGGTTGGGTAAGTTGATAAACTGTACATGCCCTGCGAAGCAGCTACGAGAGGAACATTATCAACTATGGCAGATAATAATCCTAGCGCTGTACCAATTAAATAGTCATTTCTTAAAGTGTTGGTTAACACTCCCGCTAATTGTTTTAATAACCCAAAAGACTGCAACGCAGATACTGCCAAAAGTATCCCCATAAAAAAAAGTATACTCGTCGAATCTATTTTTTGTAATGCACGGGCAACCGAAAATTTTTCGAGCACATTATCATCTTTGTCTTTGTGAATTATTGTGGTAATAATCCACATAAACCCCAAAGCAAGCATCATCCCCATAAAAGGAGGAAGGTGCGTTAATGTTTTAAAAACAGGAACGAACAGTAAAAAACCAACCCCTGCAAAGAGTATGGTTTTACCATCTTTTTTTTCTTTTGTTGTGCTGGTATTTTTAATATTTTGCTGAAACTGCTGCCCTTTAAAACGATAAGCAATTATTAATGCAGGAATTGCACAGACAGCTATACTTGGCAGTATCAGTTGTTTCATAATGTTAAGCGCAGTTATTTGTCCACCAATCCACAACATAGTTGTAGTTACATCTCCCAATGGCGACCATGCACCACCTGCATTGGCAGCAATAACAATCATACCGGCAAACCAGAGTTTATCTTCTTTTTCTGATAATATTTTTGAAGAAAGAGATGTCATTACAATGGCCGTTGTTAAATTATCAAGCAGGGCTGAAAGGAAAAAACTAATTACGGTTATAATTAATAAAAGTTTTGATTTGCTGGTAGTGTTTATTTTTTGGGTAATTACATCAAATCCGTCATGCGAATCTATCAGTTCAACAATCGTCATGGCGCCTAATAAAAAAAATAATATAGAAGAGATTTCACCAAGGTGATGTAACAGTTCTTCGCCAACAACTTCAACTGTATTGCTCTGCAAAATATAAATGGTCCAGCATAGCACACCTATTATTAATGCTGATGCAGCTTTGTTAAGCTTTATGGCATGTTCAAAAGCTATAGCAATGTATCCTGTAATAAAAACTGTGATGAGAAGGGTAGTAACCATATTCTGTAAAATTGTAAAAGATAATATACATTTTGTAAATCTATTTACAAATTATATAACAGGAAGTTGCTTTATAAAGTTGAAAGTAAAAAACTATCTGATCAAATTTTTTTAAAAAATTTAATCAGTTTCATTGACTATTTTTTTTGATGGAATACCATTTGGATACATCATATTTTGAATACGCAGGTTCATTAATTTATCATCTTCAAATTTATTTACCCAAAACACTTCATAAAAAGCTTTTATAATACCGGTAAGAGGAGTGGCTAGCAATAAACCAATAAAACCGAAAGCCACACCCATTGCCATTACTGCAAAGAGAATAGAAACGGGATGAATCTTCATAGTATTTGATCTTACTTTAGGCATAATAAAATCTGCCATCAATTCATCTGATGCGAGATAAAAAACAGTAACCCATACAGCCGTTGTACCACTAACTGCTAAGGCAATTAAAATGGGAGGTATTGCTTTAATAAAAAAGCCAATCCTGGGAATAAATTCTGTAAAAAATGCCAGCGCCCCCCAAACAAATGCGCCGGGTACACCCATTATGTTTATGAAAATTGTAGCAGCTACAGCATTTATAACTCCGCCTATCAATATTGACTTCATCCATCCTCTTATCATAAAAGAAATACGTGTAAAAGCCACTGTGGCTTTATCACGCTTGGCAGGTGGAAAACTGAGTAAGTACAATTCAAACAATGGGCGAGGGCTTGTAACCATATAAGCAACCATGCTGATGAATACTATAACAACAAGTATTTGAGCTAAAATAGAAAGGGATAGCGAGCCAACCTGCATTAAAGTTTTTGGAATGGACGGCAGGAGAGAGGAAAATTTCGTAGGGTCCAGTTTAATTTCTTTCTGCAGCTCAGGATAGTTGCTAAACCAAGAACTAACCGTTGTGGAAGCCTGCGTTGCGTAAGATGGGAGATTGCTTACTAAAACTGATATTTGGTTATTTACTTTTGGCCCTACAAATATTGCGATTGAAATAAAAGAAAGCAAAATCAAAACAAACACTATGGTTGTGGCCAACCCTCTTTTAATATTTTTTTTTTCCAGATTTGTAACCGGACCGTTTATAGCAACTGCTAGTACAAAAGCAAAAACAAGCAGCAAAACAACACTTATCATTTTATAAATTAAAAATAACAAAATGACAACGCCTGCTGCCAAAAAAATAGCTTTCGAAAGTTGTTTGTATAGATCGTTAGATTTAAAATCGTACAAAATAAAGTATGTTTATAAAATAAATTTGCTGAGTCTGCAATAAACTTCAAATATATAGCCATACTTTTCACATAAAGATTAAAAAAAGTATACCCACATTATCTAACGGATTGTTTTTTAAAAACAAATTGGAAAACTTTCTTAAAAAACTTATTTAATAATTTAAAAAGCAGCTCATTTTAATACCTGATTTATTTTATTCCTTTATCAAATTTAATAAAAGAGCTGTCCATCCTGTTTGGTGAGATGCACCGAGACCTTTTAAAGTATCACCATGAAAGTATTCGTGAAAGAGCACAAGATTATTTCCTTCGTTTTTATAAAATGAATTGTATTCTGCAAAAACGGGTCTGTCGTTGTTTTCGTCTTTTTTAAAAACACTGATGATTCGTATGGTGAGCATATCTGCCACTTCAGTTAATGTATAATCTTTGCCTGAACCTAATGGATATTCAACCTGCAGGGAATCTCTATAAAATGCTCCATATTTTTTTAATGCTTTAATAAAAAGATAGTTGATAGGCATCCACACCGGACCACGCCAGTTAGAGTTACCTCCGTACATGCCGGAAGTAGCATCTGCTGCATCGTACTGTATGCTGTAATCTTTGTCATTTAGAGTAACAGTGTAAGGGTTTTGTGCATAAAATTTTGATAAGGAACGGATGCCGCCTGATGATAAAAACTCCTGCTCATTTAAAAATACTTTTAAGAGGGTTGCCAGTTTTTCTTTGTGTATTAATGATAAGATTATATCCCCACCATCAGCATGCTTTTCGCCCGGCATGTATTTATTTTTTTCACTTCGGTAAGTCTGGTACCACTGTATTCTTTTTTTAAAATCTTTTAATTTATCTGTTTCGTTTGTATCAATTACAGATACTGCAAACAGCGGTGCTAAACCAACAACAGAGCGAACTTTTAATGGTGCAACAGGGCAATTTGTTACAGCAAGAACATCATAGAAAAAATTATCCTCTTCGTTCCATAATCCAAGTTCATTAAGCGCTGCAGAAATAATTACAAAATGCTCATAAAATTTTGTTGCCATATCTTCAAAAGCTTCATCGTGCAGGGCAATTTCTATGGCAATGTCCATCATATTAAGTGCATACATTCCCATCCATGCTGTACCATCTGTCTGCTCCAGTAAAACATTGTTGTCAAGCGGAATATTTCGGTTGAAAATGCTGATATTATCCAGACCTAAAAAACCACCTTCAAAAATATTATTACCGTTTGCATCTTTTCTGTTTACCCACCATGTAAAATTGATGATGAGTTTTTGGAATACTTTTTTAAGAAATATTATATCACCCTGCCCTAATGTTTTTTTTTCAATAGTATAAATTTCAAGTGCGGCAAAGGCATGTACGGGCGGGTTTACATCACTAAAATCCCATTCGTATGCCGGTAACTGTCCTGCAGGGTTCATGTACCATTCCCGCATAAGTAAAAGCAACTGGTTCTTTGCAAAAACCGGATCTATCAGCGACATGGAGATAGCGTGAAAAGCTCCATCCCATGAAGCGTACCAAGGATACTCCCATTTATCAGGTATAGAAATTACATCCTGATTTTTAAGTGTAATCCATTTTGAATTACGGCCATTTAATCTGTTATTATCCAAAGCAAGGTTGCTGTCTGTTTTATTTAACCAGCGCTCAATATCGAAATGGTAAAATTGCTTGCTCCATAAAAGTCCTGCAAATGCCAATCTTTGTATTGCTGCAAGTTCGTCGTCATGCTGCACAATTAGTTTACTGTAAAACTGATCTGCTTCTGTTTTTCTTTGCTCAAAAATTTGAAGGCCATCTTCAAAAGGATCCTCTAATATTTTATCTGATAAACGTAGTAAAATAATTTCACTTTTACCTGCTGCGATAGTAAGTTCATAAACAGGAGAAAACTTTGTGCCTTCCTTTTTATCTGATAATTCTTTTTTGTTTTTGCCCGAAATAATGGCATCATGAAAAGCATCTTTTACAAATATGGATTGGTTAGCTGTACCAAATATTTTTTCATT
>JANXTG010000175.1 GCA_025352525.1 Ferruginibacter sp.
ACCGGCACCTTTTATCATTTTCCCCACGTTGGCACTTGTATTAATTCCGCTAATTTGAGGATTAGCAATTTTGGTTGTTGCTCCACCTCCAAAATCTGTAAATGTATAATTTACCGTTGCTGATTCAAAATCTAATGGCAATTGAATTTGCGCAAAAGAAAACACTGTTAATAATAAAGCCGAAAAAAGTAAATAAAATTTTTTCATATTAAAATTTATTAAGGGCTGAGAAGAATAAAAGACCTAAAAAAAATCTAAGGATATAAAATTTAAAGTATGATTTTGTAATACTTTACATAATCAATCGTGAGAGTTGCCGGAAAAATTGTATTGTCTACACCCTGCACTCCGCCCCAGTCTCCGCCAACAGCAATATTTAAAATCAGGAAAAACTTTTTATCATATGGCCACGAATTGTAACCATTGTTGGTATTTGCATATTCAAAATATGGTTCACTATCAATAAAACCTTTAATGGAATATGGCGTCCAGTCAACTCTGTAAACATGAAAATCATCAGTAGCAGTTGGTATAATTTTAGAAGCCGATTTTTGATTTCCTCTCATAAAATTATAGGCTGCATTATGAACGGTGAAATGAATATTATTGGCATCATAACCTACATGCTCCATAATATCTATTTCGCCTGAAGCAGGCCAGTTGCCATAGGTATTGTCCGTTGGAAACATCCAGATAGCAGGCCATGTTCCTCTACCCTTTGGTAGTTTTGCTTTTACTTCCATACGACCGTATAACCAATCTCCTTTACCCTTCGTAATCATTCTGGATGATGAGTACTCACGCCCGGAAATGTTTTCTTTTTTTGCAGTTATTATTAAATTTCCACCTGATATGCTTGAGTTTGAACCCGGTGTATAATATTGTAATTCATTGTTGCCCCAGCCGCCACCACCAACTTCAAAACTCCATTTTGCCGGATCCGGTGCTGTACCTGTTGAGAAATCATCCTGCCAGGTTGGAGTGGTTTCAAATTGCCAGTTCTTATCAGTAATGGGCGCAGCGGTTACCATTTTTACAACTTCACCTTTATCTGTACAAGACATAAAAGAAACAGATATAATACATAAGATCGAAAAAAACATTTGTAAACTTTTCATGCTATTAAAATTTTTATTGTGCTATAAATTTAAATTGAAAAACTGTATTTGTACCGTTGCCGGCCCGTAAAGTCATTTTTGTTGAAGTAATATCTATAATTCTGTAAAGATTTTCGTTGGGCACATCTGTAGTTCCAATAAAAATAGTTGGTGGAAGTCCCGGTATTTGAATAGTTGCCAAACCTGCTACACCACCCGTTGTAGCGGTGAAGGTGTAAGAAATGTTTGAATAGGATCTATCCGAACCACAGTTATAATTTGGTGCTACATTGCCTCCATTAAAAGTAGCTCCGTTAGCATTATAAGTAATTTTATTTGCAGTGGTAAAAGTATAGGCATCATCCGTTTGGCAGGTCGGCTCCAGAGCACCACCGCCAAAATACGCAGAAGGGTTTGCTTCTGTACCCACAATAATAGCATTGGCTCCTGGAGAAGGATCAAGTTTCCATGTTCTACCTAAAGTACCGCCGGTTAATAAATCTTTAATATCAGCAAGAGTTAAAACCTCTACTTTTTTTAGTTTTATTTCAATTAACTGTCCGCCACTGCCCGTCAATGTTGCTCTAAGCGTCATTCTGTTGGAAGTATAACTTTGAACAGTGTAACGGTTGTTATCAACAATATCGGTGGTTCCAATAAATGGTTTACCGGTGCCGCTTGCTAAAGGATTAAGAATTATTTGTGGTAGTTGACCTGGCTTGGCAACAATTTTAAAATCAGGTGCATTGGGTTTTTGTGGCTGGCAACTATAACCAGATTGAACATCAAAGGTTTGACCTTGTGCATTATAATCAAATTTACCATCAGCACTAAATTTATACAAATCATCTACCTGGCAACCTGCTGCCGGGCCGCTAAAAAATACCTGAGTTGCATCCGGAGAAAGTACTCTAATAGCATCTGCATCTGAAACCCAAGTCCATACATAATTATTGCTGCAACCGGTAAGGTTATTAAAAAAGTTATTCTGGCAGGCATCTATTACAAAAATTCTTTTGGTAATACTGTTGCTCCCATTTGTACCAACACTGAGAAGGTTTACATTGTAATTACCTCCAACTTTGTAATTATGGCTTGGGCTTTTTTCTGAAGATAATGGCGTGTTGTCACCAAAGTCCCATTGATACTGAAACGCTTCTTCACTTACATTAGCAAATTTTACAGTGTAAATGAAAGGAAGACTATCCTGCAATGGCTTTATTACAAAAGTAAAATCTGCTTTAGAGGCAGAACCCGTAAGCCCTAAAGTATCTTTTTTACATTGCACAAGGGTAAAACAGTATGCAATTAAAAAAAGAGGTAAAAGTTTTATATTTTTTTTCATAATCAGTTTTGTTTTTTAAATAATTAATAACCCGGGTTTTGAGAAAGAGCCGGATTTTTATCTCTTTCGCCCTGTGGTATTGGCATAAACCTGTGCTTGGCTGCAACATTTGTTTTACCCGCAGCTGTCATAACATTTATAAAATAATTTGGATCAGGATGGCGAAGCAAATCGTACCAACGGTGCATTTCAAAACCAAACTCTACTCTTCTTTCTTTATAAATTGCTGTTAACCATTGGGCATCAGATAAGCCTGCGGGCAAAGCAGCTAAACCTGCTCTTACTCTTACCTGATCAGCAAAAGGCTTACCTAATGAAGGTCCTGAAGCTTCTGCATAAGTTAAAAGTATTTCTGAATAGCGCATGATGGGCACATTTAAGGCGCAAGTCCATCCGCCATTATCTCCTGCCGTATTTGTTGCCGGAATAAAATATTTTTTTACATCAAGCCCGTTTGGAGAACCGCTTAATTGAGAAGGTTGGGTATATGCACCACTTACATCTCCGGGTATCCACACAGAGCGCTGTCTTCTTTTGTCAATAATTGTGTTATAAGAAACCCCTGTTTTTTCATATTGGTCCATAAAATTTATGGTGGGAACATTCCATCCGTAACCGGCAGACTGTACAACATTTTGCAACCTCGGACCAAAAAAAGTATTTAATTTTTGTCCTGCGCCATAATCAGAATACTGGCCACCACCACTTCTATACTGCACTTCAAAAACAGATTCTTTACCATTTTCATTTTCCAGTTTAAAATTATCGCCATAATCCTCCCACAAATCATAACCATAAACTGCTTTGTTGTCTATAACTTCTTTTGCCTTTGCTGCTGCATTTGTTTTATCGCCCAATGTAAGGTAAACAGCCGCTAACAGTCCTTTTGCAGCACCTGCAGTAGCACGCCCTTTATCATTTACCCCGTAGGTATTTGGCAACAATGTTTCTGCACTTTTTAAATCAGCAATTATTTGTGCATAAACCTGTGCTTTAGGTGAACGGGCAATTACAGAGGCTTCTGCTACCGTAATGGCATTGGTATAAAGTGGCACATCGCCAAACAAACGAACAAGATGGTAATAATATAATGCTCTTAAAAATTTCCCTTCCCCTAAACTTCTGTTTTTTATAACCGGTGTTATGTTGGCTATGTTTGGAACTTTTGCTATAATAAGATTTGTTCTTAAAATTCCGAAGTAACATTGTGCCCACATTAAATTAATGATCGGGTTAAAAGATGTTACATTAAAATTATCCAGTTCTGCAGTTTCCAAACCATCGCCGCCACCTCCGCCGCCAAGGTCAGCATCATCGCTCATAATATCTCCAAGATGCCAGGCAGCCCCGTTATAAATGGCCGAAAGTGGCGTATATGCTGCGTTTACAGCAATTACAGCTTCGGCTTCGTTGCTGTAATAATTATCTACTGAACTTAATGGTATTGTGGGGTCGTAAGACAACAGACTTTTTTTACACTGGGTAAATAAAACCGTTGTTACAAAAAGAATCAGAAACGTTTTTAATAATTTATTTTTCATAATAAAAATTCGTTTAAAAATTTACAAATCAATTGTTATACCCGCCAAAAATGTTCGTGCCTGAGGATAAAATCCGTAATCAACACCACCACCAACTTCGGGGTCAAAACCAGAATAATTTGTAACAGTTAATAAGTTTTGAGCGCTTAGGTAAAATTTCGTATTCTTCACATGTAAATTATTTGCCCATTTTGAAGGAATACTGTAAGAAAGTCTTACATTTTTAATTCTTAAATAAGATGCATCTTCAACAAACCTGTCGGATACTCTGTTATTACCATTGGGATCATCCAGTACCAACCTAGGCATAGTATTGCTTGAACCTTCACCAGTCCATCTTGCTAAAACTGCGTTGGAATAATTACCGTTGCTTACACCACCTTCAGTATACCATCTTGTAAAATTTAAAACCTTGTTGCCCTGAGAGCCTTGTATAAATATATTTAATTCAAAATTTTTGTATGCAAAATTATTTGTGAGGCCGTATGTAAATGTTGGATTTGCATTTCCAATATTAGTACGATCCTTATCATCAATGACACCATCACCATTTAAATCTTTAAATTTTATATCTCCGGGGGCTGTACTTTTTGTTGGGTCAGACCCTGCAGTTTGCACAGCGTGCGAAGCGATGTCTTTATAGTTTTGAAAAATACCTTCTGTTACATAACCATAAAAATAATTTGCCGGTAAACCAAGGGTTGTTCTTAAACTTCCTCCTTGTATCCTTGGAAAGCCACCATTGTCTAATAAAGCTGAAATACCAAGCGAGGTAACTTTATTTTTATAAGCACCCAATGCTGAATTAGCTGTCCAGATAAATTTATTTCTACTGTAAATTTCTCCTGATAAAGTTAAGTCTATACCTGTGTTTTGTAAAGTACCAGTGTTAAAAGGTACTGATTCATAGGTACCCGAAACCAATGGCGGCGCTACTGCAATAATTAAATCTTTAGAGCGACGCTGGTAAGCATCAAAATTAATATTCAATTTATTTTTAAAAAGTGTGGCATCAAAACCAAGGTCTAACTGCTCATTTTTTTCCCATTTTATATTTGGATTATAAGAGCTGCTAGGTGCTGCTCCGTTTACAATTCCTGCAGAGCCTGAGGAATTTCCAAACGTGTACTGAAAGCCCTGATTTATTATTTGTAAATACTTATAGGGTGCAATATTCTGATTTCCTACGTTGCCAAAACTTCCCCTTACTTTTAATTCATTTAACCAACTTACATTTTGTAAGAAAGGTTCCTGTGTTAAACGCCAAGCCGCAGATACTGCATAGAATGTACTGAATTTGTTAGGCCCTGCAAATTTATCAGATCCATCTTTTCTAACAGAAAGACCTAAAAACCCTCTGTTGTCATAATCATAATTTAATCTGGAAATATAAGATGCCAATCTTCCTGAGATTCCATCTTCTGCACCATTTCCAATTTGTGAAATATCGAGTGGAGTAAATATTGTATTATTTAAGCCAGGTACATTTTGCGAGAAAGTTCCATTTCCTCTTGAACCATTAACGTATGAGTATCTACTTTCCTGAAATGTGTAGCCTACGATTGCATTTAGCTTGTGTTTTTTTGCTAATACTTTATCATAAGTCAAAGTGTATTCAGCCAAATAATCCGGATTCAAACTTTTTTGAGTAAAGTAACTTGATAAGGTAATTGGCCTTCCACCTGTTGATGGAGTTATAATATTTAAGCTTGTTATTTCCTGTATGGTAAAATCGCCACCAAACATGGTCTTCAGTTTTAACCCTTTCAATAATTCAACTTCAGCAAAAATATTTCCCGTAGCCCTATATTTTACATTCTTATTCTTTGGAACTTCCAAATTATAAATAGGGTTAGGTTCAGCATAACTGTCTTCGCTTAAACCACCGGCATAAGTACCATCAGCATTGCGGGCTTTTACCGTAGGTGGTGCAGTTAGTGCAAGAATAATATTACTGTTGAACGGCGTGTAAGTATCGGTACCATGCTCAATATATTTACTGAGCGATAGAGAATTACCAAATTTAATTCTGCTGTTTACTTTTACATCTCCATTAAATCTGAGATTGAATCTTTCAAAATCTGTTTTATAAATAATTCCATCCTGCTTAAGGTAACCGGCAGAAAATAAATATTGTGCGTTTTCAGAACCGCCGGAAGCATTCATGGTAACATTTTGTATAGCTGCTCTTCTAAATATTTTTCCTAGCCAGTCTGTACCATTACCATACTGTGATTCTATTCCTGCAGGATCTAAAAGTTTAGGAGTAGGTGCAAGACCGCTTGCTACTCTTGCTTCTGTGTTTGCAATAGCATATTCTCTTGCATTAAGCATGGTAGGTAAACGCCAAGCCTCTTGCAAACCTCTATATACATCTACACTAAAATTTGATTTACCTGCTTTTCCTCTTTTAGTAGTAATAACAATAACGCCGTTAGAACCTCTAACACCATAAATAGATGTTGCGCCTGCATCTTTTAAAACATCTATTCTTTCTATTTCTCCCGTACCAAATGAGTTTAAAATATTATCTGCACCCTGATCAGGTAGTGGATAACCATCAACAACAATGAGCGGGTTATTTGTAAGGTTTAGAGAAGAAATTCCTCTGATTCTTATTTGAGACCCTCCTGTACCACCCGGTGCGCCACTTCCTTGTATTATTGTTACGCCTGCTACCCTGCCTTGTAAAGCCTGTGCAGCATCAGCAACAGGCGCAGCAGTAATTTCCTTTGAAGTAATTGAAGAAATAGAAGTAGAAATACCCTGCTTGGTTCTTGTGCCATATCCAACTACTACAACTTCATCTAAAATTTTAGTTTCTTCTATTAAAACGATTTCCAAATTAATAGACTTACCTACAACGAATTGCTGTGTCTTATACCCAACAATGGAAATTTCCAAGCGGCTGTTGTTGTCTGTTACATTTATTGCAAAACTGCCATCAGCAGCTGTTTGCACTATATTGTTGGTACCAATTTCTCTTATAACTGCAGCCTGTAAATTTTCTCCTTTGCTGTTTTTTACAGTACCGGTAATTGGCATTTTTACCGGATAATCTATTTTAATAATAGATGCAATAACTATTTTATCTGCATCCATTTGTTTCCAGGTAAGCGAAGAATTGTCTAACAATATTTCCATTACTTTCTCCAGCGGTGCATCGTTTACAACAATACTGATTTGTTTGTTTCTTTCCACTATATCATCACTGTAAAAAAAGCGGTAAGTAGTTTGCTTTTCAATTGTTTTTAATACGCTGCTGAAAGAATTATTTTTTACGTTTAATGTAATTTTTTGCTGGGCATAATCTTTTGCAGATACATGTAATGCAAGAAAAAGCAGAAGGGTAGAAATTTTCATAATAAGCAATGTTTTTTTAGTAAAGACATTGTAAAGTTGCCTGTACTGAGCAATTTTTTTCATTAGTTAATTTTAGGTTGTATGAAAAATACTTAAGCATTTTTGTTAAAGCTTATGCAAAAGAGAATTTATTTGTAACTCACTTTTCGTTTATTATTTTTGATTTATTCAATAGTTATTATTTTATTATCAATCCTGTAATTTATTTTTCTTGAAAGTTGAATGATGTGAAAAATTTGGCTTACGGATTCTTTATCAAATACACCAGTATACCTGTATTGCTTAACTGCATTAGTTTTAAAAAAAATCGTTACTGCAAATTTTCTTTCGAGTTCTTCTGCAATTTTTTCCAAGGATTGGTTTACAAAAACCATTTTATCCTTCATCCAGCTTGTTTCTGCCATCAATGAATCTTTAAAGGTTGCTGTAGTAAGTATTACTTTATCAACAGTTGCTGCAGTATTTTTAGATTTACTTATGGCATTTATCAGAAAATTATTTTCTTTGGAAATAATAATTTTTTCCTGCGGGTGGATAATAATTTTTTCATCAGGCCGGTCAGTTAATGTTACTTCTATTTTGCCTTTGACGAGTGTCGCTTCCATCGTTTTCTCCAATGGGTAATTTCTAATGTTAAATGTAGTGCCAAGGACTTTTACATCAGCTTTGCCTGTATGAATTATAAAGGGATGTTCAGCATCATGAAACACATCAAAAAAGGCTTCACCATTTAAAGAAACTTCACGAGTTTTATCTCCAAAGTTTTCCTTAAAAGTTAATTTGCTGTCAGCATTAAGCCACACCTGTGTGCCATCAGGCAGTTTTATAAAAGATTTTGAACCCCTTTTTGTAGCAACTTCATTTAATGAATTTTTTACCTGCTCTTTAGCATTTATTTTAAAGTAAACAAAAAATGAAAACCCGATAATAGATGCTGCAACAGCAATAGTGTAAAAAATTCTTTTTAAAGATTTGTTGGAATTGTTTTCCTGCTCTTCAAAATTTGCATGTTCTAATTTACCCTGCAACTGCATTTTAACGATATGCGCTGCGTAAGCCTGTTCAATATTGACGGTAGGACAAATTGTACCTGTCTGCATCATCTGGTCATATAAAAATTGCCACTGCGGATTAGCGAGTAATTGTTGCTGCAACAACTCAAGTTCTTCTTTACCCGCGTCGCCGGAAAGTTTTAGTGAAAGCAGGTCGTAAAATTGATTTTCGCTAATTATATTCATCCTATATGATAAGACTCAAAAAAGAAAACTTACCGTGAAGAGAAAAAAAGAAATTATAAATTTTATTTTTCGGCAAGGTATTGACTGAGTGCTGATCTTATTTTTTTCAGTGCGATCCGCATATGGGTTTCTATAGTGTTCTGGGAAATTTCAAGGATACCTGAAACTTTTTTATATGAAAACCCTTCCTCTTTAATAAGTTTAAAAACCATTACGCATTGTGGAGGAAGTTCATTAATGCAGTAATTTATTTTTTTTTCTATTTCCGAGGTATGCATCTGTGTCTCTGGATTTTCATAATCAGAAATATGATTTACATCGAGTGCAGCTAATTCGGAGATTTTCAATTTATTTTTGGAAAGAAAAGTGAGGCAGGCATTTTTTGTGGATGTAAATAAATACGCATCCAGTTTTTCAATACTGGCAAGTTTATTTCCCATATCCCAAATTTTCATCATCGTATCTGATACAATCTCTTCGGCTGTTTCAAAATCTTTTACAATACTAAAACTGAAACGTTGTAAGGAATTATAAAAATGAAAAAATAGTTTTTTATATGCAAGTTCATCTCTTACATACGCAACACGGTTTTGGAGAAACAATATATCTTTTGCCTGGAGATTCAACACTTTTGATGTTTAATAACTTTGGTAATCGTTAACTTAAAGTTATTAAAACATTATCAAATATAAAATATATTTTTTTCAACTTTTTTTATCCTAACACATCGTATCAATATAAAAGATTTCAACTTTTTTTCTAGCCCAATCAGTTTTACGTAAAAATTTAAGGGAAGAGTTTATACTTGGGTTGGTTTTAAAACAATTGATGTTTATTTCATTCGCCAGGTGCTCCCAGCCGAAATGATGAACAAGTTCAGTAATAATAAATTTTAGGGTTTTACCATTTAAGGGGTCGTTGGAAAGCATATATAAAATTACAACAAATGTATTTTTATGCGATGGAAAACTCATTTATATTAAAAATCATGGTAAAGGCCCTGATTTATTTGTTGCATTATTATTTAATATTCTAACCGTAACACTTAATTGCCCAACATGCCGCATTGTATGCTCCGCAGCATGAACAAGTAAACCAATTACTGTTGATGGAAACTGTTTTCTGCCTACACCCCTGTATTCTTTTAAAGTATCCTCTTTTGTATTTTGTAATTGTATAATTGCTATTTTTATTTGGCGTTTAAATCTTTCGTGCAGGGATTGGACAGAGACATTTTGTGGTGATACATCTTCGTCATGCAATTGTGCCAGCTGAAATTCTGTTAATGGTTCATTACGTGCATATGTAAATACCCTATCGAGTACGCCTGATAAATGTTGTAAATGAAAAGCCGGTGAAGCCACATTTGCAGGTCGTTGCCATAACAATTCTGCAGAAAAATTATTCATCATTTCATCTAACTCTGCTTCTGCCTGCAATAATGCATGTGCTATTGGTTGTAACAGGTCAGGTATTTCTTGCAACGGACCCCTTTGCCAAACTTCTAATTTATCCATTATTTATATTTTAAAATAAGAATCATTAAATAATTAAAATGCAAAAGTGGGTTATTTATAACTTTTTCTAAAATAAAAAAAAGGATTGCAAAAAAGCGGATAGAAATAATATTTAGGAATATTAAAACATAAATGATGTTAGTCAAAAATTTAAAAATTAAATGCTGTTATTTCCTCTAGTGTTTTTGTTTGATAAGTTTCTAAACTATTTCATCAATCAATTCTTCAGCAAGCCCAAAAGAAAGCGTCATACCTGCTCCACCAAGTCCGTTGAGTATGTAAACGCCTTTTTCTGGCGAAAGAAATATTTCAGTATCACCATTAGTAAGTTTTGAATAAAACCCATGCCATGTTTCTGCAATGTTAGTTTCCGACACCGGTAAAAATATTTGTAAATAATCCATTACCATTTTATTCATGTAATATTTATCAAACGGATCTGTATGTAGACCGTATTGATGTGAATCGCCAATAGTAATTTCCCCCTTGTCATTTTGAGCTGCCATAACATGAATTCCCAAATCTAGATAAGGTTTCATTTCTACCTCCATTTTATTTTTTAAAATTTGCAAAGATGGAGCAGCTTTAAAACTGTTGTAATGCAACAACGACAAGCCACCACACACAGCAGTTTTAATGTTTAATTTTTCTAAACAATTTTCTGTACGCAACATTTGCAGTTTGCATTTTGTGAGCGGAAGTTGTGCAAATACATTGGGATACAACGTTTCAAAATCTACACCTGTACAAACGAAAATTATATCGGCTTTGTAGAAACTTTGTTCTTTCTCAATACATACTGTTTGATTTACAATTTTGCTTACACATGTATTCCAAAAAAACTTAACCGCATATTTTTTTTCTAAATAAATAGGCAGTTCCTGCATAGCTTCTCGGGGATCAATCAGCATTTCTTCCTTACTGAATAACCCACCATATAAATTGGTTTGTATAATGTGTTCAAATTGGTTTGCAATTGTTGCTGCATCTAATAATTCAACATCTCTGTTTTCATTTTTAAAAATTATTTCCAGTTCCTGTAAAACCTGCCATTCTTCAGCACTATATGCCAGGTGCAAACTGCCAGATTGGTTGCACCAAATACTTGTAGCTGCTGCAACTTCTTTCCATATTTCTCTAGAACGGATGGCACGGTTATATAATTTCCCTGTGGGCTGACCTATTGGCCAAATCATTCCAAAATTTCTGACAGATGCACCACTTGCCTGCACATTTCTATCAAAAACAGTAACGCTAAAACCTTTTACAGCCAATGCTCTTGCACATGCTAAACCTACTATCCCCGCTCCTATTACGATGGCTGACTGTTGTTGCATAATTTTTTTATTAATTTAGAATGAATGGTTAAGCTGATGGCAATACAAATTAATCCTGCAATAGCCGTTGCATAAAATAAGAAACTAAAAAAATGAACCCAGTTATATTTTATTGGGATAAATTCTTTTATCAACAATACCATTACGGTTCCTAAATAGCCAAACGCATCGGCGATATACATTACAAAACCAACGTTACTTTTTAATTTATAGGTGGCTATCATGCGCTCAAAATAAATACAGTTAAATGCCAAATACGAAATATACAAACCGGTGGTAGCAATTACCATCCATGCAAATA
>JANXTG010000201.1 GCA_025352525.1 Ferruginibacter sp.
TCACAGAAAAACTACCGCAACCCCAACATGATTTTTTTTGTCATAATAAAGAAATTGAAAAGGCTTTCAATTTAGTTCATTGAAAGCCTTTGCTCTACTATATTGTAGAAGATTTTACCAACTATTTTTGACTACATTGTCAAAAATTATTTACTTAGAAACAATGTATCGGCCATTACCCAGAATCGAATAAATCATAACTTCCAAATTCTAAATTTTACACTTTAAATATTATTTTAGTTTACCTTAAATATTTTACAAAATATACACCCAAATTTTTTGTCCCAATTTATTCTTCTATCGCCTCAATACCGGGTAACACTTTTCCTTCAAAATATTCCAGCAATGCGCCACCACCGGTGCTTACATAACTTACTTTATCTGCGAGATTAAATTTATTTACGGCAGCTACACTGTCGCCACCACCAACCAAAGAAAATGCGCCTTCACCTGTAGCTTCGGCAACTGCTAGTGCAATGGCTTTTGTACCGTTTTGAAATTTTTCCATTTCAAAAACTCCCATTGGCCCGTTCCATAAAATGGTTTTTGATTTTTTAATTATTTCGCTGAATATACCCACAGCTTTTGGTCCGATATCCAACCCCATCCATCCATTAGGAATTTGGTCGCTTGGGCAATCTTTTGTGTTTGCATCAGCAGCAAATTTATCAGCAATTACAGAAGTTTCAGGGAGGTGTATGCTTACGTTTTTTTGTTTTGCTTTTTCTAAAATATCTAATGCTGTCGGAAGTCTGTCATCTTCGCATAGCGATGCACCAATGTTGCCGCCACGAGCCTTTAAAAAAGTATAAGCCATACCGCCGCCAATAATTATATCTGTAGCACGCTCAAGTAAATTTTCTATAATTAATATTTTATCTGAAACCTTTGCACCACCAATAATTGCAGTAAAAGGTTTTTCATTGTTGTGCATCACCTTCTCTGCATTTTTAACTTCGGCCTCCATTAAAAGACCAAACATTTTATTGGCAGGTTCGTAAAATTTTGCAATAACCGCTGTAGATGCATGCGCACGGTGTGCTGTGCCAAATGCATCATTTACATAAACATCACCAAGGGCACTTAATTTTTTTGCAAAAGCTTCATCGCCAGCTTCTTCTTCTTTGTAAAAACGTAGATTTTCCAGCAACAAAACTTCACCGCCCCTTAGCATGTTGGCCGTCAATCCTGCCTGGGATCCAACACAATCATCTGCAAAAAAAACTTTTGTATCCCCACCCAACAATTCATGCAAATGATTTACCAAATGCTTTAAAGAATATTTATCTGTCGGACCATCTTTTGGTCTTCCCAAATGGCTCATTAATATAGCACTGCCACCATCTGCCAATATTTTTTTTATGGTGGGTATTGTTGCTCTCATTCTCGTATCGTCGGTAATATTAAACATATCGTCTAACGGTACATTAAAATCTACTCTTACGAGGGCTTTGTGTCCCTTAAAATTAAAGTCTGAAAATTTGCTCATAATATAATTTAATTTGTAATCTCAATCATTATTGTTGAAGTATTCAAAAGCTCATTTAAAGCCTGCAATAAAGTGTTTTTTAAAATAATCTTCATTTGGCTGTTAGGGCAATTACCCATTCTAAGCCAAATTAATTTTGGTGGAGGATATAACCTGTTTAATAAGTCTGGAAAATCACTGTCCTTTGAAAGTAAAATTATATTTCCTTTTGTTTTAGCACTTAAAAAAATATTTTCATCTTTTTCGTCATTTATAAACATATCGTAAGATGAGACAGCATTTATACCTAAATCACTGACCAGCCACTTAGCTAAAGCAGGTGATAATTGCATATCTAGCCACAACTCTATTTCATTAAGCTGCATGTAAAATAGTTGTATTGCCTACTTTAAGTGCGGCATATAGTAATGCAGCTTTAATATCATTTTCTTCTAAGGCAGGATGCTCTTCTAAAATTTGTGCATTATTCATTCCAGTTGATAATAATTCCAAAATATCTTTTACCGGAAAACGCATCCCTCTTATAGTCGGTTTCCCACCCATCAAACCAGGTATGATTGTAATTCGTTTTAATAATTCCTGTTCCATAAGATTGTTTTAGTAAAGTTACTGGTTAAGCTGTACTTGTAAGAAACAAAAAAGCCTCCCATTTTCAGGGAAGCTTTCTTTCAGTAAATGTAATTTCTTATTTGTTTATCAGCCCTGCAAAATAACTTACTGTTCTTACTAACTGAGATACATAACTCATTTCATTATCGTACCAGCTTACCGTTTTTACCAGTTGCTTATCGCCAATTGTTTGTACTTTGGTTTGGGTAGAATCAAACAATGAACCGAAATTAATTCCGATTACATCACTGCTTACAATTTCATCTTCGTTGTAGCCAAAGCTTTCGTTACTTGCTGCCTTCATAGCTGCATTTACTTCGTCAACCGTTACTGTTTTTTCTAAAATAGAATATAGTTCAGTTAAAGATCCTGTAATTACCGGTACTCTTTGCGCACCGCCATCAAGTTTACCTTTAAGCTCTGGTAATACAAGTCCTATTGCTTTTGCTGCACCTGTACTGTTAGGTACAATATTGGCCGCTGCAGCTCTTCCTCTTCTTAAATCATTTTTAGCATGGGGCGCATCCAAGGTGTTTTGATCGTTGGTATATGCGTGGATAGTACTCATGATTCCTGTTACAATAGTAAAATTATCATTTAACACTTTTGCCATTGGTGCAAGACAATTCGTAGTACAACTTGCACAGCTGATAATGGTTTCGGTACCATCTAAAATTGCATGGTTTACATTAAAAACAACTGTTTTTAAATCGCCCGTTGCCGGTGCAGAAATCACCACTCTTTTTGCCCCTGCAGTAATATGTGCCTGAGCTTTTGCAGCATCAGTAAAAAAACCAGTGCTTTCTATTACAACATCCACATCATGGTTTCCCCAAGGAATTTGTGAAGGATCTTTTTGTGCGTATACTTTTACTTCATGGCCATTAACCACAATCGCATTTTCAGTTGAAGTTACTTTCTCATCAAATCTCCCTTGTGCACTGTCATATTTTAATAAATGCGCCAATGTTGCCGGACTTGTAAGATCGTTTATTGCAACAATTTCTATTCCTTCCATATCGTGTATCTGGCGAAAAACCAAACGGCCAATTCTTCCAAAACCATTAATGGCTACTTTAATTGAACTCATAACTGTTTATTTGAAATGATAATAATAATTTTCGAAGTGCAAAATTACATGTTGTTATGTTTAATTTATTAAAAAATTTACTGATAGCTATGTTTGATAATTAAATTTAATTATTGCCATATATTTTAGATTAATGCCATTGCTGTAAAAGAAAATACTACAGAAATGATAATTACCTACTTTTATGATCTAAATCTTAAAACAAACTCAAATGAAAAGTACAGGTTTATTAATTCTATTGGCGGTAGTTGTTGTAATCGGTTTCTTAGGTTGCAATGGCTACAATGGTCTTGTAAAACAAGATGAAAGTGTAAAAAAAGCTTTTAATAATGTACAGACTGAGTACCAGAACAGATCGGACCTTGTTGGTAATCTAGTTAATACGGTAAAAGGAGCTGCAAATTTTGAACAAAATACGCTTACCGCAGTTGTGGAAGCTAGAGCAAAAGCTACAAGCGTAAATATAAATGCAGATAACCTTACTCCGGAAAAGATAGCAGAATTTCAGGCAGCACAGGGCCAGTTATCAGGTTCTTTGAGCAGGTTACTTGCAACTGTTGAAGCTTATCCTACTTTAAAAGCAACTGAAGGTTTTATGCGTTTGCAAAGCCAGCTGGAAGGTATTGAGAACAACATCAAAAATTCCCGAAAGGTATTTAATGAGGAAATAAATGTTTACAACACAAAAGTTCGTTCTTTTCCAATGAATATTTTAGGTGGTATTTTTGGCTTTAGAGCAAAAGATGGTTTTAAAGCAGATGCAGGCGCAGAGAAAAAAGTAGACGTAAATTTTGATGATTTGAACAAAAAAAAATAAACACTATTTCTGATTAATTACAGATGAACAACAAAAAGTATATTCCTTATATAATAGGAGCTGTGATAGTTCTAATGGGATTGTATCTCATTAGAACTTATAACGGTTTGGTAAAAAAAGAGGAGAAAGTAAAAGTGCAATGGAGTGAGGTTCAGAATGCATACCAGCGAAGGCTCGATCTTATTCCTAACCTTGTAAATACGGTAAAAGGTAATGCAGGTTTTGAGCAAAATACTTTACAGGAAATTACTGAGGCCCGAGCCAAAGCTAATTTTGTAAACGTGAGTGCAAATAATGTTTCTGCCAACGCCTACAATGCCCAAACCCAGGCTCAGGATGAACTTGCAGCTTCTGCCAACAGACTGCTTATTACTGTTGAAAAATATCCTGAACTCCAGGGTACAAAAGCTTTTACAACTTTACAGACCCAACTCGAAAGAACGGAACTACGTATAAAAGTTGCACGCAAAGATTTTAATGAAGCCATTCAATATTATAATAGTAGCGTTAGGGGTTTTCCAACCAAAATGATTGGGGGCATATTTGGCTTTGCTCCAAAAAATGGTTTTCAATCAGATGCAGGTGCAGAAAAATCAACAGAAATAAAATTTAAATAATGCTTTTTCCCTTTTTTAAAAAGAAAACTTTCTTTACTGATGCAGAAAAGCAACGTGTCGTAGAGGCCATTCGTAATGCTGAACATCGCACTAGTGGCGAAATACGTGTTTATGTAGAAAGCAGGAATACTTATATGGATCCTATGGACAGGGCAGCAGAAATTTTCTATAATTTGAAGATGGATAAAACAGATGAAAGAAATGCAGTACTGCTTTATATTGCCGTAAAAGACAAACAGCTGGCACTTTTTGGCGATGAGGGAATTTACAAAGCTACGGGGGCAGAATATTGGAACAGTTCTGTAAAAAGCATGTTGAAAAAAGTTACAGCCGATGATATTATTGCCGGTATGGTACATTGTGTAACGAGCATAGGCGAAACACTCAGCGATAAATTTCCATACAATAAAATGGATGACAAGAATCAGCTACCCGACGAAATCGTTTTTGGCAAATAAACGCTCTTACAAATACTATTTAATGAACCGTTTTATAAAAATATCCTTTACTGTTTTAACACTGTTTTGCTCTATAATCGTATTAGGACAAACATATCCTGAAAGGCCTAATCCGCCTAGACTTGTAAATGACTTTACAAATACCTTGACTGCCGAACAGGTGCAGGCCCTCGAAGCAAAATTAGTGGTGCTCGATGACAGCACTTCTACACAGATTGCTGTTGTAATTGTACCTTCTGTAAATGGGGCAACCATTGCTGATTACAACGTGGGGCTTTTAAGAAAGTGGGGTGTAGGTACCAAAAACAACAATGGCGTTATTTTATTAATTGCAAAAAATGATCGTACACTTGATATCACCGTGGGTTACGGTTTGGAAGGTTCTCTTACTGATGCTACATCAAAAAGTATTATCGATGATATTATCGTTCCTAATTTTAAAGGCTCTGATTATTATCGGGGTATAGATCTAGGCACTGATGCTATTGTACAGGCAGTTAAAGGAAAGTATAATTCGCCAAGAGCAAAAAGCACAGCCTCAGGCAAAGGGGGGTATGGCTTTATATTTATTATAATTATTATAATTATTATCTCTCTTATTTCAAAAGGAGGTGGGGGTGGAGGAGGCACATTTATGAGTCGCAGAGGTCAAAGCGGTATTGGTCAGGCTTTATTGCTTGGTGCACTTTTCGGCGGTGGCGGTCGAGGCGGCGGGGATTGGGGAGGTGGCGGAGACGGTGGCGGTTTTGGTGGTTTTGGTGGTGGCAGCGGTGGCGGTGGCGGCGCAAGTGGCAGCTGGTAATGTTTTTTAAACTAAATTCTATCTATCTTTTAAAACTTTGCAACAGATCTGTTGCAAAGTTATTTGCTTTCATTTACAGAGTACAGTTATTTTATCCATAATAAAACAAAACGTTTTCAATGTTTTTGTAAAAAATAATTTTATTTTCCTACGTATTGCTTTTTTAAAACAATTGCTGACATTATTGGTTATTATTTGTAAAGATATTTTTAAAAAATATTGTTACAGTTTCGTAAACTTTAAAAAGTTTTATGGTTTACAGCCTAAGAATCTTTTAATTAAACTCTTGTTAAAAATGTATAATTTATTTACACATTAATGTTTTATCATAGATTTATGTAAACACAAACAATGAAACGATTAATATCCGTTACAATTTTATTTATTGCAATGTCTTTTACCACCTGGCAACCAAATTTTGAAAAGGCCAAGCAAACAGCAAAATCCAAACATCAATTAATATTATTAAATTTTTCAGGCTCCGATTGGTGTGGACCTTGTATGCGGATGAAAAATGAGTTTTTTAACGATAGCATATTTTCTAAAATGGCAGATAGTTCATTAGAGCTTGTAAATGCTGACTTTCCAAGAAATAAAAAAAATAAATTGACAGACGAGCTTCAAAAACAAAACAATACGCTTGCAGATAAATATGACCCGGATGGTAAATTTCCTTTTACTTTATTAATGGACGAAAATGGCAAAATTATTAAAACCTGGGATGGCTTGCCTGATATGAATGTGGATGTTTATACAAAACAAATAGTGGCGCTGTACAATGCAAATAAAAAATAGTAACAAAGTACTTACCGAATTTAAGCAAACAGAAAAGCTTATGGGTAATATGTTTGAAATAACAATAGTAGCAGATTGTAAAAATTGGGCCGATAATAAAATAGCTTTAGCTATATCAGAAATTAAACGAATAGAAACTTTATTAACCACTTTTAGGAACAATAGCCAAACTAATTTAATAAATAATAATGCAGGTATTACCGATGTAGTAGTAGATAAGGAAGTATTAGAATTAATAAAACGCGCCATAAAAATATCAGAAATTACAGACGGTGCTTTCGACTTAACTTATGGCTCTATAGATAAATCACTTTGGAATTTTGATAAAACAATGTCAGCTCTACCATCTAAAGAAACGGCAATCGAAATGGTAAAACTTATCAACTATAAAAACATTGTAATTAATAATGAAAAGTGTAGTGTGTTTCTTAAATATAAAGGTATTCGAATAGGTTTTGGTGGCATTGGCAAAGGATACGCGGCTGAAATGGCAAAAGCTGTATTAATTAAGGAAGGGGTTAAAAGCGGTATCGTAAATGCGGCAGGCGACCTTACAGCTTGGGGTACACAGGCAAATGGAAACGCTTGGACAGTAGGAATAGCGGATCCAAATAATGTTCATTTGCCATTTTCATATTTATCACTTTCTAATATGGCTATTGCTACATCTGGCAATTACGAAAAATATATAATCATCAATGGTAAAAAGTATTCACATACTATAAACCCCAAAACTGGCTTGCCAATTACTGGAATAAAAAGTGTCACTACGATTAGCCCAAATGCAGAAATAGCTGATGCAATGGCTACTCCAATAACAATCATGGGTATTAAAGCAGGCATTGATTTGGTAAACCAGATCAATCAACTAGAATGTATCATTATTGACGATCTTAATAAGATTTATTCATCAAAAAACATAAACTTAAAATGATTAAAATATCACTGAAATATACTAGCTGCTTCATGCTAATATTTTTAACCTTAATAATTTTTGAAGGTTGTGTCACAGTAAAAGAATATCAAAAAAGTAAAATTAACGATGGCGAAATGTTATTAGGCAATCGTAAAATCGAAAAATCAGAAATGAGTTTTCAAACCTATCGGGAAGGTGCATCAGGTGCGAATGGAGGCAAAACAGGTGGTGGCTGCGGTTGTAACTAATAACTTTAAGGATTGATATAATTAATTATGAAAAAAATCTTTTTAACAGCGGCTACCATGTTTGCGCTCTTACATTCATTCGCACAAACAGCTGCTGATACAGCGGGTTTTAAAAGTAGAAAATTAAAAGTTGAAGAAATAAATTTAGTATCCAGTTATTATACTCAAAATGGTAACAATGCAGCAGTAACAGGCGGAATAGGTTCCGAAAAACTAACCGATATAGCCAACGTGTTTGATGTAAAACTCATTAAATACGATAATAAATATCGTAAACATTCATTTGATCTTGAGTTGGGTATTGATCATTATACTTCTGCATCTTCCGACAAAATAGATTTAAAAGCAAACTCATCAGCCTCGTCCGCTGATACCCGTATTTATCCTTCAATAAACTGGAGTATAGAAAACGAAAAAAAGAGAAAAACTTTTGGTCTTGGTGTTTCCTCCTCTACAGAATTTGATTACCAGTCCTTTGGAGCAAATATAAATTTTACTAAAAAAACCAACAATAAAAATGGAGAATTTACCGCAAAGTTTCAGACATATTTAGACCAGGTTAGCTTAATACTCCCTATTGAATTGAGGGTAAATAATGGTAGAAACGGCAAAAATAATTATCCAAAAGTTGCACGCAACACATTTGCAGCATCGTTCTCTTATTCGCAAATAATAAATGAAAAATTAAACATTATATTTATTGCAGATGCAGTACAGCAAAATGGTTATTTAAGTTTACCATTCCATAGAGTTTATTTTTATGATTCAACTGTACACCAAGAAAAACTTCCAACTTCGAGGTTTAAAATACCATTAGGGTTTAGAGCTAATTATTTTTTGGGTGATAAATTTATTATAAAAACATACTACCGTTTTTATAAGGACGATTGGGGTATTACTGCACATACTGCCAACATTGAATTGCCAATAAAAATTACTCCATTTATTTCTGTCAGTCCTTTTTATAGACTTTATACGCAAACAGCAGCAAAATATTTTAGTGCTTATAAAACTCATACTATCCAAAATCAATATTATACAAGTAACTATGACTTATCAAATTTTAATACAAACTTTGTGGGTGTCGGTATTCGCTTAGCACCGCCAAAAGGAGTATTTGGTTTAAATCATTTAAGTATGTTGGAGTTAAGATATGGTCATTATAGTCGTACTACAGGTTTAAATGCTAATATTATTTCATTGAATTTAAAATTTAAGTAAAGATTAAATATTTTTTATTTAATTGATGTTCTGCGCATTTTTTAAAAATTGTTAGGTTAATGGTATCAAATAGCTTTTTCAAATAAGTTGTTCTCCTATAATACTGCTTAATTTTATTTTGTAAAGTAATCGTGTCACTAAAAATTAAGTAAATCATAAATAATCCAAATCGTCCCCATAGCTTTAAACTATAACTATATAATATCTATTAATAAACATTATCGTGCAGATGCATGTAAATTTGCAATCAAATAATTGAAATCTAATAACTATGGAAAATAATACTACCGCAGGCACTGCACCTTACAATGTGAATGGCGAAAGCAAATGTCCTTTTTCAGGGGCAGCTGCTGTAAAGAAAACCGCAGCAGGCAACGGTCCTACAAATCGTGACTGGTGGCCTAACCAGCTTAAATTAAATATTCTCCGTCAAAATGCGCTGGAATCTAGCCCTATGAGCGAGGCATTTAACTATGCAGAAGAATTTAATAAACTTGACTTAAGCGCATTAAAAAATGATATTTACCAGTTAATGACAAACTCGCAGGAGTGGTGGCCTGCAGATTACGGCACTTATGGCGGTCTATTTATAAGAATGGCATGGCACAGTGCAGGTACTTACCGCATTGCTGATGGACGGGGAGGTTCAGGTTTTGGTACACAACGTTTTGCTCCATTAAACAGCTGGCCCGATAATGCTAACCTTGATAAAGCACGTTTGCTTTTATGGCCACTTAAACAGAAATACGGCAATAAAATTTCATGGGCAGATTTGTTAGTCTTGGCAGGTAATTGTGCATTGGAAGCTTCCGGCTTGCCAACTTTTGGTTTTGCAGGTGGTCGTGTAGATGTTTGGGAGCCACAGGAAGACATTTATTGGGGTTCTGAAAGAGAATGGTTAGGCGACAATCGTTATACAGGCGACCGTGAATTAGAGCAACCACTTGCTGCGGTGCAAATGGGTTTGATTTATGTAAATCCAGAAGGTCCTAATGGCAATCCTGATCCACTTCTTGCAGCTCGTGATATCAGAGAAACATTTGGTCGTATGGCAATGAATGACGAAGAAACTGTAGCGCTGATTGCAGGCGGACACACATTGGGTAAAACCCATGGTGCTGCCGATGCGGATAATTATGTAGGTGTAGAGCCTTCGGCAGCAGGTATCGAGCAACAAAGTCAGGGCTGGCACAATACTTTCAACACCGGTAAAGGAGTTGATACAATTACCAGCGGCCTTGAAGGCGCATGGACAACCACTCCTGCAAAATGGAGCAATAATTATTTTGAAAACCTTTTTGGTTACGAATGGGAAGTGTATAAAGGTTCTGGTGGCGTACACCAATGGAGACCGATTAATAATGGAGGGGCAGGCTTGGTGCCGGATGCACATGATCCATCAAAAAGTCATCAGCCATTTATGTTGACTACCGATCTTTCTTTAAGAGTAGATCCTATCTACGAAAAAATTTCAAGAAATTTTCTTGAAAACCCTGCAGCATTAAATGATGCATTTGCAAGAGCTTGGTTTAAATTAACGCACCGAGATATGGGACCAAGAGCCCGCTATTTAGGTGCTGAAGTACCCGCAGAAATATTAATTTGGCAAGATCCTGTACCCGCTGTTGCGCATCAGTTAGTAGATGAAAATGATGTAGCAGCTTTAAAAGCAACCATACTTTCCACAGGCTTACCTATATCTCAACTGGTATCTACCGCATGGGCATCTGCATCTACTTTTCGTGGAAGCGATAAACGCGGCGGTGCTAATGGTGCACGCATTCGTCTTGCACCACAAAAAGATTGGAAGGTTAACGATCCAGCCCAGTTAGCAAAAGTATTGACAGCGCTTGAAGTTGTTCAAACTACATTCAATAAAGCAAATATTGGCGGAAAGCAAATTTCCATTGCAGATTTAATTGTGCTTGCAGGTGCTGCAGCAATTGAGCAGGCAGCAAAAAATGCAGGTCATGATGTAATTGTACCGTTCACCGCAGGTAGAACAGATGCAACGCAGGAAGAAACCGATGTTCATTCTTTCGCAGTGTTAGAGCCACAGGCAGATGGATTCCGCAATTATGCAAAAGCAAAATTCTCACTTTCTGCAGAAGAATTATTAATAGACAAGGCTCAATTGCTAACGCTTTCAGCCCCCGAAATGACAGTACTTGTTGCAGGTATGCGTGCATTAAATACCAATTTTGATCAATCTCAAAATGGTGTTTTCACCACCAATAAAGAAGCACTTACAAATGATTTCTTTGTAAATCTGCTCGATATAAATACAACATGGAAGGCAGTTTCAGAAACTGACGATGCTTTCGTAGGTACAGATCGCAGCACCGGCGGCATTAAATGGATAGGTACACGAGTTGACCTTATTTTTGGCAGCAACACAGAGTTAAGAGCAATTGCTGAAGTTTATGGATACAAGGATGCACAGCAAAAATTTGTAAAAGACTTTATTGCAGCTTGGACCAAAGTAATGAATCTTGATCGTTACGACTTAGTATAATCGTATACCCTTAGAATTAAAAGCTGGTCCCGTTGTGGATCAGCTTTTTTGTGCCAGTATTTTACATCATAATTTTTTTTAGTTTAGAAATATTTTCAACTTTTGGAAATTTAAATTAATTAATGATTTAGTGTATAATATTGTCTTTCAAACATAATAGATGGGGTATCTTATTATTTTATGGGTTGGGTAAGTGGGAGTTGGAAAGACCATATCTGTTATAAAATATTTAAAAGTGATACTTAAGAAAAAAGTGGGATGTACAAAGGCAAGTCAAATCTGTAGTAGAGAAATTATGGATTAAGGTAAGAGTAATTTAAGTTGTAGGTAAAACATACATTTAATTCCTTTCGTGGGAAAGAGGCGCATTTGAAACTTGCGCAAATTATTTACAACGACTGTAAAGTTGATTTGTTAAGAAATATCAGCAGGGATTTAAAAAAATATTTTGTTGCTTAAAATTTATTTTAAGGACTGCTATCATTCTTAAGCAGAAATTTTTCTAAATAAATTCTGCGCTGCAGTTTGTAAAAAAAAGAGAGACTTTGTTTAGTATTGACAAATTAAAGAGGCTGCTTATTTTATTAAGGCAGCCTCTTTTCTAATGGGGTTCCGAAAGAATAATTTTATTCTTTTATAAATTTAATTACGTTTGATTTACCCATTTTATCTGTTGCATCTGTTGCATATATATAATAAATACCGGTAGCAAGATTGCTGAAGTTTAAACTAAAAATGTTACTCCCTTTCTGGAAACTTACATTTTGATTTAATATTGTAGCTCCATTGCCTGCAACAACAATAAGAGTTGCTTTTGAATTATAGATAGATGTAATGTTTAAAGTAGTGGTAGATTTAACCGGGTTAGGTGAAAGAGCTGAAAGTTTAAAAGCATATGATCCATTATTCACTGCTGCAATTTTACTGTAGCTCATAGAACCATCTTCATCCGTAATTTTTAATTGATAATAGGTAGTTCCCAGAGCGAGATTTAAATCTAACGTTTGATACCTGGTCGAATTTCTTATAGCAAGAATGTTTTTAAATGAATTAAAAGTATTCCCATCTAAACTTTTTAAAACTTCAAAATTCTTGGCAGTACTGCTGTTATCCACTGTCCAATTTACTAATGCATTTTCTCCCTGCTTATTAGCAGTAAAGGATTGTAATTTAATAGCCAGTACAAAAGCATCTGCAAGGTTTATTAAAAACATACCATTACCGTGAGTGCCTGCTAAAATCTTATTATCAGAAGGTCGATATCGTAGTTGAGATACTACCGAATAATTTATTTCTGAACTGCCTACCTGTGTCCAGGAAGTAGCAGACCCATTTGGTGTTGAAGTAGTATATAAGCCAACAGAAGTACCTACAAAATACTGTTTTACACCAGCTACGATAACGATAGCAGAAGATCGGGCAGAAGCCAATTGAACAGGTGTATTTGCGGGACCTTCGATGTTTGCCCAAACTACCGAACTTGCGGTTGCATCCAATGTGTGATAGACACTGTTTACATTGTAGTTGGAATAAGTAATCATGACCTCTTTATCATTTGAGGGATTTATAGAAACCGAACTTACAATAGCACCTGGTGCTCCGCTCGGAGTAATGTCCACTGCAGCAGTTGTGACTGCAGTAAAAGCAGGATCATTTAAGCGATAGACTTTTCCGGTTTCAGTACCAATGTATAATTTGCGATTGGCATCTGATACTGTGTAGGGTAAATCACTAAATGCTTTATTTCTGGAGGTTGCCATGCATCTTATATTCCCGGAGATGGCGGTTCCAGTCATAAGTTCCCAGCTTGTGGCAGCAGACCCCAATGTACCAGAAGCAATGCCAGTTGCATTTCGAGTGCGGTACAACGAAGTGCTACCGGCATAAAACAGATTATTTGTATTGTCTTGATCAAGGTTGCAATAGGTTACAAAAATACTTGTAGATCCTATAGGATTGATGTTGAAGCCCGCACTAGGACCTGTAAGTCTTACTAGACTTCCACTTTGAGAACTTGCAATAAGGTTAAAAACAGTTGGACTTGTATAGCTGATAAAACCGACGCCTGTTCCGTCGCCACCTAAAATAGAATTACCGGTAGTTCCCCCATCTATTACTGTTGTACCATTATCCTGTGCACCTCCCAAAAAGACATTTTGTCCATTTACAGGAGATATATCTGTATGATAATACATGTAAGTAACATAATTATTATTAAGAGAAGTCCATGCTACTGTTGTTGCAGTAATATCAGCCTTTTGTATTCCTCCGTCATCGCCTGCATACAAAACGGTATTGCTACCGGGTTCAAAAAGCAAAGTATGAATATCTGAATGAGAATTCGGATATAGACTATAATTAGCCGAAGAATTGTAACCTCCGATTCTCTTTGTATTTATATTTGTAGCGAAGCCATCTGTAGAATTATAAATATTTGTACCACCTATAAACACATTATTGGCATTGTTTGGTTGAACAGTTATAGCCAGGTCATAACCACCCTGCGTAGCAAAAGGATCGTTGCCAACACTGCAACCTGATTCATCAGGTAGGTTTGCACTTCTATCCGTCCATACACTGGTACTTTGATTGTACACAAATAAATCTGCTTCTAAAGCAGGCGTCGTACAATTAGAAATTTTTTTATTATCATATAATGCATATACTATATTTGTATTGGAAGGGGCATAATTTAATACTACACGTCCATACGAATTTGCAGATTTCCATGTTGAAGGAGTCACAACTCCAGAAATAGTACCTGCAATTTTAGTCCAGGTACCACTGTTACCTATAGTTGACGTGTAAACCCCTTCATTGGCATCAGTTCCTGAAAAAGCAGCATATAACCTTCCCGCTGGGGTGCAAATGATTTCCGAATATGCAGAATTTGCTAAACTGCCTAAAGCGGTTGCCCATGTGCTACCCCCGTCAGAAGACTTTTGAATTGTATTAGAGGCTGCGGCATAAATATCTCCATTTGTTGGGTTAACGATAATACGATGTACAAAATCAAAAGCATTGTCATAAGACTGAAGTATGCTATTTGTGCTACTTAATTGATTCCAGGTGATACCATTGTCAGACGATTTATATATTCCGTAACCATAATAAAATGCGCCTAAACTTGTGGAATTACCACTGGATTCTCCCGTACCGAAATACCACGTGTCCTGAAAGCCCGGGCGGGTATCCTGAGCAATGGAAGTGATATTATGGACTGCACCTGTAGGTACAACCCTCGTCCACGACGTACCACCATTAGAAGTGCGATAAACTCCTGAGCTAGTACTTCCGCCAATCATGATATTAACATTTCTAACATCCATCCCCAGTGCACGGGTTTTACCACCCAGATTGGATGGTCCTTTAACATCTACAGTAAGAGTTCCTGCAGGCTTTTGTGCAAATGGCTGCAATTCATACTTTGGAGAAATTATAGCAGCGTTGACTGCTAAATTATTTGCATTTCGGGGTATAAGACCTGTAGTGGGATCCTTCAACATATTGTATTCAAACTGATCACGCTCTTCTACACTTGCAGCTTCATCATCAATTTTGCCGTCACCAAACGTAAATTTCGTTGTTTTTACATTTGGAATTTTTACAGCGAATGGGTTAGATTTATTCGGTTTAAATACCGAAACTTGAGAAATTTTTACATGTTTTTGAGCAAATAAATTATTTGAAACAAAAAGACATAAAAAAAATAAAATTTTTACAGGAATTTTGAATTTCTCGAACAAGAAATTTAAATAATCAAATTTTGTAGTGTTTTGGTAAAGCGATGAGAAACTTTTGTAAATTTTAATATTCATTTTGATTGAAATAAAAAGTTAGTAAAGTATTTTTTGTAATGATGATGTTGCAATATATAATAACTTTTCTATATATTTTTTCAGTCATCAAAAAATGTGTAAAATTACCTGACATGAAAATATTTAACAAAGTAATGTATACATATAATTCTATAATAAAAATATCCTTAGTTTTCTATTTGTTCTTGTCGTCCGGCTATTCAGTAAAATGCCAGGTTATTTCATCAATGTGTTTTATAATTACCAAAACAACATCCAATTGCAATGGCGCAAATCGTACGGAGGAGAATTTAGATAATAATTTGCAAAAAATGATAGCAAGGAAAGAAATTTTTTACATAATAAATGGCAAAAAGAATATCCCAAACAGAAAAATAGTAAAAAGTTTTACCATTGGAAATGAAAAAAGTAAATGTATTTTTCTTCCCCCCGGAACTTATTCAGTAATAAACAAATTTTCCTATAACAAACTAGTTGTAGAACCAAACCAATTTGACATTGCATGTATGCAACAACTTTGGGCAACGCCACTTTTTTCATTTACAATTAATAAAAATAAATGCGATACAATCATTTACAATATTGCATTGCCATGTGATTACAATAAGCCATGTGCAAAACTAAATAGCGACATACCGATGTAAAAAAAATTGGATATTTAGAAGGTGATGTTGCACTGTAAATCAATAGATGAAAATTTACGGTATCAACAAAACCGTGCTTCATATTTTAGGCCTTCTACATTTCAACGGAAATATTATGTTGGTTATTTTAAAATAATAAAATAATTATTTTAAAAAGACGGTTACATCCGAGCAGAACGATCTGATCATATATATGACTTTTGCATAAGTGTATTCGCTTTGTATAACAAAGGTGGAGCGAAACCCAGCATTATAAAAAAACTACATGAAGTGATTAAATAACCTACCGGCATTAGCAAAGATGTTTCAACTCCGGGAAATTATTCATATCGATTAAAAATTGTTGATAATAAAGGACAATTTGAATATAGCAAAGTATTAAACTTTGATGTACAAACTCCTAAGAAAATAATTTTGTTGGAAAACCCATTTAAAGAAAATTTAAATTTAAAATTACCATGTAATACAGGAAAAGCAAACTTCAAATTAATAGATGCAAGCGGTAAAATTGTTTTTCAAAAATCTATGAATCTTAATGGATCATCTTCTGTAAAACTATCAATTCAAAACACAACTATAAGTAGAGGAATATATTTACTAGAAACTGTGATTAATGATGAAAGATTTACACTCAAAGTAATTAAAGATTAAGTGTAACAAAACAGAGTTGCGGCTAACCTGAAATGAGTTAAATTAATTGTTACGAGCTAATTTCAAATAGATAAATGAATGACATTTTAATGTGTCTTCATTATTCAGCCTTGATTTTTCTTATATCGATATTTTCTTAAGCTTCTTACCTAAAAGTTCAGTTATTACCATCTTCGCCTTTATTAGCAAAGAAACATTGACGAAAATTGGTTTTACGTTGTCTTTAGTTAACAGGTTAAGTTCGCAGGCACTTTTATAATTTAAATATTATTAATGCATTAGATACTACCCCCATCGTGGCTAGTTCATACTCGAAGCATTATTATGCTTTTTATTGACGGGAAGAAAATAAAAGAATGACTAAAGCAACGTCAGGCAAGGGCCTAGTCTTTGCAACGAAGTAGGAAAAATCATTCAGGTAATATTTCAATACCTAACTCCGAATTATAAATAACAAAAAGCAAACTTTACAATTAACCACAAACTTATACCGAACTTATAGGGAAGTTATAGGGAATTGATCATATGAGTGTTCCTTAGATTAGCCATCCAACTTCCACTGTAATGCCTAGTGTTAGCCTGATAACCTTTAGCGTTTTTTTGAATAAAATTCAAGCAATTTAAAAAGTGAATTTAAAAAATGTAAGAATGAAGCTCTCAATTACTTTTTGTTATTGTAATTTTAGCAAAACAAATAAAAATGAAAAAGTTACTCTTTATTTCCATTGCAATACTATCCGTTTCACTAATGTCATTCATAACTATAGATGTTTTAAATATTGGTGATGCATTGCCTAAAGCCACACAAAAATTAAATGATATTAGTGGCAAAAAAATTACTTTGCAGGCTGCTAAAAAAGAAAATGGTTTGTTGGTAATGTTTAGCTGCAATACATGCCCTTATGTGGTAAAGTACCAGCAGAGAACAAAAGATATTTGTGCTTATGCAAAAAAGATGAATATCGGTGTAGTAGTATTAAACAGCAATGAGGGTCAACGCACAACCGATGACAGTTATGCAGCTATGAAAAAATATGCCGTTGTTCAAAATTACAAATGGTTTTATGCGGTAGATGAAAACAATGTATTGGCAGATGCGTTTGGTGCAAACCGCACACCGGAATGTTACCTTTTTAATAAAGACCTTAAACTTACTTACAAGGGTGGAATAGATGATAATGCAAATGATGCAGCAAAGGTTGGAAGAATGCATTTGCAAATTGCAATAGATGAAATGGCTGCAGGTAAAAATGTGCAAATAAAAACAAGCAAAAGTGTTGGTTGCAGCATTAAAAGGAAAGCTTAAGGTTTTTGCATTGCTGCTTTAATGGCAACTTCAATCTCTGTAGCGCTTAATTGTTTTTCATAAAACTTTTTGTAACCGGTTTTATTATTTATGAAAAGGGTTGCAGGTATTCCTCCGCTCCATGATGAATCTATAAGAGGACAAAAGTAATCGGCATTGCTCTCATTAAGCCAAGCTATTTTAGTCGCATATTTTTTCTTTGATACAAACTTTTTTATTTTCTTGGGGTAGTAATCTTCCAGGTCTAGACTTACAAGATAGAGAGATGCTTTCTGTTTTTTATACTTATTTGCAAACTTAATAAGATCAGGTATTTCCTCCACACAGGGTTTGCAAAATGTCGCCCAAAAATTAATGATTAATATTGAATCTGACGTTGTTATCAGATCGCTTAAACTTTTTATTTTTATTTTTTGTATTTGCTGGCCATCTGTATTTTTAAACAACATCACAAGCATAAAAACCACAAAGCATATTTTCATTTTGAACCAATTTTAATAATAAAATTACATTCATTTTTATATCCCTTTTCAAATAAAATAGAAGTTGGTTATAATTTTCAAATTGTACTCGGTTTTTGAAACTGTTTTACATTCATATTTTTAGCGCACTATATATTTGGACATTCTTTTTACACGCCGATGATTACATTTAATGAAAAGGAAAAGGCGCTCAAATTTGAGCGCCTTTTCCTTTCAACAGCTTTCAATAATTAATTAAATACCGTTTTAATATAGTCTTCTATTTCCTTACCCTTCGCTTTGCTTATTACATCAAAAGAAGCTTTAAAACTGGGGTCTACACTGCTTCTGTAAGCAGCAGGTATCATAGTTCTAAAAGCTATGATGTTGTCAATACCTTTTTTAATACTTGCCATGTTATTAAGTTTAGCAACGTATGCAGCATACTTTGTTGTAAGGCCTAACTTTTCCTGTGATGGCGGTGCATCTTTATACATCGTGGATACAGATTCAAAATCTGCTTCTGTTCCGTTGGAAATTAAAACATCACTTACTGCTTCACCCAAAGCACCTTTTGCATCGTTGCTGAATTTTTTTGCTAGTGTGTAAGCACTTGTTTCATCCAAGGCAACTAATCCTTTTAAAGCGGCACCTGCTACTGTGTAAGATGAATCATTTACTGCTGCCTGATAAACAGATAAATACTTTTTGTTGCCATTTTTTACTAAATAATTAATAGCTGCTGCCTTAACTTTTTTGTTGTCATTTTTGGCAAGAGTTTCCACCTGCTCTAATACAACAGCATCTGCTTTGTAAGGCGATGCTGCAAGTTTTTGCATGGTAAGTATTTTTAAGCCACTAAACTTATCATTCAATCCTTTTGCAAGTTCAGGCATATTTTTTTTACCAAAAAAATCCAGTGCTTCTCTGCGGTCCATATAGTTTCTTGCATTCTTGAACTGTGCAATAAAATTAGCTTCGGTTTTATTGTCTGTTTTTTCTGCTAGTAATAATTTATCGGCATCTACATTTATAAGGTCAGGCCGTGTTTTATAATAAAAAAACAAGGTGTCTATTTTATTTTCTACGCTTACTTTGTATCTTTTTCTTTCAGTGCCTGTGTACACATCAACAGCAATTGGTAATTTAAAATACTTTTCTCCTTTTTGTGTCTGCTCAATAATTACGGAGGCTTTGCCGGCTGCATCATCATACAAATAATCGATTTTTAATTTTGGGTGACCACTGCCATAGTACCATTGGTTAAAAAACCAGTTCATATCCATACCAGTGGTTTCTTCAAATGCAAGTCTAAGTTGTCCGGCTTCGCCAGCTTTAAATTTATTGGTCGTTAAATAATTGTTCAACGATTTAAAAAAAGCATCATCTCCCACATAATTTCTCAGCATGTTTAGTATTCTTCCGCCTTTGTTGTAGCTCACACCATCAAACATATCTTCTTTATCTGCATAGTGAAAACGCACCAGGTCTTTTTGCTCGCCACCACTCTGCAAATACCCCTGCATGTCTTGCAGGTTGTGCTCATACGCAGCATCTGCACTTTGCTTGTATTCAAGCCACAAATATTCGCTGTAATTAGCAAAGCTTTCATTTACAGTAATATGGCTCCAACTTTCAGCCGTTACCAAATCTCCAAACCATTGGTGAAATAACTCGTGTACAATCGTTTCTTCCCATGCATTTCCATCAGCAAGCTGGCGGTTATTTTGGTATGCGCTTTCCTGGTGCAAAGTGGCAGTGGTATTTTCCATAGCACCACTCACAAAATCTCTTCCAACTATCTGTGCGTACTTCTGCCATGGGTAATCAACCCCTAATTTTTCTGAAATAAATTTTATCATCTCCGGAGTATTGCCAAAAACTTTTCTGGCATACTGTTCCTGTTTTCTTTCTGTGTAATAACTTACTTCTTTGCCTTTATACAAATCTTTTGTGATGGCAAAATCACCTACTCCCATGAAGAAAAGATAAGGGGCATGTGGTAAGTCCATTTTCCAGTTATCTGTTCTTGTACCATCAACATTTACTTTTTTGCTCAGCAATAAACCATTGCTTAGGGTAACATATTTAGCAGGCACCGTCATCGTAATTTCTTCCGTACTTTTTTGGTTGGGTTTATCTATAGTAATCATCCACACACTGTTGGCTTCAGTTTCGCCTTGTGTCCATATCTGAACTGGTTTGTTTTTATCTTCTCCTTTGGGATTAATAAAATACAGCCCTTTGGCATCAGTAATTGCTTGACTTCCTTTTACTTTTAGTTCATTGGGTTTGCTTGTATAATCAAAATATAGTGTATATTTTTCATCACCCTTGTAAGTTTTATCCAGCTTAATATTTAATTGCATCCCATCATAAGTATATTTAAGAGGTATTTTTGTGGCCCCTTTAATAACAGCTACTTCCTTTATATCCATACCCTTGGCATCAAGTAATACACTGTCGGTTGCATAAAAATGCGGCTTTAATGTAAGCCATTCCTTACCATACATAAACGCTTTTTCATAATCAAACCGTACATCAAGTTTAGTATGAACAAGCTCATTTGTTTTAGGATAGCTTTCTCTCAATATTTTTTTCCAAGATGTATCTTGAGGTTCTTCGGGAGTTTGTGCATAGATGGCAAATGGCAAAGCAGCAATGCAAACGAGCATTAAAATTTTTCTCATGAATTTATTTTGTTTTTAAATTGAAAGTGAGTTATCACAGCCAAATGGTTTTGTTTATATAACTCCAAATAGGCAGATGATCCGGTTTAATAATATTTGTAAATGTAAAGCATAGCTTTAAAATTTTACTGTCATATTTTATATATGACAAATGGGTAGGAATCTTTAATTTTGTTATTCAAAGCATTGCTTTATGAAAACCTTTTTACAATTAATATTGTTGTTGCTGCTAAATACTGCGTTGCATGCGCAACAGTATTATTTTGCTTATGTGCAAACAGACAATAAGCAGCCTTTTTACTTAAAAATGAATGATAAGGTACTTAGTTCCTCAGCATCAGGTTATGTAGTAATTCCAAAATTAAGTTCAGGTAATTACTCTGTAACGTTTGGTTTTCCAAAAGATCAGTTCCCCCAACAAATTATTAATTTAAATATTGCTTCAGCTGATGCGGGGTTTCTTTTAAAAGATTTTGGTGCAAAGGGGTGGGGGCTTTTTAACCTGGAAACAATGCAGGTTGCAATGAGTAATTCGGCAGGAAATTCTGGAACTATTATCACGGCAGCAAATGAAGATGTATTTAGCAACACACTTTCGGGTGCAGCAAACACTGATGTTTCAGTTGCTAAAAAACCTACACCGGTTGTTGTTGAAGATATTAAGCCTGTTGTTGTTAAGGAGGAAACAAAAAATATTAAACCGGCTACTGAAAATGCAATAAAGAAAATAAATACCGCCAGCGATGTTGATGGCGAATCTTACACTTATGTTGATCGCACGGGAATAAAAACCGATACAATAAATATTTTTATTGCGTCAAACAGAATAATTCCTGCAGAAACGGTAAAAGAAATTGCTGTAGTCAAAGAAGAAAAACCGGAACTTAAAAAAGCAAAACAGGAATCCAGCGAACCAAAGCCTACCAAGTTTTTAGATATTGATATGGCTAAATCTGCTCCAAACAATGTGGAGTCTGAAACTGCGGCTAAACTGCTGCAGAATAAAAAATCAAGCGTTGTCAAACAGCAAGCAATCATAAAAGACAAACCGATTGTTAGCTTTAATTCAGATTGTAAAGCAATGGCAAATGAAAATGATTTTCTTAAAATAAGAAAGAAAATGGCTGCTGCCGTTTCAGACGGTGCAATGGTAGATGCTGCAAAAAAGATATTTAAATCAACTTGCTACTCGGTAGAGCAAATAAAAAATCTAAGTGCATTGTTTTTAAATGATATAGGTAAGTATAATTTTTTCGATGCAGCTTATCCTCATATTTACGACAGTCAGAATTTTGGTGCATTGCAGGCTCAGCTTTCCGATCAATATTACATCAGTCGCTTTAAAGCTATGATACGCAATTAATATATGCCTAGGTATTTTTTAGAAGTAGCTTATAAAGGCACAGCTTATGCGGGCTTTCAGATTCAGGAGAATGCCAATACCATACAAGCTGAAGTAGAAAAAGGGCTTCTTGTTTATTTTAGAGTTCCGGTTGTACTCACAGGTTCTTCACGTACCGATGCAGGTGTTCATGCCTTTCAGAACTTTTTTCATTTTGATGCTAAATTCCAAATTGAAGCGACTGCCATATATAAATCAATTTATCATCTTAATGCTATACTTCCTCTTGATATCGTTATAAAAGATTTAAAAGAGGTGAAAGATGCGGCACATTGCAGGTTCGATGCTTTCTCCCGTAGTTATGTTTATTCTATTTACAATCACAAAAATCCGTTTTTGTTTGATAATGCATATTATTATCCTTATCCTTTAAATCTTGCTGCCTTGCATGATGCTGCATTATTATTGCTTGCCCATACGGAATACAGGAGTTTTGCAAAGAAAAATACACAGGTTTTTACCCATAAGTGTAATATTTTAGAGAGTTATTGGGTTTTAAAAGATCATGTATTGACATATAACGTAACAGGTAATCGTTTTTTAAGAGGCATGGTCAGAGGTTTGGTGGGTACTATGTTGTTAGTAGGTAAAGGCAAAATCAGTATTGCTGATTTTAAATGTATCCTTGAAAGTAATGATAGTGCTAAAACGGATTTCTCTGCACCCGCAAAAGGACTTACACTTTTAAATGTAAAATTCCCTCTTGTTATTTAGATAGACCCCATTAATCTTTTCTAATCTTCAATTGCTTTTTTAAGAAATTGCACAAAATGTTTTTTATTCATCCAAAATATTTAATTCTCTGTAATGCTTGCTACACATGGCATTGAGTAAAACATCAAAATTATTTGTGTAAAAAGTTTGCGTGAGGAAATATTACCCCTTATCTTTGCCCTCCGCTAAATGAAAAAGCGATAGTTCTTTTAAAATACAATTTTATAGCAATCTGTTTCGATTTTATTCTAAATAAAATGAAAATAAAATTTGGTAGAATACATTGACTACCATACATTTGCAGTCCGAAAAACAAACGTCATTTCTTTTAAAAGAAGAAGAAATAGCCAAAAATTAAATTAGGTAAATAGAAATAAGTTTTATACTTTTGCACCCCGCTTCGAAAAAGGGGTAAGAAAATAAGTTAAGAAATAAGATCTTTGAAAGTTTGGAAATAACAGCAAGAAAACGAAAGTTTAAAGCAGGTAATGTCAGCAAAAATAACATAATACAGAATTTGACATTAATTTTTCAATGAGAAATTACAAGTCACGTTCAAACAACTCATTTACAATGGAGAGTTTGATCCTGGCTCAGGATGAACGCT
>JANXTG010000202.1 GCA_025352525.1 Ferruginibacter sp.
ATTGTAATGCTCGCCAATAATATTTGTAATGGGAATATTAAAATGTTTTGCAAATGCAAAGTCACGCTGGTCGCCGCAAGGCACGGCCATGATTGCACCTGTGCCATAACCTGCCAGTACATACTCTGCAATCCACACGGGTATTAGTTTTCCGTTGAATGGGTTTGTTGCATATGCACCCGTAAAACAACCTGTAATTTGTTTTACTTCACTAATGCGCTCTCTGTCACTGCGGCTTTTTACATAAGTGAGGTATTCGTCTATTGCAGTTTTTTGTTCTGCAGTAATTAAACTATTTACAATTGGATGTTCAGGCGCAACCACTAAAAAATCTACTCCGAAAATTGTATCCGGTCTTGTGGTGTAAACTTTTATCGGAGTGTTGTCAACCGAGGATTGTAAATTGACCACTGTCGACTGACCACTGACCACTACAACTTTCTCATTGTCGTCGATTGTCTGTTGTCTGTCGAGAGAAAATTCCATTTCACAACCTTCACTTTTACCAATCCAGTTGCGCTGCATATCTTTCATGGCTTCGCTAAACTGCACGGTTTCTAAACCTTGTAACAAACGATCTGCATAAGCAGTAATGCGCAAATACCACTGGCGCATTTTCTTTTTTATAACTGGATGTCCGCCTCTTTCGCTTACACCGTTTACTACTTCATCATTTGCCAATACAGTTCCTAAAACTTCGCACCAGTTTACTTCGCCAAAAGAGGAAAATGCAAGTCGGTGTTTCATTAAAATATCCTGCTGTTCTTTTTGAGAATAAGCATTCCAATCTGTTGCAGAAAAATTGCTGTTTCCTTTAATTGAATATTTTTCTATGAGTTCAGCAATTGGCCTGGCTTTTTTTTGTGTATTGCAGAAATAGGAATTAAATAAATCTAAAAAAATCTTTTGGGTCCATTTATAATAGGATGCATCACTTGTACGAATTTCTCTGCTCCAATCGTAACAAAAACCAATTTTATTGAGCTGGGCTTTAAAGGTTTCAATGTTTTTTTCTGTAGTAACGGCAGGATGTTGACCCGTTTCTAAAGCATACTGCTCGGCAGGTAACCCAAAACTGTCAAAACCCATAGGATGCAGCACATTAAAACCTTTGAGCCTTTTGTAACGGCTAAAAATATCGCTGGCAATGTAACCTAACGGATGACCAACATGCAAACCTGCACCACTTGGGTAAGGAAACATATCCAATACATAAAAAGAAGGTTTGGAGTCCCGATAGCTATCGGGATTGCTTACTTTATATGCATTGCTGTCTTTCCAATTCTGTTGCCATTTTTTTTCTATTTCTCTAAAGTTGTATTCCATGTTTGTATTGAGTAGTAAGTTGTAAGTTTTTAGTAGTAGGTTTTAAGTTGTAAGTGTTAAGCTCACAGATTGTTTTGATTTGCACAGATTTCTTAATTCAGCATTTTCGAAACTTAAAAGCATAATTATGATTGTGTTTCGTGAGTGCGTGAGGGATAGCAGCGGAAATACTTTTTTTATTGCCTGAACAAAAAAGATTGTAGCGTATAGCCCGACCACTCCCGCCAACATTATTTATGTTTTAAACTTTTAAATAACATTGCCATTTTATAGACTGCGGGATGGGCACGCCCAAAATTCTCAAAAAACTTTTTTAACAAATTAATATGCAGCGTTTGTGGACTGCATAAAATATATTTGGTCATCAAACACTGCTTGCATTCAAAAATAAACTAAACAATACAAAAACCTTTATTTTTGTCGGCAACCCTAATAAATTTGTAACTAAATATTTATAACATGGCGCAATTAGGTAAAGGATCAAGCAAAAAAGGAAAATCTAGTTATGTGGGTGCCATTATAGGCGTATCGCTTGTGTTGTTTTTATTTGGGATTGTAGGCTGGTTTTTTTTAAATCTTCGTAAAACGGGCGATTATTTTAAGGAAAGTATTCAGGTGCATACTTATTTAAACAGAGATGCATCTAAAAAGAAAATTGACAGTCTTACCCAATATATTTCGGCATTACCGTATGCTAACAGGGTTGAATATGTTACTAAAGAGAAGGCTTTGCAAAAGTGGAATCAGGAAAATGACAGCACCTGGAAACAGTTTTTGAGCAACAATCCATTGCCTGAAAGTGTTGACTTTTATGTAAAAGCAGACCATGTAGAGCAGGATAGTTTAAATATGTTGGCTACTGATTTACAGACTGCGTACCCGGGAGTTATTTCGGAATTTCAATTTCCTACAGAAACAGTTACGAAAGTGAGTAAGTTTGTAAAAACGGTGGGGCTAATTTTTTTAATTACCGCAATTCTTCTCACTACACTGGTTGTTTTTTCAATTGATAATACTATAAGGCTTGCCATGTACAGCAATCGGTTTTTAATAAAAACCATGCAAATGGTTGGTGCTACAAGATGGTTTATTGCACGGCCTATTAACAGGCGTGCAGTTATAAATGGATTGATTGCATCTTTTATTGCCATTGCAGCTGTATGGGGTTGTGTATTGCTGATTGAAAAATTTAGACCTGAATTTAAAGTGCTGCGTGATAACAATGGGATACTCATATTATTTGCAATTATTATTGTAATGGGTATTGCCATAACATTGCTGAGCACACACAGGGCAGTAATAAAATACCTGCGCATGAAGCTGGACGATCTTTATTAAAAAACAAACATTAATATTGCAATTCAAATAATAATTATGCTGAAGGACAAGAACGTGAAAACAATTGTGGTAAATAATCTTTTTGGAAAAGAAAATTATATATGGATGCTTGCAGGGATTGTAGTGATAATATTGGGTTTTATTTTAATGGCAGGTGGTAAAAGTGCTGACCCAAAAATATTTGACCCTAAAGAAGTTTACAGCACAACAAGAATTACCATTGCACCTCTGTTGATAATTATTGGATTTATTTTGGAGATAGTTGGGATAATGAAGAAGCCAAAAATTTAGTTGTTAGACATAAAATATTAGACAAAAAATAAAAGATAAAAAATAGCGCAGAGGAATATTCCTGCTGCGTTTTTTTATAACAAGATAATAAGTTTTAAAAAACTCACCCATGACGTTATTTCAATCAATTGTAATTGCTATTGTAGAAGGGCTTACAGAATTTTTGCCGGTTTCCTCTACCGGTCATATGATTATTGCAGAACGTTTGCTGCACGTAACCGAAACTGATTTTGTAAAAGTTTTTACGGTAGCCATACAGCTTGGTGCCATACTTTCTGTAATTGTTTTGTACTGGAAAAAATTCTTCGATTTTAGTAAATGGCAGTTTTATGTGAAGCTTCTTATTGGAGTTATACCTGCATTAATTTTAGGATTTTTATTTTCGAAAAAAATAGATATAATGTTGGATAGTGCCACAACTGTTGCTGTTGCACTTTTGTTAGGGGGTATTATATTGTTGTTTGTAGATAAACTTTTTACCAGACCACGCATATACAGTGAATCTGAAATTAAACCCAAAAATGCATTTATAATTGGTATTTGGCAATGTCTTGCAATGATACCCGGTGTAAGCCGCAGTGCAGCATCTATTATTGGGGGTATGCAGCAAAAGCTCACCCGCAGCGAAGCCGCGGAGTTTTCATTTTTTCTTGCAGTGCCTACCATGCTTGCTGCAACCGGTTATAAATTGTTGAAATATTATAAAGAGTCTGGTGGCTTTTCAAAAGAAGAAATAAAACTATTGGCTGTGGGAAATGTAGTTGCTTTTTTGGTAGCCATTGTTGCTATTAAATTTTTTATAAATTTTGTAAAGAAATACGGGTTTAAAGTTTGGGGTGTTTATAGAATTATTGTGGGAATTGTGTTGTTGCTGCTGATTTGGAGAGGCGTTATTGAAGGATAGGTGTCTGACATTTAAATTGAGCCCTGCATTGTAAATATTATTACATGGTTTCATTTATAATTATTAATTTCTCATTCTTAATTTAAACCATGCAAACTGCTTCTAAAAAGATTGTGAATGGATGGGCCATGTACGATTGGGCTAATTCTGTTTATAACCTTGTAATAACAACCACATTTTTCCCGGCATATTATGCAGCCGTTACCGGGCTGGAAAAATTTCCAAACGGAATTAAATTTCTTGGACGCACCTTCGTAAATACAGAGTTGAAAGATTATGTATTAGCATTTGGTTTTTTGGTGGTTGCTGTTATTTCCCCTATCCTTTCTTCTATTGCAGATTATAAAGGCAATAAGAAAAACTTTATGCAATTTTTCTGTTACATCGGTGCTGCAAGTTGTTCGCTAATGTATTTTTTTGATGGTGATCATATCACTTTGGGTCTTATGTGCTTTATGTTTGCCGGTATTGGGTTTTACGGGAGCCAGGTGTTTTATAATTCTTATCTGCCGGAAATTTCAGCTGAGAAAGATATGGACCGCATTAGTGCAAAAGGTTATTCATTGGGTTACATTGGGAGTGTAATTATGCAGATGATTGGTTTCGGTTTAGTGTTGATGATGCCGGACAACGCCTTGCCGCTAAAACTTACTTTTTTATTAGTAGGGGTTTGGTGGGTAGCATTTGCGCAGATAACATTTAATGTTTTGCCCACTACTGCAAAAGCTGAAAGAAAAAGTAAAACCAATGTATTGGCAAATGGATTTATAGAGTTAAAAAAAGTTTGGAACGAGGTAAAGCACATGCCTGTTTTAAAAAGATTTTTATCAGCATTCTTTTTTTACAGTATGGGCGTACAAACAGTAATGCTGGTAGCTATAGATTTTGGAATAAAAGAGTTGAAACTGGAAAACAGTAAACTTATTATAACTGCTGTCATTATACAATTGGTAGCTATTGTTGGCGCAATAATGATGAGTAAACTATCTACAAAATTTGGAAATGTACAGGTACTTATTTTTACTGTTTTGCTTTGGATAGGCGTTTGTATTGCAGGTTATTTTATTTCTACAGAAATGCATTTTTACATTATTGCTGCACTTGTTGGGTTGGTAATGGGCGGCATACAATCATTAAGCCGTTCTACTTACAGTAAGATGATGCCGGAAACAAAAGATACTGCTTCATTTTTTAGCTTTTATGATATTACAGAAAAGTTTGCCATAGTAATTGGGTTATTTACATTTGGATTAATAGAGGGACTTTACAGTATCAGACAATCAATACTTTCTTTGGTTGTATTTTTTGCAATTGGTTTTATATTTTTATTGCTTACTGCTGCTCAGCAAAAGGCAAATAAAACAGCAATTTTAAATTAGAATTTTATTATGAAATTATACAGTATAAATGCAGGGCATTTTAAATTGGACGGCGGTGCCATGTTTGGTGTAGTACCAAAAAGTATTTGGAATAAAATAAACCCTGCTGATGAAAATAATATGTGCAGCTGGGCATTGCGTTGTTTGCTTATTGAAGATGAAGGCAGATTGATTTTAGTTGACACCGGCATGGGCAATAAGCAGGATGCAAAATTCTTCGGTCACTACTACATGCATGGGAATGATACGCTGGAAAAATCTTTGGCCAAACATGGTTTTTTAAAGGAAGACATTACCGACGTGTTGCTTACACATTTGCATTTTGATCACTGCGGTGGTGCAATAGAAAAAGTAAATGATATACTTGTACCCACATTTAAAAATGCTTCTTATTGGAGTAATGCAAGGCATTGGAAATGGGCTGTAGAACCCAACGACAGAGAAAAAGCTTCTTTCTTAAAAGAAAATATTTTACCTATCCAACAAAGCGGCAAACTGAAATTTATTGAAGAATATCCAAATGATTTTCCAGCCAATATTATGATACGCCAGGTATTTGGGCATACAGAAGCGATGATGCTACCACAGATAAATTACAAGGGGAAAACCATTTTATATATGGCAGATTTATTGCCATCGGCAGGGCATATTCCTTTACCTTATGTAATGGCTTATGATATGTTTCCATTGACTACTTTAAATGAAAAGAAATCATTCCTTACCGAAGCGCAACAAAATGATTACGTTTTATTTTTTGAGCATGATCCAACCATTGAGTGTTGCAGTTTGCAAATGACGGACAAAGGAATTAGGATGAAGGAAAATTTTAGGCTCGAAGAAATAGTTGATTAGTTGAGAGGTTTATTAGTTGATTGTGCAATATGCCTGATTTAATTTTCTATGAACTATAGTTAAGTTTTACTCAATGAAACTTCTCTATTGACAATTCAATATTCACAATTCACCTCATCCATACAATTCCGAGTGCACTGCTTTTCTATCGTAGCCTAAATTTACAATCCTAATTTTTGCTTCATCAATCATTGCACGCCAGCCACAAAGCATAAAATTTGCGGTTGGATTATTATTGGCTGTTAAAATTTTTTCATACACTTCATGCACATATCCGTTTGCGCCTTCCCATCGCTCACGGCTTAGTGTAGGTATGTAATGAAAGTTCGGCATGCTGTCACTCAATGCTTTTAGTTCTTCAAAATATAAGAGATCTGCCTTTGTGCGGCAACCAAACAACAGGTAAATATTTTTATGTAATAAGCTGTGAAGTTTAACAAAATTTGACATGCTTCTAAATGGAGCGATACCCGTGCCTGTACAAATTAAAAATAAATCATTCTCAAGTGCATGATCATCTAAGGTAAAAACACCAACCGGCCCACGAAGGGTAAGCTCGGAACCTTCTTTTATTTCATTAAAGAGATAAGTGGTTCCTGCACCACCATCCAATAAAACAATACATAATTCAAAAACATTACTTCCATCAGGCCAGCTGGCAATGGAATAACTTCTCAGGCGTTTGTTGGGCTTTTCGTGAATGGGTAAATCCAACGTTACAAACTGTCCGGGTTTAAAATCAAATACAGATGCATCGGGCATTTGTATAAAAAAACGGCGGGTATTGTACGTCTGCTGTTCAATTTTTATTACCGTTGCACTTTGCCATGGTTGTAACATGAAGTAAGTTTTGTGTAAGGTAAAAGAAAATTGTTAAGTAGATAATTTGCTGATGTGCTAATTTTTACAAATAAAATTTCTGTAAACATATACTGTTTCCCAAAAAAGTAATCATTAGTATATTTTCTCATTAGCAAATTAGCACATTGTAAATTACCTTTACACCAGAATATGAATGCAGATGTGTTGATGAATATGTACAAAAATGATCCCCGCAGTTTTAAAATTGTGGATGGAATTACAATGTCTCAACCGCAGCATTTTCATTTAAAAGGATTGCAAGGCAGCACATCTCAATTTATATTAGCAGCAGTACATTCAAACGAAGCGGCATCTCAAACCAACCACTTGGTAATTTTAAGAGATACTGAAGAAGCGGCATACTTTCACAATTCTTTGGAAAATATTACCGGTGCGCTTGATATATTTTATTTTCCTTCTTCCTTTAAAAATAAAAAAAATTACCAGCTTTTAAACAGCAGCCATGTAATGCTCCGCACAGAAGCGTTGACGAAGATTACGCAGTCCTTCTCTTCCCCTTTCGGGGGAAGTCGGATGGGGGCTGCAAAGAAAATAATTATCACTTATCCTGAAGCGATTTTTGAAAAAGTGGTTTTATCTAAAACCCTTTCTGAAAATATAATCAGCATAAAACAGGCAGATGAACTTGATGTAAATACAATGCTGCAGCGGTTTATAGAGCATGGTTTTACAAAAACAGATTTTGTATATGAGCCAGGTCAGTTTGCTATTCGTGGTGGTATTTTGGATATTTATTCTTTTGGAAATGAAAAACCATACCGAATAGAATTATTTGGCAATGAGGTGGACAGCATCCGCATATTTGACCCCGTAACGCAGTTAAGCGAAAGAAAATTGTTACAGGTAAATATTATTCCAAACGTGGAGACACAGTTTGAAACGGGTGAAAAAGTTTCTTTGTTGGAATTTCTTCCAGAGAATACCGTGGTTTGGTTGGAAGACTGGGAATTTATAAAAGAAAAAATTGAAGATGAAACAGAAGGTGTTTCGCTTTTTACATTTAAAGAAATAGATGAAAGTACTATAGATAATTTATTTATAAAAGATTTAAATGCGGCCGATTTTGTAGATGCAGAAATATTGGAAAAAGAAATTATGCAAAGGCATATTGTGGAGATTGGTAAGAAGGCATTCTTTGGGGACGACGGACGACAGACGACGGACGACATGACCATCAACCATCAACTATCAACCATCAACTTTTCAACAAGACCTCAACCATCTTTTAACCGCCAGTTTGATCTTTTAATAAAAAATTTACAGGAATTTGAAAAGAAAGATTACAATATTTTTATTTTTGCTGACAATCCAAAACAGTTAGAAAGATTACATACCATTTTTACAGATTTAAAAGCCGAAATTCAGGTAACTCCAATCCCTTTTTCAATACACGAAGGGTTTATAGATGAAGATTTAAAATTGGTTTGTTATACCGATCACCAAATATTTCAACGTTACCATAAATACAAAGTAAAACAGGCGTTCAGTAAAAACAAAGCACTTACTTTAAAAACATTAAGGGAGTTGCAGCCCGGTGATTATGTAAGTCATATTGACCATGGAGTGGGTGTGTACAGTGGCTTGCAAAAGATTGATGCAAGCGGAAAAATGCAGGAAGCCGTGCGCATACAGTACAAAGACGGAGATTTATTGTACGTCAACATTTCATCTCTACACAAAATAAGTAAGTATAGCGGCAAAGAAGGAAGCGTACCCAAAATGAACAAATTGGGCAGCGATGTTTGGGCTAAACTGAAAGACAAAACAAAGAAACAGGTAAAAGATATTGCCACCGATCTTATAAAATTATATGCCCAAAGAAAAAGCCTGGAAGGATTTGCACACAGTCCCGATAATTATATGCAAACAGAACTGGAGGCAAGTTTTATTTATGAAGACACGCCAGACCAGGCAAAGGCAAGTGAAGATGTAAAAAGGGATATGGAAAAACCAATTCCTATGGACAGATTGGTTTGTGGTGATGTGGGTTTTGGTAAAACAGAAATTGCCATTCGTGCAGCATTTAAAACCGTATGCGATGGAAAGCAAGCTGCTATTCTTGTTCCCACAACAATTCTAGCTTACCAGCATTACAAAACCATTAGTGAACGCTTAAAAGATTTTCCTGTGACGGTCGATTTTGTAAATCGTTTTAAAACTGCCAAACAACGCAAAGGAACTTTTGCAAAACTGGCAGAGGGAAAAATTGATATTATTATCGGCACACATTCTTTGTTGGGAAAAGATGCACAGTTTAAAAACCTCGGCATCATGATCATTGATGAAGAGCAAAAATTTGGCGTTGCCGCAAAGGAAAAATTAAAAACTTTAAGAACAACAGTAGATTCACTCACACTTACTGCAACGCCCATTCCACGTACGTTACAATTTAGTTTGATGGGCGCCAGGGATTTAAGTATCATCAATACTGCGCCGCCCAACAGGCAACCTATACAAACTGAAGTACAGGTTTTTAATGAAGATACCATCAGAGATACTATTTATTATGAGGTTGAAAGAGGCGGGCAGGTTTTCTTTATCCATAACCGGGTTAAAGATCTTGCGCAAATGAAGGGATTGATACAGGGTCTATGTCCGGATGTTAGCATTGCATTTGCACATGGACAAATGGACGGCGACCAGTTGGAAGATACTATCCTAGATTTTATGGATAAAAAATACGATGTTTTGGTGTGTACAAATATTGTGGAGAGTGGCGTAGATATACCAAATGTAAATACCATTATTGTAAATAACGCACACCAGTTTGGGCTAAGCGATTTGCACCAGTTGCGTGGTCGTGTTGGTCGCAGTAATAAAAAAGCTTTCTGTTATTTATTGGCACCACCCATGAGTACATTACCTACAGACAGCAGAAAAAGATTAAGCACTTTGGAACAATACAGCGATCTGGGAAGTGGTTTTCAAATTGCTATGCGTGACCTTGATATACGTGGAGCAGGTAATATGCTTGGTGGCGAGCAAAGTGGTTTTATTGCAGAGATAGGTTTTGAAATGTACCAGAAAATACTGGACGAAGCAGTGAAGGAATTAAAGCGAAATGAATTTAGAGATTTGTTTAAGGACGAAATAAGAGAGCAGGATGATTTTGTAAAAGACTGCTCAATTGATACTGACCTGGAAATTTTAATACCCGATAGTTATGTTGAAAGTATTACTGAAAGATTATCGCTCTACAGCAGGTTAGACCATTGTGATACTGAAGAAGACCTTGTTGCTTTTCATGCAGAAATGCTGGATCGTTTTGGACCGATACCTGCGCAGGTGGAAGATTTATTTACTACAGTTCGTTGCCGTAAAATAGCTGTGGTATTGGGTTTTGAAAGAATGTTTTTAAAAAATGATGTATTAAAATGCTTTTTTGTATCAAATTCGGAGTCACCTTACTTTCAAAGTGAAACGTTTAATAAGGTATTACTGTTTTTACAGAAAGCCACAAATAAAGCCAAATTAAAACAAGTCGGTAAAAACGGCATTTTAGTAGTAGAAGATATAAAATCGATGACAATGATGCATCGGTTTTTAAACAAAGCATTAGAATATCAGAAATTGGATTAACACAAAAAGAAAAGGCGACCTTATGAGTCGCCAAAATCTTTGGTCTAAAATTTTGCATCTAATATCTTCTGAATTACCAGCCTTTTTTAGCAACGCCATCTTTTACAGCTTCCAAAGCTCTTGCTTCGCCTAGCATAGTAGTCATTTTATTTCCTTTACCATCGTTGCCTTGGGCCATGTAGCCTCCACGGGATGTTTTAGTGATCACTGCTTCCTGCATTTCAACATTTTTTTCTTTCGTCTTCATGCAATACGCTGTTAATTTTCCTGCCATGTTAATTAAGTTTATGGTTAGTAATAATGGGTGTGAAGCTAAACTTCACGTTAAAACTAATGAATTAATCGGTTTTACCAAAAAAACTTATAGAACATTGTATGAATAACTTTTGTATTTAAAAGTGGATTTAATATTTTTTTTTAATTTTTTAAAATCTTTAGAAGTTTATTTTTTTTATTTGGCTGAAAATGTATCTTTTGAAAAAAATTTTTTTTTAAAAATTATTTCCAATTTAGTAACATTTTGTTAATTATTTTGCGAAAAGTTGTAGTTTAGTTTTTTTTATTAAACATTTAATTGGTATAGAATTTCTAAATTAAACCCAAAATTATTGATATGAGAAAATTTATACCTAAAACAGTTTTACTGCTATTTTTTTTAATCCCATTATTTACTTACGCTCAAATTATAAATGGTAAAGTAGTTAGTGAAAAAGATGCTATACCGGTTGAGGCTGCAACAGTAGAAATTAAAGGTAAAAAAACAGGAACTAAAACCGATGCCAATGGTAATTTTAGCATAAACGCAGTAAAAAATGACATCCTCGTTATTTCTTCAGTCAATTACAAAGCATTACAGATAAAAATAAAAGATGTTACTTTCTTAACGGTAAGGCTCGAAAAATTTGATGGTACGCTCGATGAAGTAGTTGTAGCAATGGACATTAAAAGAAACCCAAGAGAACTTGGATATTCTGTTCAAACAGTTAAAGGAAACGATTTACAGCAAACACAAAGAGAAAACTTTGTAAATGGTTTGCAGGGTCGTGTGGCAGGTCTTACTGTTACCCCCACATCAGGTACTGCCGGAGCTTCTGCCGGTATTGTGCTCAGGGGTTTCAATACAATTTCTGGAACAAACCAACCTTTGTTTGTTGTTGACGGTATAATATTAGATAACCAAACTTTAAATTCAAATTCACAAAGTGGGAGTGGTATCGGCTTGGCATCTGATGGTAACAACAGAAACAATGATAACACCAATAGAATTGCAGATATTAACCCGAGTGATATAGAATCTGTAACAGTTTTAAAAGGACCGGAAGCAACTGCATTATATGGCAGCCAGGCAAGTTCAGGCGCTATTGTAATCAGTACAAAAAAAGCAAAGGCTACAAACGGGAAAATAGTGGTTGCTTACGATAATAATTTTCGTTACCAAAAAGAAACCCGGTTCGCAGAGGTAAATAATGATTACGGTCCGGGTTCTGCTAATAATATTCCATTTGCTTCCGCAACATCCTCAGGCGTTTTCACATCTTTTGGTCCTGCATGGAAACCCGGTACAACATTTTACGACAACCTTCATTATTTTTTTCAAGTTGGTTTTGCACAAACACATAATCTTAGTGCCGAATTCGGAACAAAAAATATTGGGTTTAGAGCATCGGGCCAGTTTTTTGACAGCAGAGGCGTAGTACCAAATAATACTTATAGAAAGTATAATTTTAAATTATCCAATACAACCAAGATTGGAAAATTCCTTTCCATTACGCCATCTATTGCCTATACAAATGCCGATAATTTACGTCCACTTAAAAGTTCAGCTTCCTCCTCAGGATCCGGGGGATATTTAGTAGAATTATACGAATGGCCTTCCAACAATGACATTAGGAACTATGAAGATCCAAACGGAAATAAATTTATACTTTTTAATAAAAACAGAAATTCTGATTTTGATAATCCTTTGTGGAGTGCCAAGCATAATAGAAGCGGCGATATATTAAATCGTCTTGTTTCTACGCTGGCAATAGATTACAATCCTTTAAGCTGGTTAGCTTTAAGTGGTAGATTTGGTTATGATACTTACAAAGATGATGGATATGTATTTGTACATCCTCAGTCCTTTCAGTTGTCGTCTGCTACCGGAGGAAGTTTAGATAATTATTATAGAAAATACAAAGGTTATAATCATACTATTACTGCAACAGCCAAGAAAAAAATAGGAAATTTTACTACAAGATTATTGGTGGGTACTATGTGGCAAGATTTTGAAACCCAACAATTTGCTATAGTAGGAAATAATGTACTTGATTCTATTGGTATATTAGATGGTAATATGTACAGGAATGGTGTTATAGTAAAAACAGATTTCAATGTGTATGATAGCAGTATCACTGCAAAGGGATCAAGAAGGCGCTTATTAAAAAACAACAAAGGATTACCTAATGTAAATATATTTAGAGAATTAGCGGGCTTCGGCGAAGTTTCAATAGGGTATAAAAATCTGGCTTTTCTTACTTACTCTCATCGATTTGAATCTGCATCTCCAATACCTGCAGCAAACAGAAACTATAATTATCCGGGTGCAAGTTTAAGTATAATAGTTTCAGATATATTTCCTGCCATAAAAAAAGGGAATATTTTAAATTATGCTAAATTAAGATCTTCCCTTGCGAGCACTGCAAGACTGAACGATCCATATTCCAACCAATCATTTTTTGTAAATAATTTCAGCAGTTCCAACCTTCCTATAACTTATACTTATGGGTTTACAAATGCCAATCCTAACCTAAAACCGGAAAAACAAAAGACTTATGAAATAGGAACCGAATTAAGACTTTTTAATAATAATGTAACCTTGGAAGCGGCATATTATAATACTCTTTGTACCGATCAGATAGCCCAGGGCTATAGAGCGAGTTACGCCACAGGAGCTATTTTAAATACTACAAATGCTGCATCATTACGTAACCAGGGTATTGAACTTACTTTAAATCTTAACCCAATTAAAAGGAAAGATTTTAGCTGGAATATCAATTTTAATTTTAGCCATATGTGGAGTGAAGTGCTTACGCTTCCTGAATCTATTGGCCTTTTAAAAGACTTTTATAATTCTGATACTTATATTTCTAATGTTAGAGGGGGTTTAGTTAGAGGTTTTTCAACTGGCACAATTACCGGATCTACTTATACCAAAAATAATGCAGGTAAAATATTAATTGACCCAATATCCGGAATCCCTTTAATAAACGGTGGTACAAATTCAGTTATTGCTGACAGAACACCCGATTTTAATTTAGGCACATTAAACAGTTTTCGGTATAAAAATTTGAGCCTAACTTTTTTGTGGGATTTAAAAGTAGGAGGTGATATTTATAATGGAACAGATCAATTACTTACCGGGTTGGGTAAAAGTGTAAGAACAGCTAACCGCAGTACGCCAATAATTATAAATGGAGTTTTAAATGATGGTCTGCAAAATTCTGCAACACCTACAGTAAATACGCTTGCCATTGTTCCCCAATATTTAAGCAGTTATTATACCTCTTTACCTGATGAAGAATTTATACAAAAAAATGTAAACTGGCTTAGATTAAGAGATCTGACTTTAAATTATCAGTTACCGTCAAAAACAATAAAACATTTCAATGCTTTTAAAGCTTTAAGCCTTTTTGTAACAGGTAACGACTTAATTCTTATTACAAATTATTATGGTGCAGACCCCGCCGTTAATGCAAATAATCCGGGAACAGGAGGCATTGGCGGTTATGGTCTTGACCTCGGTTCAGCACCTACTCCTTTAAGTTTAAGTTTTGGACTTAGAGCAAGTTTTAAATAATCTAATTACAAAAGAATTAAAAAATTTATATGAAAAACAATTTTTTTAAACCCATCCTTTTTCTTGCGGCAACTTGCATTTTAGGTATTTTTTCCTGCAAGAAAAAAATTGATGATGCCTATTTAAATCCAAATGCTCCGATTGAAGTTCCTATAGAAACCATATTGCCTGGAGTTATTGGCGGCTTCACTGCTTTTAATTCTGCTGCAGGTTCAAACTATGGGTTGCAAATAGACGATGTATTATTAGGGCGATATATTCAGTATTGGGGTTCTACAGCCAATGGCGAAAATTATGGTTCAATGGGAGGCACTATAGGCAGCGATAACACCGGTGGTATATGGGCAGCTGTTTACTATGGCCATGGTCAAAATGTAAATAGAATTATACAATGGGGAACTGAACAGCAAAAATGGGATTATGTTGGTATTGGTTATGCAGTTAGAGCCTGGGATTGGTTAGAGTTAACCAATCAATATGGAGATGCAATATTAAAAGAAGCATTTAATACAAACCAAGCCCAATTTAAATATGATACTCAACCTGAATTTTACGATAGTTGCAGAGCGGCTTGTTTTAAAGCTTTAAATAATTTAAACAAAACTGATGGAAATTTAAGTCCTGCAAATCTTGCTCAAAGCGATGCTTACCTCAATGGCGGAAATATTAATAAATGGAAAAAATTTGTTTACGGTATTCTTGCCCGTTCTTACATAGACTTGAGTAGCAAAGGAATTTTTACAACAAATAATTATGCAGATTCTGCAATTAAATATGCCAACCTTTCTTTAACCAACAATAGCGAAAATATTTTGGCAACTTTTTCCGACCTTAATTCAAGCAACGGTTTTAATAGTTATTTTGGTCCTACACGTTCCAACATCGGAGCATTAAGACAAGGCGGTTATATTGCAAATTTAATGTCGGGTTTAAATACCGGTGCTTTTACAGGAGTTAATGATCCAAGAACTTGGTATATGCTAAGTGAAAATTCCCTCGGTACATTTAAAGGTGTAACCCCCTGGCTCGGTGTTACCGAATATTTAAACGGAACTGCACCTACTGCTAATTATCCTAAAAATTTTTGGAGAAATCCAATACAGATTGCAACAACCGGCACAGACGACAGTGCCAAATATGTTTATGGAAACCGTGGCCCATGGCCACTTATGACAGCTTCTGAAATGCAGTTTATAATTGCAGAAGCAGCATATAGTAAAGGAGATAAGGCAACGGCGCTGGTTGCATATACTAATGCTATAAGTTTAAATTTTGATATGCTTACTACAACTTTTTCTTTTAAAATACCTGCTGCACGTGTAATTTCACCCGCCAGTAAAGCAGCATATCTTGCAAATTCGGCCGTAGTTCCAACCACATCAGCAGGCCTTACATTAACCAGAATAATGCTTCAAAAATACATAGCGCTTTATGGCTGGGGTGTTCATCAAACCTGGACAGATATGCGTAAATACCATTACACAGATATTGATCCCGCTACAGGCAATAAGGTGTATGCAGACTTTATTACTCCGCCTACATCACCAATTAATTATCTTGTTACCACAAATAATGGTAACCCCGTTTATAGATGTAGACCTAGATTTAATTCAGAATATTTATACAATATACCTGAGCTAACAAGAATTGGAGCTATAAAACCAGAATATATTACTTATCAATGCTGGTTCTCAATGCCTTAATTTTTTAAAAATATAGATATGAAATTTTCTAAATTACTAATATTTATTCTTGGCTTTTTCCTGTTATTCTTTATTTCCTGTAAAAGAGAAATTCCACAGGTTGCAGGTCTTGAAACAGAATTAAATAAGTTTGCTACCGTTCAAATTTTTAATGCTACAGTTAAAGCTGTACGTAATTATGTTTATGTTGATGGTGTTCAGGTATCGGGTTCTGCATTAGCTTTGGGTGGAATTTTCCCTGCTTCAGCTTACGGCATAAAGGTAAGCCCAGGCACAAGGTCTGTCTTAGTAAAAGATACATTATTGTCAACTACGCAAATACCAATCACCTTCAGTCAGAATTTTGAAGCGGGTAAAAGTTACACAACCTTTACTTACGACACAACTACCAATATTAAAGAAGTCACAGTTTTAAATAATATTGTTATCCCTACTGATACTTCGGCAAGATTACGATTTGCAAATTTTGTTTACAATACCTCAGCTCTGCCCAACGTAGATATCTATTCATTCAGAAAAATATCTGGTACTCCTGTATTCTTAAATGGTACTCCTGTTTTTACTTCTAGTACGCCTGTGTTTAGTAATATTGCGACCAATAGCGTAACTGATTTTATTCCTTATTCATCAGGATTAACTGATACTTTATATGTGTATGCAACAGGAACTACTTCGCCATTAATTGTAAAACAACTGGTAATAAGTTTAGTACCATCAAGAAGTTATACTTCAGTATATAACGGTAGTTTTAAAGGAATAAAAGCAGTATCAACTTTTGCCACTTACTAATTAAATTTATAAAGTAAAAGAGGCTATCATTTGTTTGATAGCCTCTTTTTTATCTCACCAATTTCTCAACCAATTCCTTCACTTTGTTTAATGCAATTCTTTCCTGCCGCATATCATCTCGGTAGCGTATGGTAACTGTATTGTCTTCTTTCGTCTGGTGATCTATTGTTACGCAGAACGGAGTTCCTATTGCATCCATGCGGCGGTAACGTTTTCCAATGGCATCTTTTTCTTCATAAAAACAATGAAAACTTTGTTTGCATTCATTCATTAATTCTTTAGCAATTTCAGGCAGACCATCTTTTTTTAGTAAAGGCAAAATTGCCAGTTTTGTAGGTGCAAGTTTTGCAGGAATTTTTAAAACTACACGGCCATCTTCAGTGCCGTCTTCTTTGATCCATTTTTCATTTTGGTAGGCAAGGCTAAGCACTGTTAAAAATAAGCGGTCAAGCCCAACTGAAGTTTCCACAACATAAGGTGTGTAATTACCAAAAGGTTTTCCTTCTTCGTTTAAGTCATTATCAAAATACTGAATC
>JANXTG010000022.1 GCA_025352525.1 Ferruginibacter sp.
CCGTACCCAATTATTACATTAAAAATTTAAGGATGAAGATGGCAGATGTTGCCATCACAAATTTTACAAATCCATATCCTGCAATGAATGGAGTTACTAAGCAAAAAATAAGTTACAAGCGTGCAGATGGAGTTGATCTTACCGGAGATTTGTATTTACCAAAAGGATATAACAAAGAAAAAGACGGACCGTTGCCGGTATTTATATGGGCTTATCCACGTGAGTTTAACAATGCTGCAGATGCTGCACAAATCCGTGGAAGTAAAGATAGGTTTCCAACCATCGGCTGGGGCAGCCCTATATTTTTTGTAACACAAGGATTTGCTGTATTGGATAATGCAGAGATGCCTATAGTTAGTACAGATCCTTCTAAAAAACCCAATGATAATTTTTTAGATCAGCTGCGTTTAAATGCAGAAGCAGCCATCAATAATTTAAGTGATATGGGTGTGGGTGACAGAAAACGTGTTGCAGTTGGTGGGCACAGTTATGGTGCATTTATGACGGCCAACTTATTGGCACACACAAATCTTTTTAAAGCCGGCATTGCCCGTAGCGGCGCATATAACAGAACACTCACGCCTTTCGGCTTTCAGGCAGAAGACAGAACATTTTGGGAAGCACCCGCATTGTACAGTAGCATGAGTCCTTTTAACTATGCAGATAAAATAAAAACGCCATTGCTTTTAATACATGGCGACAGCGATGATAACCAGGGAACATTTCCTATAAACAGCGAGCGTTTGTACGCTGCAATAAAAGGAAATGGTGGTACAGTTCGTTTTGTTTTTCTGCCATACGAAGCGCATAGTTACAGAGGCAAAGAAAATTTATTGCACATGTTGTGGGAGCAAAATGAATGGTTAAAAAAATATGTAAAATAAAGTTCGAAATTTTTTAAGACGTTTTATATTTTGAAGCATGAACAACTGTTCATGCTTCATCTTTTGTATCCGGCTGTCTGTAGTACACCCGCACGCAAAAAAATTATTTAGCAAAGTAAATTATGTGCAGGTGGTACTACTGCCCATCCGGGCTATGCCGGGCAGTAGGATTTTATTCATCTTTTTTCTTCGCAACATTTATATAAAAACCTAATTATACTACCGTTTAAATAATTACTTTTTATTCTACCTCAACATTTTCTTTTCTTTGATATATAAATTTTATGGAATGGCAATTTTAACGGTAGAAAATATCTCCAAAAATTACGGTAAAATACAAGCGTTAAAAGCTGTAAGTTTTTCTGTGCCCAAAGGTTGCGTTTATGGTATACTAGGCCCCAACGGCAGCGGCAAAACAACCTTGCTTGGCATAATAATGAATGTACTAAAAGCTACATCAGGCACCTATAAACTGTTTGATGAAGTTGCTACAGATGCACACAGAAAAAAAATAGGAACACTGCTGGAAACGCCAAATTTTTATCATTATTTATCTGCCGTACGAAACTTAAAAATTTCTGCGGCCATTAAAGAACATGGGGAAGAAGATATTGAAAATGTATTGAACACAGTTGATCTTTACAAAAGAAAAGATTCTCCCTTCAGCACATTTTCATTGGGGATGAAACAGCGACTGGCAATAGGAGCAGCATTGCTCGGTAACCCTGATGTGTTGGTTTTTGATGAGCCAACCAACGGTCTTGATCCGGTAGGAATTGCAGAAATAAGAATACTCATAAAAGAACTTTCAGCCAAAGGCAAAACAATTATTATGGCGAGTCACCTGCTCGATGAGGTGGAAAAAGTATGTACCCATGTTGCTATTTTAAAACAGGGAAGTTTATTGGCTTCAGGTACAGTTAAAGACGTATTTCAAGAGAGCGATATTGTGCAGCTTGCAGCAGCTGATAAAGAAAAACTTCGCTGTATACTTGCAGAATTAAATAATTTTTTGAGGCTTGATGAAGTAGGCGGAAATCTTGAACTTTCTTACGAATCCGGCACTGCAAATCTCGAAGAAATAAATAGATATTGTTTCGATAAGGGTATTGTTTTATCACACCTTCAAATAAAGAAAAGCAATTTTGAATCTAAATTTTTAGAACTAACCAATTAACTCATCTAACCTTTTATGTTATGAACAAGCTCTTAAAAATTGAATGGCTTAAAGTAAAAAATTATACTGCTTTTAAACTATTATCTATCTTTTTTTGCGTTGGTGTAGTGCTTATAAATTATGCAGTTTATGCTATCAATAAAAATATTTTAGCAAATAGCACGGGTGGTAAATTATTGGCAAGTTTTAACCCTTATAATTTTTCTAACACATGGCAATCTACAAGCTACACTACAGGCTTTTTATTGGTATTGCCCGCTATGCTTCTTATTATTTTAATAACCAATGAATATACTTTTAAAACCAACAGACAAAATATTATTGATGGCTGGAGCCGAAATGAATTTATAATGGTAAAAATAATTATCGCAATTATTTTTGCCATTATAAGCACTCTGTTAGTTGTGCTAACTGCAACAGGATTTGGTTTGCTGTCGGGCTCTGATTTTTCGCTCAACCAGTTTTCGCATGTAGGTTTTTTCTTTTTAAAAGCGCTTACCTATAACATGTTTGCAGTACTTATTGCAGTGTTAATTAAAAAAACAGGTTTTGCCATTGGGCTTTATTTCATTTATCTGGGCACCGAAAATTTTCTTTCACAAATGCTAGATATTGCAAGCATAAAATTAAAAAATTATAATGGTACAGATTTGGGTAGCATGGGCGATTATCTACCCATGAATGCAGCTGATGGATTACTTACTTTTCCTGATAACCCATTAAAATCTTTGACCAGAAATATTTTGCCAACAGATTATTTTTGGGTAGTTATATCCCTGGCAATTGCATATTTTATTCTATTTGTGGTGTGGAGCAGAAAAAAATACCTTAACGCAGATTTGTAGATTAATTGGATAGAAAGTTTTTATTATTTTTTCTCAACTTGCATAATTGCAGCTTCAACTGTTGGGTATAAAAAAGTAAATCCTGCACTTTTAATTTTATCACTGCTCACCCTTGCACTTTTTAAAATTTCTATGCTTCTTTCACCAAGCAAGATGTTTAATACAAATTGTGGCACATGTACAGGTATAAAAAAAGTTCCTTTCACGATTTTTGCAATTGCCAGTGTCATTGTTTTATTATTGACGGGTTTTGGTGCAACTGCATTGTAACTTCCAACGATGGTATCGTTTTCAAGTGCGAAAATATATTGGCGGCACAGGTCATCAATGTGTATCCAGCTTATCATTTGTTTCCCGGTTCCCAAAATAGAAGCAATACCAAATTTTAAAGATGATTTAAATTCCGGATAAGCACCGCCGGCTTCACTTAATACAATTCCTGTTCTTAATTTTACCACTCTTATTTCCATTGTGGTTGCAGGCTCAATACTTTCCTCCCATTCCTTACAAACTTTTCCAAGAAAAGCTGGATCTGCATTTTCATTCTCTGTAAAAAAATGTCCTTCCTGTTTATCTTTTCCATACCAGCCTATGGCAGATGCGCTAACAATAATCTGCACTTTGTGCTCATTGTTTTTTAAAGTATTTAATATTAACTCGCTGCTGTTTATCCGACTGTCACGTATTTCTTTTTTGTATTCTACAGTCCATTTTTTATCCATTACACCTGCTCCTGCCAGGTGTATTATTGCATCAGCTTTTTTTACAGCATTAATATCAATTTGTTTTTCATTTACATTCCATAATGCATGGGATATATTTTTCTGTGTAACAACATCCTTTAAAGTTCTGGTTAAAATAATTACTTCATAGTTTTTTTCAACCAGTTGTTTTGCCAGTGCTTTCCCCACTAGTCCTGTACCACCCGTTATCAATATAGTTCTCATTTTATGTTGTTTAATAGATAAAGTTATTTAACAATTTTGTGCCCAAATTTGTTTTTACAATAACATGATAAAGGGTTTTTAAATTCGTAATTTTATAGAAATATATTTCGTCTATGAAACGTAATTTTTTTTTGATAGTTGCTTTCTTTTTTCTCTATACAATAAATAGCTTTTCTCAAAATATTACTTATTCTGAAGTTGAGAAAGCGGACTCACGCAATATGAACTTTGAAATACTCGGTAATTTTTCTAATAATTTTCTTGTTTATAAAAATCTTAATAGACGCCAGGCGCTTACCATTTACGATAATAATATGGCTATAAAAGAGGAAATCAAACTTGACTTTATTTCTGACAAAACCTATAATATTGATTTTCTTACTTATCCTGATCATTTTTTAATGGTTTGGCAATATGAAAAAGGAAATACTATTTACAGCAAAGCTGCCCGTATGAATGAAGAGGGTAAATTAATAGGTAAAATAATAGATCTTGACACTACAAGGCAAAGTTTTTTCTCTAGTAAAACACATTATTATTTTACCTGGAGTGAGGATAAAACAAAACTTTTATTATACAAAACACAGACTAGAAACAATGAGTACACACAAATTACAAAAGTGTACAACGAAAATTTTGTTTTACTCGACAGCAGTAAAAGAATCATAAATTATAATGATAACAGAGAAGATTTTGGCGACCTTTTAATTGATAATGATGGAACTATTCTTTTCCCCAAAGTAAAACAAAACGCAAGAGAAGAATATATAAATACGCTGGAATTAAATTTTAAAAAATTAAAAACTGATAAACTTTTTATTGTAAATATTCCCCTCAACAAACAGCTTATACAAAGCCCGCAAATAAAAATTGACAACCGAAATAAAAATTACATCCTCACTACTTTTTCATATAAAAAAAATGGAGGAAATATTGATGGATTGCTTTCTGCTGTTATAAACCGGGATTCTTTTAATATCACAAAACAAACTATTAATATTTTTGATGATTCATTGCGGGCCAAATTATCGGGTAAACCTGATTGGCGTTCAGCTTACGATAATTTAAATATTAGAAACGTTATATTAAAAAAAGACGGGGGTTTTATTGTACTTACAGAAGAGTATTATAAACAAAGGCGTTATGGCAATACTTTTAACGACAGGTACAATGGTTTTGATAGCCGATATTACAACTCTTACTCAGATTATTATTTGTACAACAGAGGTTATTTTGGGTATTACAGACCTTTTAATGATGGTAACGGCAGAGATATAATTTACAATTACAACGATGTTATAAATTTTAGTTTTTCTCCAGATTTAAAGTTGCAATGGAACAGTGTTATTAATAAAACAACCAGCGATATTGAAAACGATAACTTTCTTTCTTTTATAAATATGAATGCAGGTGGTGAAATTTATTTTTT
>JANXTG010000038.1 GCA_025352525.1 Ferruginibacter sp.
GGCAGCATGGCATGCACCCCAACATTACCATCTACCAATTGCGTAATATTTACATCTACTGCCATACTGCAAAGCATATATGCATCAGCCTGCGAAAGTGATTTTTCTTCCATCAAATATTTTATCATTTCCCTTACAGCAATGTGTGTTGCAGCATTAAGATCTCTGTCGCACCCCATAGTAATAATGTGTGTGGCAGTTTCAGCCCTGGGCCAATCCTGCTTTTTATGTTTGTGTACAATGAACTGTAATTTGCCTATCAATGAAGTTTCTATAGCAGTAATATCTACTTCACCGTTTCCCTGCGCTGCATGGCCGTCGCCAATTTCAAACAAAGCACCTTTTACAAAAACGGGGATAAAAAGCCTGCTTCCTGCAACCAATTCTTTGTTATCTAAATTACCTGCATTTTTCCAAGGTGGTGCGCTGTTCCATTTACCGACTTCTTTGGCGGGAGCTACTCCCATACTTCCAAAAAAAGGTTTAAGTGGGATGCGGATATTGTTTACAAAGGAACCAACCATTTGTTGTTTATCAAGTGGAATAATGGTCATCTTTCTTTCGAAAATCTCATCAGATAAAAACCCACTTTGCCCAATGGCATTGTACCCGTAAGGTATGGCCAGTTGTATAGAATCGAACAGTACTTCCAACACATCTCCAGGCTCTGCTTCTTCAATATAAACAGGGCCCGTTAGTACATGCCCACCAGGACCTTTTTCTTTTACCAATTGTACTTCTCTTAAAGCAGGCTCTACATCATTATACGCTACGCCGGAAGCTTCTAACCTTTCGGGGGTTGAAGTAATTAAAGTATGTACCCTTACAAAGTTCCCCGAATTTATATGCAGTACAGGCTTCGCTTCTGACCAATAATAACCGATAGCAACCGTAGTAGTGGAAGGTTCTAAAATAAAAGGATTGGCAGCGTTGCCTTTGTTTTGTGCGTTGGCTACCTGTAAAATTGATACCAATAAACTGAGGAAAATTATTTTTGTAAATAGTTTCTTGTGCATGTTATTTTATTTTTTTAAAACGAATTTTATTTGGCTGATAATGCTAACAATTGTTTTAGATAATCGCCCCAGATTGTGGGATTTGAATGAGTGCCATGCCCTGAAGTTTTTTCGGTGATGGGCAATAAAATATACCGACCATTTTTTACTTTTTTAATTTCTCGATCCATGAGTTTGAGCTCGGGAGGATTTACCTGGTCATCTGCAGAATTAATTGCAAACAGCGGTGCCGTTATTTGTTGAAGATGTGGAGAGGGATCATAATTGCGGGACGCATCTAACTGATAAATAAAATCGTTTGCGTCTAAGGAGGCAGCATAAAGGGCTTCCATAGTTACCAACATAGAATCTGCCATGGCACGAGTTGGTGCTTTCGTTTGCCACTGCAAGGGAGCGCTTACCATAAAAACAAGGGAGGAAATAGCACCTGTTAATCCCATTTTTGGCTGTTGCAGATAAGCTCCACTCTCCCATGCCGGATCCATTTCGATAAGGTTAATTGCCATCTTACGAAGCATACGGTTTCTTCCGGCAATCTCCACAGGTAAACTGGCCAAAGGCATTAATGCATCCATAAAATCTGGATAAGTGTAACCCCATTGCCACGTATGCATACCGCCCATTGATGTGCCCATTACCAAACGTAAATGGCTTATGCCTAAATGCTGGGTAAGTAATAAATAATCTGCCTTCACCATATCGGTGTAAGTATATTTTGGGAAAGCCATGTGCAGGCCATTGCTGGGTTTACTTGATTTTCCATGACCGATACCATCCGGTAAAATGATGAAATATTTATTGGCATCCAACAAGCCGCCAGATACAAATAAGTTGCCCCCAAATAGTTCGCTTAAAAATTGTTGCCCGCTCCCGGTGGTTCCATGCATTATTAAAACTGCGTTATCTACAGTTCCATTTGTATTTCGGTGCGGTTTACCTATTGATGTGTAATGAATATTTAACTGCGGCAATTTTTCCTTGGTTTCAAATTCAAAATTAGAAATTACATAATCGCCTTCTACAGGTGTTGGAAATTTTTGCTGGGCTTTTGTTTCCACAACGAACAATAGAAAAATTACACATAAAAAAGAGTAAGTAGCTTTTAGCATTTGGTATATAAATATTTGAATAAGAGTAGGTAAAATGAAGCCTTTGAAACTTACGTTGAAGATAGTTACAAAAAGCTATAATAGTTTAAGCGTCTTTGAACCACAAAGATGCAAAGACGCAAAGTTCCACGAAGGTATTTTTTGAACCACAAAGGCACTAAGGATGCAAAGAACCACAAAGGCTTTTTCTTGAACCACAAATACGCAAAGTTGCACGAAGGTTTTTCTTTTGACCCACAAAGGCACGACATTAATAATGTGTAGAATTGTACTGTTGCTACTTTTTATAGTAAATACCGTTAGCGTATTTTTTTGCAATAGGTATGACCTTGTATAGCATGCAGCTATAGGTGTTATTAGGAGGTTGACATGGATTTAGTAAGGGTATACCTCGAATAGCAATGACTATAACTTGACTATGACTTGACCATAACTTGACTATAAGATAGAAAAAATTACTTTTATTATTCTAATTTTAAACATGGGGATTATGAAAATAAAAAAAAAGGGTTTGCCTGTATGTCCTGACCCTGAATTATACCAAGCTGTGCATACCAAAGAAGGAAGTTTTTGGCGCAGAAAAAGAGGGAGTGTTAAGCCTGCTGTACTAAACAATGCTTTTAAAACAACAGCAAATAACGCAGCCATTACCGGACCGATTGCCAAAAGGATTTGCCAAATAATGCAACCATTTACTGATGGCTTGGATACAGGCAGGCAAACCATTGCCATGATAAACCTGCTTAATAAAAGTATGGCTAAAAATGCTATGATTGATTATTCCTTTTTTGTAACCTATGAGTTTCAAAAGCGATATCCTTTGGATGAATTATTAGAGGCGGGTTACAAGCTTATTGTAAAAAAAGACATGCTTTGTGTTGAAATAGATTTGAGTTTTGAACCTATGAAGCGACACAATAAAATAGCAACGCATTATTATTTTGAATTGATCATATTGTACGGCAACCCTACCAAAGAAAATAATCTGCGTGTGGAAACTGAACAATCTTTGCTTTATTCATTTACAGAAACCTATGATGGCATGTGCAGCATGAGCCTGCAAGTACCTAAACAAAAACCTTGGATGTTGATATTGAAAGCATCTTGTATGGAAGATAACCTACCTGCGCACCATTATAAATATTATGGGATGAAAGTGGTGGGGGTGAGTGAGGGTTGATAATGAACCAGAAACGCACAAAGACCGCTAAAATGCACGAAAATTATTTTGAACCACAAAGGCAGGAAGGACGCAAAGTTGCACGAAGGTTTTTGCCTTGAAATGGATTGATATGCTTTTGATTTAATTACTACGAAAACAGAGAATTGGCTTGGCTTAAGTTAAAGCGTAAATACATCTTTTTTTCTTAAATATTTATGAAGACGCTTTGCATATCTCTACCGGATAGTGAAGGTAAATGGCTTACAATCTCATATTTAATCCAAATCTTAAAACTTGCCCCACAGAAAGCAAATCACAAGAGTGCTGTATTGAGTATTTTTTACCCTGGCCCATTTCTCTTACACATGAACTCCCAAAGCAAAAAACTAAATCAAATACGCAACGTACCGCAATCACCGAAACGTTGATACGAAATTGAATAATATAGAATATTAATAAAGTCTACACAATCTCCACACATTCAGCAGCCACCTTAGCCTTCTTTCGCATTTCATCCATATCTGCACCAACATTATCATACGCCAGCGCAACGCCCATTCGGCGGTACGGCCTTGTGGTAGGTTTGCCAAAAATACGCACATCTGTTTTGGCTTGTTCCAGTGCTTTTTCAATACCTGTAATAGAAAAATGGGCGGAGGTTTTATCAGCCAATATTACTGCACTGGCCCCTGCTCTTTCTAATTGGATTAAGGGGATTGGTAATCCCAGAATTGCTCTTGCATGCAACTCAAACTGAGATAAATTTTGTGTGCCTGTTAAAGTTACCATTCCTGTATCGTGTGGGCGTGGGCTTAGTTCAGAAAAATACACACCGTTACTGGTGAGGAAAAATTCAACTCCCCAAATGCCTGCACCCGTAAGCGTAGCGGTTACTTTTGCTGCCATTGCCTGCGCATGTTCTAGGTCTTTTTCGCTCATTTCAACGGGTTGCCAGCTTTCCTGGTAATCGCCCCGCTCCTGCCGGTGGCCTATAGGTGGGCAAAACAGGGTTGGTCCATTCTGTTGCGTAACAGTAAGCAAAGTAATTTCTGTTTCAAAAGCAATGAATTCTTCGATAATCATTTCTTTTATATCGCCTCTGGCATTATTAATAGCATAATTCCAAACCGCCTGCTGGTCATCCAGCTTTTTTAACACTGATTGGCCCTTGCCACTACTGGACATAAGGGGTTTTACAACACAGGGCAATCCTATTTTATTAACAGCATCAGTAAATTGATCAAAGCTTGTTGCATATAAATAGTTAGCGGTTTGCAGACCCAAATCTTTGCTTGCCAGATCTCGAATAAGTTTTCTGTTCATAGTAAAATTGGCCGCTCTGGCGCTTGGCACTACCTGTATTTTTTCCTGTTCATACCTGTAAAACTGTTCGGTGCGTATGGCTTCTATTTCCGGCACTATCAAATCAGGCCGATGCTTTGTAACAATGGCATCCAAAGCTTTTGCATTCAGCATATCAATCACTTCAAAACCATCTGCCACTTGCATAGCGGGTGCGCCGACATAACTATCTACAGCGATAACTGTTTGTCCTAAACGCTTTAAGGCAATTACCAATTCTTTACCCAACTCGCCGCTGCCCAGTAACAATATTTTTTTGTGCATGTTGCAATTTAATTATTTACATAATCTAATTTCCAGCTACTTTTGGTAAGGTGCAGCTTATGTTTAATTTTACTAACCGGTTACAAGTTTTGTATAAGTTGTGAAGGAAATATTCTGCATTTTATAAAATGAAAAAGCCGCTTTTTTTCATGAGCGGCTTAGGTTAAATGTATTTTAATAATCTCCCAGTGTTTCGGGTAGTTCTTCTAAAGCTTTTCGTAACTGTTCATCATTGGGCGCTATACCATGCCATTCGTGGTTTCCCTCCATAAAAGAAACGCCTTTTCCCATTACCGTTTTCATTAAAATAATAATGGGTTTTCCCTTTCCGGTTCTTGTTTTAGCCTCATTTAAACCCTCAACTACTGCATCCATATTATTGCCATCCATTTCCATTACATCCCAACCAAATGCTTCAAATTTTGCATGCAGGTTTCCAAGGCTCATTACTTTTTCAGTGGTACCATCAATTTGCTGACCATTCCAATCAATGGTTGATATTAAATTGTCAACCTTTTTACTGCCTGCAAACATAATAGCTTCCCAGTTTTGTCCCTCTTCCAATTCTCCATCGCCATGCAAAGAAAATACCAGATGCTTGTCTCCATTTAATTTTTTTGACAGTGCTGCACCAATTGCTACGCTCATGCCTTGCCCAAGAGATCCACTAGCTATGCGTACACCCGGTAAATGTTCATGTGTAGTTGGATGGCCTTGCAACCTGCTGTTAAGTTTGCGAAATGTTGATAATTCCAATGTTGGGAAATATCCACACCTAGCAAGGGTGCTATACCAAACTGGGGAAATATGTCCATTGCTCAGAAAAAAAAGATCTTCCTCTTTTCCATCCATTTTAAAATCAGGATTATGTTTTAAAACACTAAAATACAATGCAGTAAAGTATTCAGTACAACCTAACGATCCTCCGGGATGCCCGCTTTGTACACCGTGAACCATTCTGACAATATCTCTTCTTATCTGTGATGCAGTATCTTTTAAATTATTCATTTTTTTCTATGTTTAAGTTTGGTTATATTATTGATTGCAAACGTAATTGAAACTATACATTTTTTCTAAAGAAAATATTAAGCTTTATAAAAAGATATAATAAGATACCAGCATTAACGTTAATCCACAATTCTATTTGTTATTTTTCTGTAAACAGATAAGATTATATCTGTAATTATTAACATAATAGGGAGTTATTTTATATTTTTGTAAGGTTGACAATTAAAAAGATTTATGCAACATATTATTATCAGTGCGTTTTTGGCTTTCATAATTACTTATTTTGCCATACCTGTTATTATTCAAATAGCTAAGAGTAAAAAATTGTTTGATGAGCCCGATGAGCGAAAAGTTCATAAAGTGGTTATTCCAACCTTGGGAGGTCTTGGAATTTTTGCAGGTTTCATAGTTGCAACCTTAATGGGAGCACCTGATGCACCTGAGCTTAAGTATTTTGCGGCCGCTACAATTGTTATTTTCTTCTTAGGATTAAAAGATGATATTTTAGTATTATCCGCCAATAAAAAGTTTATAGGGCAAGTCATAGCAGGTTTTATTGTAATGCATTTTGGTAATATTTACATCAACGACATGCATGGATTTTTGGGGATAAATATTATTCCGTACTACGCCAGTATATTTTTGACGATGTTTACCATCATAGTTATTACAAATGCTTTTAACTTAATTGATGGTATTGATGGATTGGCAGGAAGTTTAGGTTTTATTACTACGCTTGTATTTGGTGCATATTTTTATTATGCAAATGAACTTACCTACGCTGTAATAGCTATCTCTCTTGCAACGGCGATTTTGGCTTTCCTTATTTATAATTTCTCGCCTGCAAAAATATTTATGGGGGATACCGGATCACTGATAATCGGGTTAGTAAATTCAATTTTAGTAATAAAGTTTATTAATGTTGCGGGCGTTCAAGATCAATCATTTAGTTTACATGCTGCTCCTGCATTGGGTTTTGCTATTTTAATAGTTCCTTTATTTGATACTCTACGGGTATTTGGACTAAGAATATTAGACAGACGTTCCCCATTTAGCCCTGACAGAATCCACGTCCATCATTATATGTTGGATTTAGGATTTTCTCACAAAAAAATAACGTATTCTTTAATTGCAACAACAGTATTATTTATTGCAGCAGCATTTACTTTACGTAATTATAATTGTACTTTAGTTATAGGTATTTTGTTAACCTTAGCAGTTTGTTTAATCGGTATACTTTATTTTAAAAGACAAAAGATAAAGGCGGGCTACGAAATAGAGCCACAACAATCGAGTATAATAACAAATCATAAAATATTTAATTTGAGTTCAGAAGCTGTTGAGGTTGAATAAATTGTTTTGTACAATCTTTATTAAAATATTAAAATCTGATGTTTACCCATCAGATTTTTTTTAGCTTTGCAATCAATCGAAAATTATGTCAGAAGAATTAAAACTAATACTTGAAGATGCAACTTCCACCATGGCAAAAGCAATTAGCCACCTGGAAGCTGAATTGATAAAAATTAGAGCAGGAAAAGCTAATCCGGTAATGCTTGATGGAATCGTGGCTGATTATTATGGCAGCCCTACGCCAATTAGCCAGATAGCAAACATTACAACCTTAGATGCTCGTACAATTTCTGTTACGCCATGGGAAAAAAACATGCTACATGTAATTGAAAGAGCAATTATTGCTGCAAACATTGGAATAAATCCCCAAAATGATGGTGTTATTATCCGACTTTTTTTACCGCCACTTACGGAAGAAAGACGGAAAGAACTGGTAAAAAAATGTAATTCAGAAGGAGAAAATGGCAAAGTTTCAATTCGCAATGTTAGAAGGGATGCAATTGAACAGATAAAAAAACTTCAAAAAGATGGGGCTAGTGAAGATGAATGTAAAGATGCTGAAGCTGCTGCACAAACTGCAACAGATAAGTATATTCTTTTAGTAGAAAAACATCTTGCTGCTAAAGAAGTTGAGATAATGGCCATTTAATTTAATTGCAAATTACTAATTTAATATTACGGAGTCATTATATAGCTGAACTTTTAATCATATTCGTAATTTGTATATTAAAGTTTTTTTAATTCCTAAAAAATGCAATCCTCAAAGGAAACATGGTTTTTATTACTTTCAGTGCCCATTTATATTATTTTTATAGGTGTTGAAATAATATTAAGCAATTGGGGAGAAAAAAAATATTACACGGTAAAGGGGGTTTTACAAAATATTTATTTAACATTAATAAACGGCTCTCTGGACTTTATTTTACGATGGGCATTTTATGTGAGTTTACTCATGTGGAGCTTTGAGCATCATTTTTTTAAAATTGAAAACCCTTACCTGTATTGGTTTTTTCTTTTTATTTTTGAAGACTTTGCTTTTTATATTGAACACAGAATAGATCATTATTGCAGGCTATTCTGGGCTGTTCATCTCACCCACCATTCATCTGAAGAATTTAATTTAACAACAGGTTTTCGTTCGTCTGTATTACAACCTGTTTATCGTTTTGTATATTTTATTCCTATTGCCTTAATGGGTTTTCACCCTTTAGATATTGTGTTTATGTACTCCATTACCCAAACCTATGGCATACTTGTACACACTCAATATATTAATAAAATGCCCAAATGGTTCGAAGCAATTTTTGTAACACCTGCACACCATCGGGTACACCACGCAAGTAATACAATTTATCTAGATAAAAATATGGGTATGTGTCTTATTATTTGGGACCGTTTGTTTGGAACATTCCAAAATGAAATACCCGGAGAACCAGTTAAATACGGTTTGACAAAACCTTTAGAAAATCCACATAACCCATTTAACCATGTACTTCATGAATGGAAAGGGTTGGCTACTGATTTAAAGAAAAATATATCCTTCAGCACAAAAATAAAATATTTGCTAAAGCCACCCGGCTGGAGCCATGACGGATCTACCAAAACAGCTGTTCAACTCAGAAATGAACTTAAGAAATCTGTACTTTAAAACAGATGCTTTTACTAATTTTACTACATGCAAATTTTTCCCGTTTCTTCTGTTGAAGATGAAGTTGCTTTTTTTAAACTCCCTTTATTTATTTATAAAAATGACATTAATTGGATTCAGCCGCTTGATAAAGATGTAGAGGATGTTTTTAATCCAAAAAAAAACAAAGCCTACCGTTTTGGAAAACTGCAACGATGGATTATCAAAGATGATGAAGAGAGGATTAAAGGAAGGATTGCAGCATTTACTAATAAAAAATATAGGAACAAGGGAGATGATGTAACTGTTGGAGGTGTTGGGTTTTTTGAATGTGTAAATGACCAGACTGCGGCAAATTTATTATTGGATACTGCAAAAAATTGGTTGCAGGAGGAAGGTATGGAGGCAATGGATGGACCAATAAACTTTGGTGAAAGAGACCGCTGGTGGGGTATGGTTACAAAAGGATTTATGGAACCACTTTACTGCATGAATTATAATCCTCCATATTATGTAGGTTTATTTGAAACTTACGGCTTTAAAATATTTTTTGAGCAGGTTTGTTTAAGTATGGATCCAAAATCTCCGCTTGATAAAAAAATATGGGAACGACATAATGCTTTAGAAGCAGATAAGCACTTTTCTTCTGCTCATTTACATAAAAAAGATCTTGAAAAATATGCAAAAGATTTTGCTACCGTCTACAACAAAGCGTGGGCAGGACATGGAGGATTAAAGGAAATGCCATACGAACAGGTTCTCATTATGTTTAAAAAAATGAAGCCTGTTATGGATGAAAAAATTCTTCATTATGCATATTACAAAGATGAGCCCATTGCTATTTTTATTAATATACCCGATCTTAATCAGTGGTTTAAATACCTGAATGGAAAATTTGGTTTATTACAAAAACTAAAATTTCTTTGGGTAAAACAGTTCACTAAAAACAAAAAATTTACAGGATTGGTTTTTGGAGTAGTACCTGAGTGGCATGGTAAAGGTGTAGATGCTTATATAATTGGGGA
>JANXTG010000059.1 GCA_025352525.1 Ferruginibacter sp.
TCCTGCAAAAGATAATTTATCCAACGTAAGATTTTTAAATTCTCTGAATTCTAATGATTTTGGTTCATGACAAGATGACTGTAATCCTAAAAATAAAATTGAAACCAAAGCAAAAAGTGGAAATATTTTTTTCAAAGTAAATATTTTACAGCAAAATTACAAAATATGCATTGGTTATGATAAACTGTTTTTGTAATTTAAAATATAAGTACTACATATTTTAGATTTTAAAAAATGAAATTTGTAAAATCATTATCAAATTTCAACTAAATAACTTAGTTTATAAAATATACATAAATAATTAACAATGAATTATATAAGCATTTATAATAAAATATTTATTTATATAAAATATACTTTTTAATTGTTTGATATCCTTAATAAATAAGAAATTATTTCATTAAAATTAATAAAGTTTATTATTGTTATAAAATAATGGTTACAATATATTTATAGATTATATCTATTTAAAATTGTAATATAAAATATAATGTAAATATAATTCTAATACTTAATTTTCTAAAACCTCATTTTTTGCCGTTAAATCTTTGTTTAGCACAGGTTGCTCAAGAAATAAAAAAGCCTGCAAATGATCATTATTATAAATATGATTAAGATTCAGAATATGACTAATTGACTGATTTAATAAATCTGCGGGTAATTATCGATAAAAATTTATTGTGCATATTTTATTTGTATAAAAAAAAATTCAGTGCCATTTTCATATTATTAAAAAAAAACTTACAGCACTCCTAGGAAAAATTGTATAGAAAATGTTAAATTTGAGTTATTCCTTTGCTTAAGTAGCTAATAACAATTGTCTCAGAATATGTTTAAAATATTACTTTTTTTCTTTTGTTTGTACGCTCTACAATTAGAAGTAAGTGCACAAGATTTTTCAAACAAAGGCAAAGATTTTTGGGTTGGATATGGTAATCATGTAAGGATGTTTAATCCTGGTGCAGCAGAAACAATGCAGATTTATTTAACTTCGGATGTTAATACAACCGGGGTCATAACAGTAACAAGTATTGGTTTTTCACAAACATTTACGGTAACAGCTAATCAGATTACTGTTGTAAATATTCCCCGCTCAGCCGCATTACTAGATGAAGGGCTTTATAACCATGGCATCCATATCACTGCTGTTAAACCAATTGTTGCGTATGGTTTTATTTATGTAAATGCTATTTCAGGTGCTACAGTCTATTTGCCCACCAATACACTTGGGAAAGAATATTTTTCGCTTAATTATACGCAGGTTTCTAATGAACCAAACTCCTATTCATATTTTTTTGTAGAGGCTGTAGAAACGGGCTCTACAGTAATTGAAATAAAGCCAAGCCAAAATACCAAAGGTGGTTGGACTGCCAATTCCCTTCAAACTATTACGCTAACTCAGGGGCAAATATATCAGGTATTATCTGCTACAGATTTAACGGGTAGTACAATAAAATCTATTGCATCAGGTACAGGAGGTTGTAAAAAAATAGCTGTTTTTTGCGGTAGTGGTAAAATTTCTATTGGCTGTCCAGGTTCAGGTTCATCGGATAATTTATATCAACAGATGTATCCTGCGAGCACTTGGGGGAAAAAATATATTCTAATTCCAAGCGGTAATCGAGCGAATGTCACCCTTCCTCCAGTTGTAAATACCAATTTCTTTCGTATTTATCGTCCTGATCCTACCTCTGTTTTAACATTAAACGGCGTTTTAATACCAAGCGCTAGTTTTGTAAATAATATTTATCAGTTTAGCAGTAACCTTACCAATCTAGTAGAATCAGATAAATCTATATTGGTTGCGCAATATTTTACAACTGCAAACTGTAGTGGAAATACCAATCCTCATGACCCTGAAATGATTTATTTAAATCCGGTGGAACAAACTGTGAGCGATGTTACGGTCAATTCTATGCAACCAACAGCCAATACTAATATTAATCAACATTTCATAAATGTTGTATTAAGAAACAGTGGCAGCGGAGTAAGTTCTTTTAAAATTGATGGTGTGGCACCAAATGCAAGTTCAATAACAACACTTACGCAAGATAATAACTATGCCTACACACGAATTTATACAAATGGTAATACAACATTCCCTTTATCATCCGGAGCCCATCGATTAACCTGCGATTCTGGCTTTAATGCCATAGCTTATGGGTTTGGTCAAACTGAATCTTATGGATATTCCGCAGGAACAAATTTAAAAGACTTATTTCAACAGATTAGTGTGCAGTCTCAATTTGGTATTGAAAGCTCACCTTCAGTTTGTACTAACTCACCTTTTAAATTTAAAGTATCGTTGCCTTATTGTGCCGATTCTATAGAATGGGATTTAAGTAATCTGCCCGGCCCTCCGTCACCCTCAACCAAAAAAATATATTACTCATCCTGTCTTCCCGGTAACGGTGGCCCCGATTCAACCACAATGGTTAATGGTAAACAACTTTATTGGTATTCCCTTCCAAATTTATACACGTTCTCAACCGCGGGTTCATATCCTGTTACCATAACTTCTTACAATACAGGTTCTACACAGTGCGGATCTTCTCAGGATATAGATTTTGATTTGAGCGTTTTTGATCCGCCAAATGCTGGGTTTAAAAATAATTTACCGGGCTGTCCAAATGAACCGGTGCAGTTTACAGATACCACCGTTACGGTAAAGCCCAATTACAAATGGTCCTGGAATTTTGGTGATTCCGGAAGTGGTGCTTCCAATACTTCGAGCCAACAAAACCCTCTTCATATTTTTTCATCTGCAGGTCCTCATACCGTAACATTGACTACAACAACAAGTGTGGGCTGTTTTAGTAATGCTGCAATAAAAGTAATTAATGTTCCTGCATTAATTGATGCTACGATTGCAGGTACAAACACAGTTTGTCAAAATGCTCCTCCACCCAATATCATATTTACAATTTCAGGTGGTTTACCTCCTTACAAAATAAATTATACACTTTCAACAAATGGGGGTGGTGCTGTAGCACAAACAGCAATTATCACAAATACAACAATAAACAATTTCCCTGTACCAACCGGTACTGTAGGAACTTATGCATACAGCATTACTGGTGTCGAAAACTCTATTGTCACATTTTGTAATCAGTCTGTAAATGGTCAATCGGCAACTGTTACAATTAAACCTTTGCCGGTTGCTTCTGTTAGTGGGAATAACATGGTATGCCAAAATTCTACAATAACTTCTGTTACATTTACAGGAAGTGGAGGCACAGCTCCTTATATTTTCAATTATACTTTAAATGGTTTTGCTCAATCTATCACATCTGTTGGAGATGTGGCAGTAATAAATGTACCCACAAATGTTGCAGGTATTTTTAGCTATGTCATAAATTCTGTAAGCGATGCATCTGCATCCAATTGTTTATTTACCTATACCAATAATAATCCATCAGTAGTAGTAACTGTTCAACAAACACCTACGGCTACAATTACTGGAAGTGCTTCTGTGTGTATTGATGCAACTGCACCTGTAATAACTTTTACAGGTATCAACGGTACAGCACCTTATGAATTTACTTATAATATTAATGGAGGACCTTCTCAAACAATCAGCACAACCGGCTCATTCAATACGGCAGCATTATCTGTTCCTATGACGGTTACCGGGACATTTGTTTACACTCTTTTAAGTGTAAAAAATACATCGCCTATTATGTGTGCATTTCCTGTAACTGGGGCTATTGCTACGGTTGTTATTAATACACTACCTACCGCTTCCATAAATGGCACTACGACTATTTGTCAAAACAGCACCTCACCCAATATAATTTTTACAGGAGCTAATGCTGTTCCGCCTTATACCTTCACATATACAATAAACGGTGGTTCACCACAAACAGTTTCTACCACCAGCGGTAACAGTATTACTGTAGCTGCACCCAGTACATTTTCCGGAACATTTGTTTTTGCATTAACTCAGGTAAAAGACGCCTCTTCAACACAGTGTATAAAAACTTATACCAACAATACTGCTACGGTTACAATTAATCAATTAGCAATAGCAACAATTACAGGAAATTCATCGGTTTGTCAATCCTCACCAACACCTTCTGTAACTTTTAGTGCAACAGGTGGAGTTGGGCCTTATACCTTTACATATACTTTGAATGGAATTTCTTTAACAGTAACAACGTCTGTAGGGAATAGTGTTTCAGTGCCGGTTTCTACAACTACCCCGGGAACATTTACATTTACATTGCAAAGTGTTCAGGAGTCGAGTTCAGTTACCTGCACTCAAATACAATCAGGTACAGTAGTAGTTACTGTTAAGCCTAAGCCAACCGCAAATTATTCTACAGTGGGTCTTTATTGTCAACTGAATTTTATTGATATCAAGCCTAATTTTGGAATCACACCATCGGGCAATGTGGTATCTTGGATGTGGAATTATGGAGATGGATCAGGACCTCAAACCAGACCAAACGGAAATCCTTTTACACTTACTTATTTAACAGCCGGAACCAAAATAGTCACTTTTAAAACAGTTTCAGACCTTGGTTGTGAAAGCGATTTATTTTCAACGCCAATAGTAATAAACAGTAAACCCAAGGCTGGGTTTAGAAATCCAGCTGCCTGCCTTGCAGATGCACAGGCACAATTTACAGATACCAGCAAACAAGCAGGAGTTGGTGCCTCTATTGTTTATTGGGAATGGGATTTTGGAGATGGTACACCTGTTTTTGCAGGTTCGGGAACCACATATCAAAATCCGTTGCATAGTTATTTAGTAGTAGGACAGAAAACCGTGAAACTTATAGTAACATCCAACAGTGGATGTAAGGATACTGTAGTTCAAAAGTTTTTTATAAACGGCGAAGTTACAAGAGCAGCATTCACGCCCGTTAACGCCAACAATCTCTGTTCCAACCGGCCGGTACAAATTAGGGAAAACAGCATTGTAAATGTTGGGGGACTAATAAGAACAGATATTTATTGGGATTATGCAAATGCAACAACTGTATTTGATAGAGATGATATACCCACACCTGGAAAAATTTACATTCATAATTATCCAAACCTTCAGACCGACAAAACTTACAGCATCCGATATTTTGCGTACTCCGGCTTTAATGGTGTTTGCCAAAAAGATACGATTATAAATATAATTGTGAGAGCATCTCCTGTAGCTCAATTTTTTTCTGTTCCGGATGTATGTTTAAATGGTGGGCCTGTGGTTTTGAATCAAGGCTCTGCATCAGGAGGTACTGGGGTTTATATGGGTCCGGGTGTAACATTTAATGGAGGCGTTTACACTTTTAACCCGCTGGCAACAGGTGTAACCTTGGGAACCAACAATGCAGTCATCTACACTGTATCTTCTCCTGTAGGTTGTGATTCTGCCAGAATTCAGCAAATAAAAGTTCTTGCTCCTCCCGTTGTAAATGCTTTTGGTCCGGTTGGAAATGTATGTCAGAATACCAATATTACATTCAATCAAACATCTACAATCGCAGATGGTGCAATTGTGAAATGGATTTATAATTGGAATGATGGTACACCGGAACAGGTTATGCCAAACGGTGCCGCGGTTAGTCATTTATATATTACAAGTGGCCTGCACACTGCAACGCTAACTTTAGAGACAGCTTATGGTTGCAGAAACATTCCCCTTCAAACAACTTTTACAGTAAATCCACAACCATCTCCTGACTTTACTTTTACAGCAAGTGCATGTTTGCCGAAGGCAAAAATTGATTTTGTAAATATTACGCCTCCAATTTTATCTGATTGGTCATACAAATGGTATTTTGTTCAAAATCCATTAGTCATTCAGGATTCAAGCATTCTACAATCTCCAAGTCATACATACACTTCTGTTGGTCCACATGCGGTTACATTAATTTCAACATCTCCTATTACAGGTTGCACCAACACTGTAATAAAACAAGTAAATACAATTCACAAAGCACCTTTAGCCAGTTTTAATTTTGATAAACCTAGTATTTGTGTTGCTCAAAGCGTGAATGTTTTGCAAAACAGTACTCCTGAAGAAGGTTCTCTTGTAAATTATAGTTGGAACTATGGTGATAATTCAACAGCATTAGGGCAATTGCCAAGTGCACATACATACACTTCAATGGGTACCTTCAATGTCAAACTCATTGTTACAAACAGTTTTGGGTGTGTAGATGATTCTGTTAAGACGTTTGTTGTTTATCCGAACCCGGTCGTATATGCAGGACCCAACGATGTGATATTAGAAGGTGGAACTTTTAATTTGAAGGCTACTGCTACAGGTAATAATTTAACTTTTTTGTGGAGTTCAAACCCTTCACCAAGTAACTTAAGCTCGACTACCATTTTAAATCCCGTTGCAAACCCTGTAGTAGATATTACTTACATTTTGCGTGTTTATGCTCAGGGTGGTTGCACAAATGCCGACAGCGTTTTTATTAAAGTACTAAAATTCCCTGAAATTCCAAACACATTCACTCCAAATAATGATGGAATTCATGATTTTTGGGAAATTAAATATCTGTTTACTTACCCCGGAAATAAGGTGCAGGTTTTTACTAGAACAGGACAACTTGTTTTTGAAAGCAAGGGTTATGCAAAACCATGGGACGGAAATATGAATGGAAAATCTTTACCTTTTGATACATACTATTATATTATAGAACCGGGTAGCGGACGAAAACCCATAACAGGTTTCGTAACTATAATTAAATAGAAGAAAAGATTTGGTAGGGGTGTTTTTTTGAAAGCTTATTAATTAATTGCGGGCTGTAAAGATAACTTTTAATGAAGAAAATATTTTTGATAATGGTTTACTTATTATCAACCATAATAGCAAATGCACAGGCAAAACCTGCTTATACACAATATGTTTTAAATAACTATATACTTAACCCTGCTCTTGCGGGGATTGAAAATTATACAGATATAAAAGCAAGTTTTAGAAACCAGTGGACAGGAATTAACGGCGCACCGGTTACGTCTTATATGAGTATACAGGCACCAATCGGAAAATCGGATTATAGAACCAGTGCAACATCTTTTGCCGTACCGGGAGAAAATCCAAGAGGTAAACAATACTGGCAAGATTACACAGCCCCTCAACCTCACCATGGAATTGGTTTTTATGCAATGAATGATAAAGCAGGTTACATAAATAGATGGACCATAGCTGCATCATATGCATATCACAAACCTCTGGGTGTAAAAACAACTCTGGCTGCAGGATTTAATTTTGGTGCTTCAGGGATTAATTTAGATGCTACTAAAGCCACTTTTGCGGATCCAACCAATGATCCTGCTATTGGAGTGGCCAACGGCGATTTAAAAAAAATAAAACCTGAAATAGGTGCAGGATTGTGGTTGTATTCTGCAAGGTATTTTGCAGGATTATCAGTTTTAAATATTGTTCCGGGTAAAGCTAAATTTACGGCTAATAATAGATATGGTACTTATTTTACAGCTAATTTTTTTGCAACTGTAGGTTACCGTTTTTCTATGGGTGAAGATTTTACTTTAATACCTTCTGTAATGTTACAGTATTGGCAACCTCAATTATTAGGGGCACATTTTAATACCAAATTACAATATAGAGATAAGGTATGGGTTGGGGGAAGTTACCGTTACTCAGATTTCCTTGCAGGTTATTCTGCACTTGCAGGATTCAATATTTCAAATACACTTAACGTAGGTTATTCTTATGAAGTAGCCACTACGAGTAGGTTAAGAACATATATCGGCAATACACATGAAATAATGGTAGGATTTACATTTGGAAACAAATACAGTGATGCGTGCCCCAGAAATGTATTTTAGTATTTTTTTTATTTTGTAAAATAAATTACTTCAATTTAAAATGCATTATGCTACAACTGATTTTGTAATGCTGCACACATGTAAAAGAAAATTTATAATAACACGGGCTACTAAAAAGTTTTGATAGAGCCAGTGTTTCGATTGCAAAGTCTAATCATTTTTTATTTTTAAGTAATGCTTTAGAGTTATCACTTTTTGTATTGATGTTTACATTTCTTTTTTTATCCTATACAAAAGACAAGACTCAAGAGAATATTGTCGAAATAAATAAAGAAAATTTTCTGGAAGTTGCTTTAATTTTTTGAATCATAAATTTATTTTTTTAATTGAGAAATGTGGATAGATTGAACAGTCTGCTAAAAATTTCTATCAATTATTTTATATTTTATATTTACAGCCTCGTGAATATATTCTCAAATTTTAAAGTCCTATTTTATATAAACACTTTTAATAATTAAAAAGATCCTGTTATAATAACAGGATCTAATATTTAATAATTAAAGATTTGAATTAAAAACCAAGCCCTAAAGCAAAACCTGAAACGGTGTTTGGAAAATCAATCCCTGCAGTAGCTGCGCCGGTTGTAGTATTAACTGCGTAAACCCTGGTAGTACCACCAACTGTAAATAATGCATATGCATTATTACTTGTTCCGCCAATATCAAAACCATTCTGAATTGCATTAGTTAAACCTAACGAACCAACGTTTGTCAAGGTTCCGCTGTTTGGAGGACTTTGCATGTAGAGTGTTGTTGCATCTAAAACAAACAAAGACGTTGAAGTTGCACCTGCAAAATTATTCGTGTAAGCTGCACCTGTTATTGAATGAGTACCTGGGCTTAAATTACCATCAGTTGCGGCAATTGTACCGTTGTTAGGATTTAAACGTAAATTTTGACCTGTATTGGTAACTACACGAATTCTATCAACTGTTGGATTAAAATCAAACCCAACGGCAGTAACGCCTGCGGCTATCATAAACCCGGCTCCAAGGGGTGTTGCAACTCCTGAACTTAAATTAAAAGTATAAAGTTTTGCAGCACCGGCTGAAGTACTTGCTAACCCGTATAATTGGCCATTAAATGGACGAAAATCTATTCCTAAAATTGATTCCCCTGCAGCTAAACCTGTAATTGCTTTACTTACTACAGTTCCTGTGGCTAGTGGATTAAAAATTTGAAGCATTCCAGTTGTACTAACAGTATATGCGACTGGTTGGGTAAAAACTGCAATATCAATTAGGTTTGTTGTAAAATTTGCTAAAAAAGTTGTGGCTGCTGTTGTAAGATTTACAGAATATAATTTAGTAGTTGTACCTGCATTAAATGTAGCAAGCGCAACAGTATTATCCGCATTAATATCAAAACCGCCTCTGCCTGTAAAGGTCACACCCAATGAACCAACTTCTACAAGAGTACCATTGTTTGGTGGAGTTTGTTTGTATAATTTTCCGGTTGTTGCATCAATGTCAAAAAGTTCAGTTGTTGCAGCACCTGAAATGTTGTTAGTATACGCAATTGAAGTTATTGATGGAGATGCGCCTCCGTTTATTGTTACATCAGTAGCAGCAGTTACACCGGTCTCCGGATTTAAACGCAAATTTTGTCCATTGCTTGTTACTATTCTTAGCCTATCAACTGTTGGGTTAAAATCGATGCTTGCAAAATTTCCGGTTAATGCAGGTGTAAATGATGTTATACCCACAGCTGTAGCTGCTCCGGAATTTAAATTTATTGTGTAAATTCTGCTTGTGTTTCCTAAAGCATATAGTTGACCAGTAGCGGGTCTAAAATCAATACTTAGCAATTTTTCAGCGGGTTGTAAACCTGTACTAGTTGTTGTTGAAGTTGGTGCTTCAGCAGTTTTTGCGTTGTACTTTATAATACGGTTGTCATCCGTTAAACCATAAAAATTTATATCAGGTCTAACAGCAGGAGGGGGAGGCGGTGTTACAATTTCATTGTAGTTGTTTTTTTTGCAACTTACCATAGCGGCGGTAAGAAATAAAGCTAGTATTAAACCGAG
>JANXTG010000073.1 GCA_025352525.1 Ferruginibacter sp.
GTTTTTGCAGCAATAACTTTTATCAGTTTATCAAACAAATTATTTACACCTGCATCGTTAAATTGTGCAGCAATGGTGCCTACTACAGGAAGTTCCTCATCTTTTGCATCCCATAATCCATAATTGCGTTTGTATTGTTTACGCACATCATGCAAGGCATCTAGTGCACCCGCTTTATCAAATTTATTTAAACAAATTATATCTGCATAATCCAGCATATTTATTTTTTCCAGCTGGGATGGTGCGCCATATTCCGGTGTCATTACGTACATACTCACATCACAATGTTCGAGTATAGATGCATCGCTTTGACCGACGCCGGCACTTTCTAAAATGATTAAATCAAAGCCTGCCTCTTTACAAATTTCCAATGCCTCGGCTACGTATTGGCTTAAAGCTTTGTCGCTCTCCCGAGTAGCAAGACTGCGCATGTATGCCCGGGGCGATGAAATAGAATTCATTCTAATTCTATCTCCAAGCAAAGCGCCGCCTGTTTTCTTTTTGCTGGGATCTACGGAGATTACAGCAATAGTTTTATCTGTATAGTTGTTTAAAAACCGACGAACAATTTCATCAGTTACAGAAGATTTTCCTGCACCGCCAGTACCTGTAATTCCTAACACGGGATTTTTTTTTGCAGTTCCTTTTTTCTCTGATTTATCAGTTTCGCCAAGCGACTCTCCGTTTTCAGCTTTGGTAATATTTCTTGCTATATTGATTATGTCTTTCCATTCATCCAGAGCATATTTGCCGCCATTACCGTTTTGTTTTTGTTCTGGAATTTCCTCTAAAAGAACAGCCTTGCTTTTATCAATTACATCCTGTATCATTCCTTCTAAACCCATTCTACGCCCATCATCGGGGCTATAGATTCTTGTGATTCCGTAGTTATGTAATTCTTCGATTTCGGATGGCAAAATTGTGCCACCACCACCACCAAATATTTTTATATGTCCGCAACCATTTTCTACCAACAGATCTTTCATGTATTTAAAAAACTCCACATGCCCGCCCTGGTAACTGGTTATTGCAATACCCTGTACATCTTCTTCAATAGCACATTCAACTATATCTGCTACGCTTCTATTGTGACCAAGGTGTATAATTTCAGCGCCTTTGCTTTGCAAAATTCTGCGCATAATATTAATTGCAGCATCATGTCCATCAAACAATGCTGCGGCAGTTACAAGTCTTACTTTCGTTTCTGTTGGTTGGTTCATTTTATTAATCTTTTTTCTACAAGCAATTTTATATCATTCTAAAAGTTAGTGCAGCAAAATCTTCTATACTTAAAACTTCTGCACGTTTATTAAATAATTCATCGTGTAATTCCTCCTGCGTAAACAATGACTTTACGGCATTGCGCAATGTTTTACGCCTCTGCTGAAATGCTGTCTTAACCAATACTTTGTATGCTCTCTCAGATTTTACAATTAATGGGTTTACTTTTCTTGTAAGCCTTATTACACCACTCATTACTTTGGGAGGGGGGTTAAAACTTTCAGGTAGCACATCAAACAAGTATTCAATATCGTAAAAAGGCTGTATAAGTACACTTGTAACTCCGTATATTTTGTTCCCTGGTTTGGAAGCAACCCTTTGTGCAACTTCTTTTTGAAACATGCCTATTACAACAGAAACTTCATCTTTCCAATCAAGTATTTTAAACAAAATTTCTGTCGATATATTATAGGGAAAATTGCCGATAACGGTAAATTTTTCTTCGAATGGTTTTTCAATCTGCAAAAAATCCTGATGAATAATTTTATCGTTTAGAACCGGATATTTTTGTTTGAGTAGTGGTACTTTTTCATCATCAAGTTCAACGGCCTTAAAATTTATGTTTTCAATTTTTATTAATTCTTTTGTAAGAGCGCCGCCACCGGGCCCTACTTCTAATAAATTTGTGAATGAATTTTCTCTTAAAGCATCAACAATTTTCTTTATTACAAGGTCATCCTTTAAAAAGTGTTGCCCAAGCGATTTCTTCAACTTATACATGCCGCAAAAATACAATAAAAAAGCCCCTTCTTTTTCAGGAGAAGAGGCTTTTAAAAAATGAACTTATTTTAATTAATAAGAAACTTTAAATTTTGTAATTCTTCATTGGCAATTGTAATTTTAACTATGTACAACCCGCTATGCAACCCTACTACAGATATTTCCGTCATAGCTGCAGCCTTTTTTATTTCATTACTTTTTATTTGTCTGCCTGCTGCATCATAAATAGTAAATAATATATCTTTCCCTACAGCATCTGCAGTTCTTATCTGCAGTATATCCTGTACCGGATTATTAACAATGCTGAAAGAAGTAGATTTTACTGATCGAATTTTTACAATTTTAGAATATAAGTAAATTCCTTCTGTATTTTTATATTTAGCCCTGTAATAATTATCGGTATCAAAGGGTTTTGTATCATTATATAAATATTTCTTTAAAATTGAAGTATTTGCTTGTAATAACATCGTACCAATATCTTCAAAATTATTACCATTTGCAGAGCGTTCTAAAATTACCGATGAGTTTATAGAATTATCATCTAATGTGAGGGACGTTTCGTTATAAGCAGAATGTTGTTTTACATTAAAATCAAGTATTTTAAGGTCAAGTGCTGTTTGTACGCTCATTGCACCTGTACTCATTGTTCTGGCACTGTCATCGAAAACAATCGAGTTTGGAGCAAATGATAAATTATAATAAAGGGTATTTGCACTCGTTGGATCAACGCCATTACCCGCTTTTGACATTACGCTTGTTCCGCTGATTGTGCCCCTATCATAAAATACAATAGTAGTATCATTACCAGCCGATGCTCCTTTTACATGTATTACAACCGGGTTATTAAAATATTTAGCTACAGTTACATCCGGGGCAGCACCGCTTAATGTCCTTGTTTGTGATATAACCCTTAAGGCAAGAGATTTATTACCCGGACCATAATATTGATATCCAATATTGTAATCCGGATATCCTGATGAATCGACATTTTCAAAGAAAAACTTGTCAAGGTTTAATCCTAAGGTATCGGCAAATCTTTTTTTAAGGGTATCTGTTGTTGCAGATTTATATTGCAATGTTGCAGCCGTTTGATAATCTTTTAAAATATTAAAATATTTCTTATCACCGCTAAGTCTCCGCAACATAGAAAGTACCATTGCACCCCTATTATACACACTGCTACCATAACCTGTAGATGTATTCCCTCCAGACCATATTGTGTTAGACGATACAATGCCTGATGCAGGAATGCGAGCAGGAGCCTGTTCTGCTAAGGCATTTGATTTTATGTTATTTAAAAAATTATATGCTGTATAGCCAGTCCCTGTAATAGTTTCTGCAGCAAGTGAAGGTGCATATTCTGCAAAGCCTTCTGCAAGCCATAAATCATTCCAGGTGGAAAAACTTACTTTATCACCAAACCACTGGTGCATTAGTTCATGAATTAAAATCGAAACATTGGTTAATGATTCGGTACCAATTGCTGAAAATGTTTGGTGTTCCATACCTCCGCCAGGACTTAGCCCTTCGTAAAAGCCATGTTTACCTCCTTTGGTAGGATCAGTAAAACCATAATTACCAAACTTATTACTAAATAACGTTAAGGCTTCGGTGGCTTTATCCATTGCTGAAAGTATTCCTGTGTAATCTGATTTTCCAGGGTATAAATAATAAACTACGGGCACATTATTACCTCCAATATTTATTGTACCTCTATAATAACGGGTATATCTAGCTACACCCACACAAACAAGGTAGCTAGTCATGGGGTATCTATTAATATATTTAAAAGTCCTATTTCTTTGAGCTTGGGTACCCGAAAGATCAATGGTAGAATCAATTAAAGTTCCATTACTTGCAACCCAAAAAGTATCCGTAGCGGAAGCCACTGTAGCATTATTCGTTCGGTAAGGTACGTTTACAGTAATATCAATTGTGTCTGCCTTATCCTGCATATCTGCCTTACAAGGCCACCAATCTCTATCCTCATAAGATTCTGACAATGTATTTACCATATTACCTGAACCTGCCGATACAGGATAACCGGTTTTACCACTGGTTTGAGAGCTTGAATCTGCTAAAGTTACAGATGGGTCATTGCCTAAATTATACCCTGCTGCTTGACCAGCACGTAATGGAGGAATTCCACTGTAAGAAATAATTAACGAATCTCTTGTGCCTTGTACAGGAATATTTACAGGTACACTAACTATGTTTGAAGCATTGGGTTGTGGTGTTGTTGTTAAAGCTGCACCATTCCATATAATACTGTTTATTGTAAAACCAGAAGCTGTGGGGCTTGTTACTTTTTTACGAAGATCAAATGTTATTGAATTAACACTAGCAACAGTGGTTTTAAATTTTATTTTTACTGTTCCTTTTATGCCAAGTGCGCTATCAGGATTTATCCTCCAGTAAATTTGATAATTATCTACATCAATATTTGCACCTGTGCCACTAAAGCCAGTCGTACCTTGCCCCAAACTTAAAATTGAAATTAAAGAAAAAGCAATTAATAAATAAAAATTACGCATAATTTTGTTTTGAATTTTAAAAGAAATATGCAACATGGCTGTATTTCAATTTTCATTGTTAATACGAACTTTACAACAAATTATTGTATAGAAGTTCTTCTAAAAAGCGAATTTTTTGAAAATATTTTAAACATACTGTGTTTGGCTTTTATTTATACTTTTAAAATAAATGTCTAAGCACGTATTATATTTAACTATGAGCAATGCAGAACATAAGCCTATTGTAGGAATAAGTTGTGGAGACATAAATGGAATAGGGCCAGAGATTATTGTTAAAACTTTTAGTGACAGCCGGATGCTTGACATTTGTACACCCGTGATTTTTGGTAATAATAAAGTCTTAAACTTCTACAGGAAAACGCTTCCTGAAAACAACATTACTTTTAATATTGCGAAAGATTCAACCCATATAAATACCAAACAGGTTAATGTTTATAATTGTTGGGAAGATGATGTTGCTGTTACTCCCGGAGTGCTTAGTGAGACAGGCGGAAAATATGCTTTACTTAGTCTTACAACTGCAGCAGGAGCCTTAAAAGAAAACATGATTGACGGACTAGTGACTGCCCCTATCCACAAAAAAAATATACAGAGCGAAGAATTTAATTATACAGGGCATACGCCATATTTAAAAAATCTTTTTGAAGTAAAAGACGTGGCTATGATGATGGTGGCAGATAACATGAAAGTTGCGTTGCTTACAGAGCATGTGGCTATTAAAGATGTTGCGCAATTTATAACCAAAGAAAATATTTTAAGCAAGCTGAAGATCATTAACGATTCGTTAAAAAAAGATTTTGGAATAAATAAACCTAAAATTGCGGTACTTGGTTTGAACCCCCATACAGGCGATGATGGCCTAGTTGGAAAAGAAGAAATTGAGGTTATAAAACCAGCCTTAGAGGAAGCCAATAAAAAAGGTATTTTT
>JANXTG010000104.1 GCA_025352525.1 Ferruginibacter sp.
CTTTCAACTAAAATGCAAAGGGATAGGCAGAGGACTAATGCGCTAGATAAGTCTAAAAACTTGTCAGATTTGATAGTTCACCTCTGCTTTTCCTTTTGAAAATTTACTTTAGTTTTATTAAAATTCAAAGTAAAGGCAGATATGCAGCATAGCAAAATTGCGAAAGGGTATCTGTGTGGTTAGTTTAAAAGAGTTTTGTCTAAAGAAAAATATATTCAGCCGCACAGAAAGCTATCACACAAACCCCCAGTCTCATTTCTGAGCTAGAGGTAAGCATATAAGGCCGAAACAAGGGCAAAACAAGATCTGTATTTATTTTAATAAATTTGATTAATGCTCCTCCACCATCTCCTCCGCATCGAAATACTCCCGCTCATCCAACCCATCCCCGTAGATGAGCAGATCCTTTTTATGCAGGCAGAGCATTTGCAGGTTACAGCGAGTTTTAATTTGCTGCGGCAATTCCTAGCAAACTTAAAAGCAACAGGTAAATTTTCAGCAAACTCAACTGATATTCTTATACCTCCGAAAAAAATAGGAATAGGTTTATGGGAGTTGCAAAAGAGTGAGCCTTACTCACCAGGCATGTTTCCTATTTTCAGAAAACAAATGATCATAGCCGGTCGTATTCATATTTGGAACATGGCTTTAGAAAAATATGAAACAGAAATGGCACTTACCACAGAGAAAAAAATATATACAATGTATTGTGATAATGAAGAAAAATATTATTCTGCTGGCGGTGTAGAATTTTTTACATTTACTTCATTATTTCATTAAGAATCACAGTAACAATTTAGCAATCAATATTAAATTGAAATGAAACTTAAAAAGCTCAACATTAAAATTACAGAATGGCAAGGTTCGGATGAGATACCCGATATATTGCTCGGTAAGTTTTGCGATGAATGTAAGGAATTAGGCTATTGTAAAAAGTATGGTCCCCTAACAAATCATATTAATGATAAATCTCCCTACAATTTGCAGAGCCATAGAAAGAAACCTGAGACAAAGAGAGTAAACTCAAGGGTGATGCAAAAAGTGAAGTAATTTATTTCAGTCTAATTGCATTAATAAACTAAGCCTCTGTTGGCACCCACTCCGCTTAATCACATGACGCGGCTTGGTCTTCGATCAGTCAATCTCATAGCGCAGACTTCTTACTTCTTGTGCAGATGTAAAACTCGTTGGTACAAGATAAATACAGACCCTTCCTTTTTCGGTACAATTTTAGCCTACCTATACTTCATTATTCACTCAAAAAAAACCAAAATGGACCACGACAAAAAAGTAACGACAGAAACAACTACAACAGATCATTCCGGTGAAGGAGCTACTCATACCGAGCATACAGAAAAGACGGTTATAACCGAAAATGTAAAACCTAAGCCAGAACCTAAAGTAATTGAAGTAACTACTGTTACTGAACACCGGGAAACAACAACTGAAGACTGATCAAATACGATAATTAACGCCTTGCTTTTTTAGCAGGGCTTTTTTTTTGCCGTAGTTTCGAAGCATACCAAAATACTTTTTCATGGTATCAATGGGCCCTTCGATTAGGTCATCAAAGAGTACAACTTCAGTTGTCATTCAGATAAATATTTCGTAAATTCATAGAGTGAAAAAATGAAAAGAAATTGGCCTTGATTTTGAAATTGATAAGCTTACCAATTCATTTGAAAACATAAAATCAGGTGACAATTTTCAAACAGAAATTTCTTTATTAACTAAGACAGACTTAAAAACCGTAACCAAAAAAAATGGATGGCAATTCAGTTGTTGTGCGTCACTTTAGACAACAACATTTATAATCCAACAGGTTTGACACTTTAATTTTAAACAACCTTCAAGACATGAAAAATATTACCACACCTATTTCAGTTTGCTTAATACTAGGGACACTTCTTTTATTTGCAAACACTTCTTACGGACAAAAAGAATTTTCAAAGCTGTTTAATTCAACAAACACTTCGTATGGATACACAGCACAAAATGCTTTAAGACTAAAAAAAGGGAATCAGGGGAAAAGCATATCTTATTCTTACAGTTTTTTATCAGGACTTAAAACACAAGACAATCAAACGCTGATACTTTTATTCAGGGCAATAGTTAACGACCCAAATTATAAAGAACCTGCAATCAAAATTAATAATAGATTTACAGGAATGCCAATAAGTGGCAAGTTAGGCTTGCTGGACAAATATGTTTTCCTTACATCAAATACTAAAGACACAATTAGAATTTTCGTTGACGTCTATAACAAAGGGACATTAATGTTGCCGATTGGATTAAAATATGAAGACCGACAAAAGTGAATTGTTTAAAGTAAACTCAAGTTCCTTTTCTTCGTGTGACAAAAAGCGAACGCACAACAGGCGGTGGCAATATGGCGGGGCGACGAATATATTCTCAACTTTTTGTTGGCTATTCGGCTTCAGTTCCAGCCGACGATTAACGCTGAGCCATAGAATAAACAATGAACTTTTAGTTATAAATTTAGCTGCGGTTACGGGCTGACGATTTTCTAATACCGCCACATCGCTAAGCCGTACCGGTAAGCGAAATAAAATTTTTAAACCGAGAGGTTTTTAAACTTACCATTATCAACAATCCAGCTGCTCGCTTCTCGAGATGTTAGCGCAACGCATCTCGAAGTTTTGATAAGGCCGATTTAAATCGGCAGACTTACTTTGCACAAATTGAATTATTTTCAAGAATAGCATTTGAGTATAGGATAAAAGACCAATGCGGGTTACATTTTATAACAAACACTGTGCAGCAATGGGTAGAGGTATTTACTTGAAACATGTACAAAGAAACATTAACTGGTAGCTTAAAATATTGCCAATTAAACAAAGGATTACAGATCTATGCATGGGGTAATCATGAGTAATCATATACATTTAATTGTTAGGAGCAAACAGGGTACACTTAGCGATACAATAAGAGATTTCAAGAAATTTCCTGCTGGCAAAGTAGTTGAAGCAATTAAAAATAACAAACAGGATAGCCGTAAAAGCTGGTTACTTTGGCTGTTACAAAAAGAAGATAAAATTTGTTTTTGGCAACCGGGGTGTATCATGGCGAAGAAATCTTTACCGAGCATTTCTTACAAAGTAAAGTAAAATATATACATCAGAACTCCGTAAGATCAGGAATAGTTATAAAAGAAGAAGAATATATTTATAGTAGTTGTGCTGCAGTTTATGGCACGGCAGAAAGCAAATTGCAATTGCATCCTTTGTAAAAGATGTTAATATCTTTTCTCATCAAAACTTCGAGATGTGCTACGCTAAAATCTCGAAGAGCAAGAGTGCTATCACTTTTATATCAGAAAATTTTGGTACGCTGCCACGTCTTAAATAGTTGCCCTTTTCATTACCAATAATATCTTTTAATACATCAATAATTTTTATGAAATTTGAATGGATGGTGTGCATGTTATTTTAGAGAGTTTAGTCACTAACTAAGACAACTGCATAGCATCTTTTGTCCCACTTATTAAAAAAAATAACTACGCCAACGGGTTTAAAAAGAAAAAAAAAATAAAAATTATGAAAAAATGGATTTTAGCATTTGCTCTTGTTTATAGTTCAGTTTATGCCCAGGAAAATAAATTTGTAAGCTATTTAAAAAACAATAAAACTGTACTTGACTTAAATGGTAAAACCCAATGGGAGCAA
>JANXTG010000111.1 GCA_025352525.1 Ferruginibacter sp.
GAAAGAATAAAAACATTTAAAAGCGTGCCGAACATATCATTTAGGATATTATAGTCCAGAAACATTTTATCATTTCTAAAAAGTAGAAATGGGGAGAAAAGTTTTGTTTATTTTTGAAGTAGGTAACTAATCCCTTAATAAAAACCTGAGGCTTAGAGTCCGACGAGCCGAGTTTTCAATTAGACCTGTTTCACTTCTCCAAGTCTATCTATTAGCTACTACTAATCTTTCGCTAAAAATATTTAAACACAAGCGGGTTACCTTTTATATATCAGCTTGCATTTTATTTTTATTTAAAGATAATTTCCCGTTATTTTTAACCTATGAATATCTCCCTTAAAAATCAAAGAATATTAGTTACAGGCGCTTCCCGAGGTATTGGAAGAGCGATTGCAAAGCAACTTTCTCAATCAGGTGCAGAAGTGATTATCCACTATAATAGCAACAGGTTGGAGGCTGAAAAATTGAAGAATGAACTGGAAAATATAAGTTTTACAGCTGCATGTGATCTTGCTGATGCAGTCGCCGTGAGTGGCTTTATACCAAGTCTTGTAGAAAAATATGGTCCTATATCTGCGTTGGTAAATAATGCGGGTATTTCGCCAAGTGCAGCCGATTCATTGCCAACGAATGAATGGTTAAAAATATGGGAACAAACTTTTGCTGTAAACACCAGAGCTGTGGGAATTTTATGCAAAGAGTTTATAGAACATGCTAAAACGCAGCAGAATGGTAGAATCGTAAACATATCATCTCGTGCAGCTTTTAGGGGAGATACTACAGACTATATTGCTTATGCCGCTTCTAAAGGAGCAATCGTAAGCCTCACCCGATCTATTGCCCGACACTACGGAAAACAGGGAATAAAAGCATTTTTAATAGCTCCAGGATTTACAAGGACAGATATGGCCAATGCAATTTTGGAAGAATACGGTGAAGACTTTGCGTTAAATGACATTGCGCTGAATGAACTTACCACTCCTGAAGATATTGCACCGATGGTGACCTTACTTTGTAGTGGGTTGGCAGACCATGCAACCGGAACATCGATAGATATGAATGCCGGATCTTATGTTCGGTAAAATTGCTTAAGCAGAAGAAAAATTCTTTGTATATAAAAGTTTATCGCCTTATTAATATGCAGGTTTTGTAATTAATTAAGGGCGCAAATAAAGGTTGTTCCCAAGGCAAAAAATATCGTTATATATCTGTAATTGTTTTATAAAAAATTATTTATTTAACAGCAAGGTTCTGGATTTATACATATTGCAAATATTTACATTTTAATGAAGGATAATTTATTTATTAGTTGTTACTATTACCTGCTTTTGCCTCAGGGGTACTCATTCATATTTTGCCTTTATTAATTTTAATATTAAACACTCGGGAGAGTTTCGGCAGGAATGTGGCTGATCCACTATTTTATAAAATCTGTATATTATTTAAATCACATTATATCAGAAATGAGGATCGGTTTTTGTGTTTGGGCTATTTGTAAGTAAGAAATAAAGCGAGCTTTGCAAAGCCGTCTCCAAAGACTTTTAAATGAAATATACGCTTGGTCTTTTCTCCCTGCAGGTGTGGTTAATATTGTCCTGCCTCTTTACGTGCGCCGCATTCTAAAAACTCCAATAGAATGTAAAGAGAAAGATGTTGCTAAGAAATAAAACTATTTCCAAATGCTGAAATTAAGTTTTAATTTCTTTTTTAGTAACAGTGTGTACCAATCAATGAACAATACAGCGGATATTAAAATAAGCCCGAATACCAAACCTAAAATTGCCTTCCATGAAATAAGTCCGTGCATTATATCAATAGTATTTTCTGCAGCATATTTCCCCAAATAAACCATTACCATATCACTTATAAATTTACCTACAAAGAAAGGCGGGATAACAACCATGGTTTTTATTTTGGCCATGGCTATGGCGGTAAACAAAGGTGTTGTTGGCATCGGAATCAATGTATAAATAAAAACGATGAGAGGAATTTTCCATTTTTCGCCGCTCAGTTTTTCGCCCAAAAATTTAAGCTCAGCATCTTTCTTTTCATTAATAACCTTTGAGGTAAGTTTTGGTATATATAAAGTCATTAAATATCGGCCAAGTGCAGAACCCATTACTCCTACAACCAAAACAAGCCAAATATTTAGGTTAAATTTAATCTGGAAAAATACCATTACAGACCAAGCGGGGGGTCCGATAAAAGGGATCAGATCTACAAGTAAAGAAGAAATAAAAACCAATACATAATAAAGCATGTACTAAAGTTAGGCGTGTTGGGAGAAAGCTTGCTTTATTTAACTTTTTTCTTTTAGTCTTTTAAGGAGAAAATTCTTTAAGTTATTTGTATATGCATCTCAATTCTGAGAGATAATTTTATGCCTTTTGTAAATTATAGTTTTAAAAATTTTACAGCAGATATCTAACATAATCTTCACTGTAAAACAATTCAGTATCCCTTTACAAAAATCCAGTAATTTAGTTTGGAAATATTAATAGTTGCACTAAATCTAATTCCTGTAGTTGTAAAACAACTTTTATAAAAACCTAAATTATAAAATAATTTTAAAATGAATTTAACAGATTTAAAAACAATTGGAATTTTAAGTGGAATGAGCTCAATTGCAACAGGTGAATATTATAATCTGATAAATAATAATGTAAGAGAAACTTTAGGCGGACTTAACATTGCTGAAATGGTTATTGTCAGCGTAAATTTTGGTAATATTGAACGATTTGTACGTACAGAAAATTGGGAAGAAGCAGGGGAATATTTATTTGAAAAAGCAAAGCGCATAGAAGCTGCAGGAGCTGACTGTTTGTTTCTTGCAACAAATACATTCGGGATAAATTTAAAGAAGCAATTACAATTCCTTTTATTGATATTTTTGAGACTGTTTCAAAAGAAATCATTAAAGACGGTAAATCCAAAATCGGAATGTTGGGAACTTATGCAGTTATGAATGATCCATTTTTTGCGAATGCTTATAAAGAATTTGGTGTAGAGATAATCAATCCAAATGAAGATGAAAAGAAGGAAATAAATAGAATAATATTTAAAGAGTTGACAAAAAATATATTCCTGCCGGCATCAAAAGAATACATGATTCAGGCAATTAAAAATTTGTCTGATAAAGGTGCGGAAGGCGTTATTTTAGGCTGTACAGAAATTAAATTATTAATCAGCCAGAAAGATATTGCTGAAATTACGCTGTTTGATTCTATAACATTGCATTGCGATTTAGCAGCGAAAATATGTATTGGAGAAATCAAATTAAATCATCAATAAGATTTGGCTGCAACAAGTAAAAAAGTAAATGATTAAACAAAACTACCATTGAGTTATATAAACCGTATTATCATAAAAACTATTTAATTAAGTTTTATAAAAAACTATTTTAATGAAAAAACTACTGCTGCTTTTTTTATGTATTCCTTTTTTTGCAAAGTCACAAACGCTTCCCTCTATTGAAGAAAAAACAAAAAACTTTATTGCATATCCTGGTTTCATAAAATTTTATTGGGATGCAAATGCAGGTAAAATATGGATGGAAATAAACAGGCTTGATTCTGAATTATTGTACCAGACTTCTTTGCCGGCGGGTTTAGGATCAAATGACATTGGTTTGGATCGTGGAAAATTAGGAGCAACATCCATCATAAAATTTATCCGTGTAGGTAATAAAATATTGATGGTTCAGCCTAATTACGATTATCGTGCAATTACAAATGATGTGGCAGAAAAAAGAGCGGTTGAACAATCTTTTGCCCAGTCAACATTATGGGGGTTTACAGCCGATGCAGAAACAAAAGAAGCAGTATTAGTTGATGCTACGGCATTTTTAATGAGAGATGCATTACAGGTTTCTAATCAATTACAAAATTACAAACAGGGGAATTATAGTATTGATCTTTCCAGGTCTGCTATGTACATGCAGCGCACAAAAAATTTCTCTTTAAATTCAGAATTTGAAACCAGCATAACATACGTTTCCAAAGATGCTAAGAATAATAATATAGTTTCCACCGTTGCACCGATTTCAGAAGCAATTACTTTACGCATCCACCATTCTTTTATTGAATTACCGGATAATAATTACAAGCCACGGGAATTTGATGCACGTTCCGGTTACAATGCCATCACCTATTTTGATTACAGTACACCTGTTACCGAACCTATTAATAAAATGTTTATTACACGCCATCGGTTGCAAAAAAAAGATCCTGCCGCGGCAATAAGCGAAGCTGTAAAACCGATCATTTATTATCTGGATAACGGTACGCCGGAGCCAATACGCAGTGCACTTTTAGAAGGTGCACAATGGTGGAACCAGGCCTTTGAAACTGCAGGTTATAAAAATGCTTTCCAGATAAAACTGTTACCCGAAGGTGCTGATCCGATGGACATAAGATTCAACATGGTAAACTGGGTTCATCGCTCAACAAGAGGATGGTCTTACGGTGCATCAATTGTAGACCCACGAACAGGAGAAATAATAAAAGGTAATGTAACCTTGGGTTCATTGCGTGTGAGACAGGATTATTTAATAGCGCAGGGATTATTAGCCCCTTTTGAAAATGGCATGCCGGCAGATAATAAAATGTTGCAGATGAGTTTACAGCGATTAAAACAATTGGCCGCTCACGAAATCGGTCACACGCTTGGGCTCATGCACAATTATATTGCAAGCACACAGGGCAGGGCAAGTGTAATGGATTATCCGTCTCCGGTTGTTACAGTAAATAACAAAGGAGAAATTGATCTCGATAATGCTTACACAAATCAAATTGGCGATTGGGATAAGATATCTATAAATTATGGTTATGCAGATTTCTCTTTAGGTACTGACGAAGCAAATGCATTAAATAAAATTATTACAGATGCAGGTAAAAACGGGTTAACGTTTATATCAGACAGAGATGCAAGAGACCCCGCAGGTCTGCATCCTGCTGCACATTTATGGGATGTGGGTAAAGATGCTGTTAGTGGTTTAAAAGATGTATTAAAAGTGCGTGAAAAAGCATTGGCACAATTTGGTTTAAACAATATTCGCAATGGAATACCAATGGCTATGTTGGAAGACGTATTGGTACCCATTTATTTGTTTCACCGTTATCAGGTTGAAGCCGTTGCAAAGCAGGTTGGCGGTTTAAATTATTCGTACGCATTAAAAGGTGATGGGCAAATGATAACCCGTCCGCTTACAAAACTGGAACAGTTAAATGCCTTAAATGCAGTTGTTGATTGTATTGAGCCAAAGTTGTTGGCTTTGCCTGAAAGCATTATTAAATTAATACCACCACGACCTGCCAATTATAGTTATACAAAAGAATTATTTAATCGTAGAACAGGTCTTGCTTTTGATCCATTGACCGCAGCAGAAAGTGCTGCTGATTTTCCATTATCGTTGTTATTTAATCCGGCACGCTTAAATAGAATGGTACAGTACCAGGCGGAAAATGATGGGTTGGGTATTGATGAAATGATGAAAATTTTAATGGATAGAACCTGGAGAGCACCACGCTTAAAGGGTTTGCAAGGTTTAATACTTCAACAGAATGAACAATTATTACTCACTTATTTGCTGGGCGTTTCTTTAAATGCAGATATATCTTTTGCAGCTAATGCTGCAATAACAAAAGCAATAGATGATATCAAAATGTATGCAGTTAAACAATTGCCTCTGGCAAATGCCATCAACCAAGGTTATTTATTACTAACAGTGGAAAGAATTAAAAACCGCTTAGAAGGCAAACCATTTGTTCCTGAAATATTACCGCCCGGTGCGCCCATTGGATGTGCAATGGATTAATGTATATTTCTCTCAAGATCAATACTGCCTTAATGTATAAAAGCACCATTAAAAATGGTGCTTTTATACATTAATAATTACATTAAGATGAACAGTCATATTTGCTTTTTCGATCTCCCTATAGTAATATTTAAGAGAATTTTTTTAGTTGTTTCTAAAGCAAAATTAAGTTAGATCTACACTTTTTTATCTACATTATTTTTCTTTTGTTTTTCTTCTGTCATTTCCATTTCCCCTGCTATTTCCATTTTCTTTGTTTCCCCAAGATTGCATTTGTTGATGATGTTGAACATTTATTTGCTGATTTTTCATCTGCTGTTGCTTGAAATGTTGTTGGCTTTTTTGATGATTGATATTTTCCTGCTGATTTCTCACATCCATTTGATGAGACTGAAATTGTCTTCTTTGGTTATTTGCATTTTTTTGCAGATTTTCAACTACATTTTGATTTACACTCAAAAGTTTGTTTTGATTTTGAATGTTTTTAGGTGCAGCTCTGTTAATATTATCAGCTTTGTTCGTTTGTTGTTGATTTAAACCAACCGACTTTTGGGTATTATCATTCTTAAGATTTGCTGTAAGATTATTCGTTGTTGAAACTTCAGCAAATTTTTCAGGATGACCATGATTTACTGAAACAAACTGATTTTTGTTAGCTCGAGCAGAAGATTCATTTGATAACTGAGATGTGGTTGGTTTTAAATGTGACTCTCTTAAAGCAAGCTGTTCACGCTGCGTTGGCTTAGTGGTTACGCCGCCTTGACCATTAAAACTTGTCTGGTTATTATTTACAGTAGTGTTATTGTTAATGACAGTATTATTTACATAAGTATTGTGAATGATTGTTGTATTTATATTGTTAACAGCCGTATTGTTTCGGAAAACGTTACCTCGCCACATTCCACCCCCATAGCCACTGCCAGCATAACCACATCCATAATTAATTCCTCCGTAATACCCAATATGCCTACCCCAATAACCCTGATTCCAACCATAAAATCCATCTGCAAACCCCCAATAACCTGGTGTCCATAAAAAACCAAATTGTGGGGGAAGTAACCAAGTATCGGGAACCCAATAATAGTCATCATCATTGTAAGCCCAATAACCTGGTGTCCACATATACCCATCACCGGGGCAATACCTCTGTGTATATATTGGTAATGCTGGAGGTGCTGTTCTAATAGATATTCCAACGCTTATCTGTGCCTGTGTGTAATTTGTTGCACATAAAACAATTGATAAAACAATAAAGTATTTAAATATTTTTTTCATACATAATTTTTATAAAGTATGGACTCTTTAAAATTAAAAAGATTAAAGCTGTTTATATTGTTATGATATAATTGTGATTTAAAGGTTTTTTTTAGAATAATACCCTTATGCTCTCAGTTAAAATTTAATTGTTATTTAGCGGAAAACAATTTAAGTGTTAGGAGTTGTCTTATAAATTGAAAAGAGGTGTGGTAAAAGTATTAATTGGAAAGAAAATACAAAATGACAAATTAGATAACTCGCAATGAATTGTTCTAAAATCGGTCTATATAAAAAATTAATTTATTACTAAATCTCTAAAGAAAGTATCAGACTATTTAATATTTTAAAATAGTATGTATGCTAGAAACTTTTTAAAAAATGTCTGAAAAATTTTATTAAAACTGCTTTTATTTTATTTAGTAATCCTTATTTCTTTGTGCATAATTTCTCCTCCTAAAAAACCTGTCCAACCCATAAGCCCCGCAGCTACTAAAGCTGTAATAAGTATTATTAAGGGCATAATTTTTAGGGTTTTCAAACGGTTTATAAAGAGAGCTGAGAGTGCCATGAGTCCTAATATAATCATTGCCCACTGTGCAAAATCAGCTGCCTGTGCATGAGGTTCAATAAGCGTGTCGTCTGCAAGCTTTGCACTCATTATAAATCCTTCAGCCTGCTCGCCGGTTTGCTTTGCTATAACTGCAAATACAGCCAGCACAATAAATAACCAATAGGACATTTTTACTATAACTTCTGCTTTGCTCAAAATTCCATAACCTAATATAAACAGGCCAATTATACTTCCTATGATGGGTAGGTGATTAACTAATAAATGCCAGTGTGCAGGGTTTAAATTCATTATTTAAGTTTTAAAAAGAATATTTAATTTTAGTTAAATCTGGTTGCCTTTAATTAATTTATTAAACTAACTATTGAGTTGATAATGTAAGTTAGGTAAACTTTTTCGCCTTCGTTTAGACCGACTTATTCAATCAGCAAGCAACAAACGCTAAGCAATTTTTTTTATTTTATTTGTTGATGCAAAAATGAAAGTTAAGGTTTAGTAGGTTGATTTTTTGTACCGCAATGCAAAAAATCTTTTTTTTCTTAATTTTATAAAACTGTGGTTACAGCCCAAACCAACTCACATGGATTAATTTTCATTATTAATATCTCCTCACCAAAATACAAACAAAGAAGATATACCAAACAAAAAAAAGTAATTTACGGCAAGCATTTCAACGGCTAAAAATGTTGTTATAGTAATCTTGCATTTATTTAATTTAATTATCAAGTTTCTTCATGGAAGACTTTCCATTTCTTCAGCTATCTGCTTACATGGGATTAATTGCAACAGGGCTTTTAACTTTAAATATTCTTTTGGGTATGATGCTCAGTACTGCTTACAAAAAACATGTTTATTGGATACACTTGCCGGACCGTATTAAACAAATCAATATTTATAATTTACATAATTGGACAGCTTACATCGTTTTGTTGTTGGTGCTTTTGCATCCAACACTTTTACTCATGGCACCGGCAACTAAATTTAAATTTATTGATATTATTTTTCCGATAAATGCACCACATCAAAAATTATTTGTTGCATTTGGAACACTTTCCATGTTTGCCATTATTACCGTTATAATAACAACCCAAAAATTAGTAAAGAAAAAAATGAGTTTTAGAATTTGGAAAAACATTCATCTCATTTCTTATGGTACACTCCTTTTATTTATTGTTCACGGTATTGTAATGGATCCCGAACTTAAAGACCGACCACTTATGTTATTAGATGCAGAAAAATTATTATCAGAACTATGTCTTATTATTTTAGTTGCCGCAAGTGTTATTCGTTACAAATACCACCTCAAAACAAAACAAAAAAATAAAAAACTTGCTATTATTACTAGGGAAAAGATGTGAAGATTTTTTTAGAGGTTTTCTGTGTGGCATGGAAAAATCTTTTTGATAATTTACAATCCTCTATTAATTGCTTTGCGTTAGAAGTAATGTATTGAAGAAGAATGGTAAAGATTAATTTGCTTAAGCGACTTCTAAAAGCTCAACCTGTCAATCCTTAATAAATGCTTAAGGGCTGCGGCGGATGGAGTGGTGTGTGCCGCTCTTTTGCGGCACACGGTACAGTGACTAAGGCCGGCCAAATAATGAACATAGCTGTAAAAAAACACAGCCCCAAAATGAATGTGTTGTAAATGCCTTACAAATTATACCGGCTATTTGTTACAGAGACTAATCTTTTTAATAAGATTTTCTTTTAACCCATTACTCCATTCTTTTTTTAAAATGCTTAATACAATACTGTCTCTTCTTTCGCCGTTAGATAAAAGTAAATGGCTTCTTAAAATTCCTTCTTGGGTGCACCCAATACTTTTTAATGCAGCTATGCTTTTTTTATTTCGGTTATCGGCTTTAAATTCAACTCTTTCCATTTGCAGTTTTTCAAAAGCAAATTGAAGCATTAAAAACTTGCAGTTTTTATTTAGCCCCGTTCCCTGAAAATTTTTACCATACCATGTATATCCAAGGTGAAGCGTTTTGTTTGTTGTCTGTATATCATAAAAGCGTGTACAGCCGGCATATTGCTGTGTTTGTTTATCAAAAATAATAAATGGATATGTCGTTCCCTGGGCATAAAGTTTTAAAGCTGTATAAATATATAGTTTTAACTCTTTTGTACCTGTTAAAGACACCAAAGAAAATTGCCATATCTCGGGTTCAAAAAGAACAAATTTTTCCAGGTATTGATAATCATCTGTTTGAATACGGCGCAACTGTACGCTTTCATTTTCTAAGATAATATCCTGTGTGGCAAGGTCCATTTTTTTCTAATTCGTAAATCTAAAAATAACTATTAAAAGCTTTCCAAAGTAGATATTAGTTTCTTCTTTATATAACGCTTTTCCTTATACATTTGCAACTCATTTACAATTTTACAGTTTAAAGGCTAATTACTTTGTCGTTGTGTTTTGTCTTTAAATGCAATTTTTACATAAATATGCAATTACTTACAAAACCATCTTCGAAAATTACTGCTGCCACTTTGCTTATTGCATTAGGCATTATTTACGGAGATATTGGTACAAGCCCACTGTACGTTCTAAAAGCAATTGTTGGTGAACGGGAGATTAACGAAACGTTGGTTTACGGAGGCGTATCCCTCGTGTTTTGGACATTACTTTTTCAGACTACCATAAAATATGTATGGCTTACCCTGCGGGCAGATAACCAGGGAGAAGGAGGCGTTTTTTCATTGTATGCCATCGTACGTAGGTATAGTAAATACTTGGTAATACCTACCATATTGGGCGCTACTACACTTTTGGCAGATGGTATTATTACCCCACCAATCTCAGTGTCATCAGCTATTGAAGGGTTAAATTCAGTATCCGGTATGGAAAAAATTATTGTGCCCGGTAACGGATTAACGATTGGAATTGTAATTACTATAATTTCTGTATTGTTCTTTTTTCAACGGTTTGGTACACAAATAATTGGTAAGGCTTTTGGGCCCATAATGGTTGTTTGGTTCAGTATGCTGCTTATTGTTGGGGGTGCAGAAATAATTAAATATCCTGGGGTTTTAAAGGCATTTAATCCCTATTACGGATACCAGTTATTGGTTAATTATAAAGAAGGTTTCTGGTTGCTTGGCGCTGTTTTTTTATGTACAACAGGTGCAGAAGCGTTGTACTCTGATCTTGGTCATTGTGGTATAAAAAATATTCGGATTACATGGATATTTGTAAAGTTAAGTTTGGTTATAAATTATATGGGACAGGCTGCTTGGGTTATGCATCAGCCTGCTTCCTTTTTAAAAATTGTGAATCCGGTTACAAAAATTACATCGCAGGAGATGAACCCGTTTTTTGAAATGATGCCTCATTGGTTTTTATTACCAAGCATTATTATTGCTACTGCTGCCACCATTATTGCTTCTCAAGCTCTTATTAGTGGATCGTTTACGCTGGTAAGCGAAGCCATGAATTTAAATTTTTGGCCAAGGGTAACTGTGCGCCAGCCAAGCAATACAAAAGGGCAGATTTATATTCCAAGTGTAAATACAATTTTATGGTTGGGGTGCGTGCTAATGGTTATTTATTTTAAAACTTCCTCCAGCATGGAAGCGGCTTATGGCTTTTCAATTGTAATAGCCATGATAATGACTACCATTTTGCTCAATTATTTTTTACTTTTTAAACTTAAATGGAAACAGGTTTATGTAATTATTATCATAGGTTTATTTGCAATAATTGAAGGCTCTTTTTTTGTTGCAAACGTGGCAAAAATAAAAGAACGCTGGATGTTTCTGTTTTTTGAACTTTTTATTTTTATGACAATGTATGTGTGGTATTATGCTCGTAAAATAAACAACCGTTTTATGAAATTTGTAGATATTGGAAAATATACAGCACAGCTGTTAGAACTTAGCACAGATGATGATATTCCAAAATTTTCTACCCACTTAATTTATTTATCTAAGGCCAACAACAAAACGCAAATTGAAGAAAAAATAATAAAATCTATCTTTGCAAAAAACCCAAAAAGGGCAGATGTGTATTGGTTTGTACACCTTAACAGAACTGGGGAACCATATACAATGAGTTATGATGTGTCTGAACTGATGGATGATAAAGTAATGAAAATAAATATAAATATTGGTTTTAGGATACAGCCCAAAACTGAGTTATATTTTAAACAAATTGTACAGGATCTGGTAAAAAATAAAGAACTCAATCTGCATATAAGGCCTGACGGATCTACAAAATATAATGCCGAGCCCGACTTTAAATTTGTTGTAATAGAAAAATTTCTCTCCATTGAAAATGATTTTGCCATAAGAGAAGGTCTTCTTTTAAAATCGTATTTTCTGTTAAAAGATATGGGTCTAAGTGATGAAAAGGCTTTTGGTTTGGAGAAAAGTGATGTGGTAGTAGAACAGATTCCATTGGTTTATCAGCCAATACAGGAATTAGGGTTAAAAAGAAATACAAAACAATTAATGCCTTTTGCTGAAGATTAATATTTTTTTACTAACGTAATTACCCTAAAATCCCCTCTTTTTGGACTAAAAATTGGGGATTTTTTTATATTGTTTGTAAAACTTTTCCTTATAAATTTGTTTGATTTCAATAAAAAGAAATTAAAACTTAGTTCGTGTCCAAACAGTTTAACAAAGTCTCGGCAGCAGGTATTATTATTGCACTAGGTATCATCTACGGAGATATTGGTACTTCCCCTCTATATGTTTTTAGTGAAATTATAAATGGTAAGGTTATAGATGACTTGCTGATTATTGGCGGGCTCTCCTGTATTATTTGGACCCTTACGTTGCAGACAACCGTCAAGTATGTCATACTTACTTTACAGGCAGATAACAAAGGTGAGGGGGGAATTTTTTCATTATACACCTTAGTAAGGCGGCAAAAAAAATGGCTTGTTTTACCTGCAATGATAGGCGGGGCAGCCTTATTAGCCGATGGTATGATAACACCTCCCATTACTGTTACAGCTGCGGTGGAAGGGTTAGATAATTTACCACTTCTACATGGTATTGAATTAAAAACGATTATTATTATTGTACTTGCTATACTTTCTGTATTGTTTTTTATGCAGCAGTTTGGTACCAATTCTATCGGTAAATTATTCGGGCCTGTTATGATACTTTGGTTTGCTATGCTGGCAGTACTAGGCTTTGCTCACATAACTGATGATTTGGAGATTCTAAAAGCATTCAATCCTTATTTTGCTATTAAACTGCTCACACAATACCCAAAAGGGTTTCTTCTTTTGGGAGCCGTATTTTTATGTACAACAGGTGCTGAAGCTTTATACAGCGATCTTGGACATTGCGGGAGAGCCAATATTCGTTACAGCTGGGTATTTGTAAAGTCTGCCTTAATTCTAAATTATCTTGGTCAGGGCTCATACCTGCTGCACAATTTTAAAGGAACTGTTTTTGCAACAAAAGAACTGCTGGAAAACAAGCTATTTATGGCCGAACACCCCACGGCTGTTATTATGAGCAACCCTTTTTATGGGCTAATGCCTGACTGGTTTCTTACTATAGGAATTGTGATTGCAACTATCGCTGCTATTATTGCCAGCCAGGCTTTAATAAGCGGATCGTTTACTTTAATTAGTGAGGCTATCCGCTTAAATCTTTGGCCACGCATGAAAATTAATTATCCATCAGAAGCTAAAGGACAATTGTATATACCGGGTATCAATACTTTACTGTTTATTGGCTGTTCCGCTGTTGTTTTATATTTTCAAACATCGGGCGCAATGGGTGCTGCGTATGGCTTGGCCATTACATTGTGTATGCTGGCAACTACAATTCTAATGGCAAATTATATGGTAAGCAGAAGAGTAAACCAATACCTAATTTATCTTTTCCTGCTTGTCTTTCTTATCATTGAAATAAGTTTTTTAATTGCCAATTTAAATAAGTTTACACATGGTGGTTATGTGGCTTTGGTTGTTGCAGGTTTACTTTTTGGTATAATGTACATTTGGTACAGGGCACGTAAAATTAAAAACCGTTATGTTGAATTTGTAAGGGTAGATGAATATGTACCAAAGCTTGAAGAATTAAGCAACGACACAACTGTACCAAAATATGCAACGCACCTAGTTTACCTTACAAGTGCAGATAATCCTAAAGAGATTGAGCATAAAATAATGTACAGTATTCTAAGCGGCAAGCCTAAACGTGCAGATATTTACTGGTTTGTACATGTTGATACATTAGATGAACCTTACACAAATGAATACTCTGTTACGCATATTATTCCCAACGATATAATTAGGGTTGAATTTAGACTTGGTTTTAGAATAGCCCCACGCATAAACCTGATGTTTAAAAAAGTGGTGGAAGATCTTGTACTAAACCGCGAAGTAAATATTACCAGCCGCTACGAAAGCCAGCAGAGAAACAATATGGTGGGCGATTTCCAGTTTATTGTACTGGAAAAATTCCTTAGTCAGGATAACGAGTTACCATTTTTTGAAAAGCTGATTATGAAAGGCTATTTCTGGATAAAGGAGTTATCTCTTAGTGAAGAGAGAGGTTTTGGGCTTGAACAAAGCAACGTAGCTGTTGAGAAATTTCCTTTGATTGTAGCGCCTGTTGGAAAGTTAAAAATGAAAAGGGTTTTTCATAATGAAGAAGAAGGGTATTAGTATAGTTGTAATACAAAATATATGAGATTTAATACAAAGGGCAACTATGAATGATGAATTATTTTTTGTGCAAAAACTTTTAAAATCTTTCTCTCTGGTAAAAAATATTAATAGTCTGCAATTAATTACTGTTCCGGAATTGCAGAGAAATACAAAAGATACCGGCCAATAATCCGGTAATTATTTGTTATGTAATTAATAGAAGTTTAGAATAATACAGAAGATGTTTTTTGGTTAAAATAGTTTAATAATATGTTTTTAATACTTTGCAATGTATTTTAGGGAAGCTGGTAAGAGTGATATTAAGCAGATACAAATTGTGCGCAACTCCGTAAATGAAAATCAATTAAGTGATCCTGCATTAGTTACGGATGCTGATTGCGATGATTTTATTTCGGTAAGGGGAAAAGGCTGGATTTGTGAAGTGAACAATAATGTTGTGGGTTTTGCCATTGTAGATTTACAAGAAAATAATATTTGGGCGTTGTTTGTTACACCCGCATATGCAGAAATGGGAATAGGCAAAAAACTGCATTCAATAATGTTGATTTGGTATTTTAAACAAACACAACAAACAGTTTGGCTTGGTACAGCTCCCAACTCCCGTGCAGAAATTTTTTA
>JANXTG010000147.1 GCA_025352525.1 Ferruginibacter sp.
ATAGGCAGATCTGCTTTTAAAACAATCTTATTTTTATGAGCGTACTCACTTGCATTTTTTAATTGCAAGTGCAACCGGTATTGCACAAAATACCAAAACAAAATATCTTTAAAGTGATCATTTGTCGGTTCTACAAAAGACGATATTCTATCAATATCATATAGTGCATATTCTTCCCAATCACCAGAGTTAACGGATTTAAATTTATCTCTTAAAACACAAAAAGCAGCATAAGGAATAAGCCATTCAAAGTTATTTTCAAAAAAGATGTGCCATTCTTTTTCCTTTAAAAAGTCTGTAGTTACACTTTGAAGTAGTTTTTTTAAAATAGAAAGTTTAAGATTTACTGTAGCTGAAAAATCGCAATAAGGAAGACTATTTAGTCTGCGAATCTCCGTTTCTTCGTTTGTTGAAATAGTAATTGGAGTAGCACTTATTATTTGTTCAACATTTAAATATAATGGGTTTAATGCAAAGGAAGAAATGGCGGAATAAGGATAAGAATCTTTATCAGTAAAAGTTGCTACGGTATCATTTACAGGCAAGAGTTGAATCATTTTTAAACCTAGTGAAGCTGCATAATCGACAAAGGGTTTAATGCTGGTAAAATCTCCGCAACCCCATGTGTTGTTGGTTCGTAGGCTAAACACCGGGATATTAATGCCGGCACCTTTCCACAAATAATTCTTACAATCTGGCTCAACATTTATAATACTTACACTTTCGGCTTCGAGAGGTTGTTGAATGATATTATTTGAGCCTGATTCATAGTCAACAATGCATTTTTTCTGAATATCATAAAATGCGATTTTATATTCGATAGGATAAGTTTCTTTTGAAAAATTACATCTCAGAATACTTTTATTACTTTTTTTCTTTTTAAAAATAATCGGATGTTCATTATTAAAGAGATTAAGTTTTTTTGCATTTCCCGTTAGACAAATAAATATATTTTCCTGTAGCATTGGGTAAATAACCTTAAAAATATGGGTTGCTTTTTTATTGCTGCATGATTTTGAAGAATTGGTATTAACCGGACTAAAGACTTTTTTAAATGGTTTTGATTTTCTTACGTTAATTACAGAATCTGATATTTTTTTTCTGTTTATTATTTCTATGGAACTGGATTTATTTTTTTTTAAGCTTATGGTTTTGTTGTATAAAAAAATAATATTTTCCGGAGATTTTTCATTCTTGACAGAAATTTGATATGTGATTTTTTTTGGTATTTTTTTTGGATCTAAAAAAACACTTCCTTGCCATGTATTTCCATCTAGATAATTTAGCGGGAAAGACAATAAAAAAATTTCTTTTTCTTGATAAAATGTAACGAAAACTGATTCTCCCGGTTTTGAAGTATAGGCTGTTGTAAAATAAAACTGCATTAATTATTTTTTTACAATGTATGCATTATCTGCATCAACAATAGCATGAAAATTTCTTAATAAAATACAGCTTTATATCTATTCTGGTTTTATATTTGCAAAAAATATTTACAAATGGAAACAGCAAAGAAATCTAAAGGAATTTATTGGATACTTTTTTTAATATCGATCGGTGCATTTTTTGGTGTTTACGCTGTTGGTGGAGGTTATTGTTCTCTTATTTTGCCTTTTAATGTCACCTTTTTTGCATTAGCATTGGACCTTATCTAATATTTTATTATTTCTTTCATATTGCCCTGCTTCATAGCAGGGTTTTTTATTTTCCCTCGAAAAAAATATCCAATTTATTAATAAAAAAACGCCATACAAATTGTATGGCGTTTTAAGAGTTCTATTTTTTATTACTTCACTTCTTCAAATTCTGCATCTGTAACATTTTCTGAATCTGTACCGTTTTGTGGTTGTTGGCCATTTTGTGGTTGATCAGCGCCAGGTTGTGCACCTGCCTGCGTATCCTTATACATATCTTCGCTTGCAGTTGCCCACGCAGCATTCATTTCAGTAGTAGCTGTATCAATTTGGGCTAAATCCTGAGATTTGTGTGCAGCTTTTAGTTTCTCAAGAGCGGCTTCAATCGGAGCTTTTTTCTCTGCAGGAATTTTTTCACCATATTCCTTCAGTTGTTTTTCAGTCTGAAAGATTAAGCTATCTGCCTGATTTACTTTATCAACTTTTTCTCTTTCCAATTTGTCACCGGCTTCGTTGGCTTTGGCTTCGTTTTTCATTTTTTCAATCTCTTCTTTGCTTAAACCACTACCTGCTTCAATCTTAATCTTTTGTTCTTTTCCTGTACCCTTATCTTTTGCGCTTACATGTAAAATACCATTTGCATCAATATCAAAAGTTACTTCAATTTGTGGTACACCACGTGGTGCAGGCGGAATATCTGCAAGGTTAAATTTACCCAAGCTTTTATTTTGCGAACTCATTGGTCTTTCACCTTGTAATACATGTATTTCTACACCAGGCTGGTTATCAGCAGCTGTACTAAAAGTCTCTGACTTTTTTGTAGGAATTGTAGTGTTGCTTTCAATTAACCTTGTCATTACACCACCCATTGTTTCAATACCAAGGCTAAGTGGTGTAACATCTAACAATAAAACATCTTTAATATCGCCACTTAAAACTGCACCCTGTATAGCTGCACCAATTGCCACTACTTCATCAGGATTTACGCTCCTATTTGCTTTTTTACCAAAGAATTTTTCAACTATTTCTTGCACTTTTGGTATACGTGAACTTCCACCTACCAATATTACTTCGTCAATTTGAGAAACAGACATTCCTGCATCTTTTAATGCGGCTTCACACGGTTTTAAACAACGGTCGAATAAATTATCTGCCAAAGATTCAAACTTAGCTCGTGTTAGTTTTTTTACCAAATGCTTAGGGACTCCATCAACTGCCGTTACGTAAGGCAAATTGATTTCTGTTTCTGTACTGCTGGATAATTCAACTTTTGCTTTTTCTGCCGCTTCTTTTAAACGCTGCAATGCCATCGGATCTTTGCGTAAGTCAATGGCTTCGTCAGCTTTAAACTCATCTGCCAACCAATCCATTATCACTTTATCAAAATCATCTCCACCCAGGTGCGTATCACCATTTGTAGATTTTACTTCAAAAACACCATCACCTAACTCAAGAACTGATATATCAAAAGTTCCACCCCCAAGGTCAAATACAGCTATTTTTTGATCCTGACCTTTTTTATCTAAACCATAAGCAAGTGCTGCAGCTGTTGGCTCGTTTACAATTCTACGAACGGTTAAACCGGCAATTTCACCGGCTTCTTTAGTTGCCTGTCTTTGTGCATCATTAAAATATGCCGGCACAGTAATAACTGCTTCTGTAACTTCTGTACCAAGATAATCTTCGGCAGTTTTTTTCATTTTCTGCAACACCATTGCACTAACTTCTTGTGGTGTGTACATTCTGCCATCTATATCGATTCTTACAGTATTATTGTCACCTTTTACAACTTTATAACTCCAGTGTGTACTTTCTTCAGTAACCTCATCGAATCTTCTACCCATAAAACGTTTTACACTACT
>JANXTG010000148.1 GCA_025352525.1 Ferruginibacter sp.
TTCCTTGCCTGTGAACTTGTATTTGTTCTCTAATTTCCCCGCCGCCTTAGAAGAGATCCCCGCCATGGTTAACCCAAACGGATAATAACTACCATACCATTTTCGCAACTTCCACAAACCTGTCCCCAATTAAGCCCTGCACATCAAAGAACATTTTTTTATCTCTTAAAATTATAGGTTTTTATTTATCAATTGAAATAATAAAATGAGCCAGGGCGAACTGGCCAAAAACTTAAACGTGCACTGTGCCGTCATCGGCCGCTATGAACGAGACGAAGTAAAACCTTCCATTGAGATGGCCGCAGCCATCGCCAAAGCACTGGAAATATCCCTGGATTATTTAGTCGGTAATTCTGACCTGCTCCTGGAAAAAAATGTAATCAATAAAATTCTTGATCTTCAAAAACTTAATCCCGAAGATAAAGGACATGTTTTTGCTATGTTGGATGCTTTTCTGCAATCCCAAAAAGCTAAAAAAGTTTTTGCTTCGTAAAATAACAAAGCCACTCATTGAGTGGCTTTGTTGTTTTGATTTTTAGTTGCCAAAGAAAACTTTCTATTGTTAGCTTCTTTTTCTAATTGGGTTCATTTGTAATTAAGGCACGATGGGAAGGCGGTATAGAATGTAGCCAATCCTGATGTGCTTTTTGTCTGTCAGCCTCGGAGGTATCCGCTCTCATCATTTCAAAATAAGGGGATTTTTGGTAATTGGTAAGATTCGTAAATGTAATTTTACATTCATTGACTGTAATGCATATTTCTACTTCTTTTGCCTTACCTGTAATAATCAATTCATTCATAGATTTCCACTTTACAGTAGAAAATAAATCAGAATAATAAAAAAGATTTGTCAATCCGCAATATAGTTTTATCCTGCACTTTACTTTCTGATTTTCTTCTACCAATAAAAAATAATTAAACCTGTCCATTTCAGGGTGTACAATAATCTTGGCTACAAGATTATCATTTTTTTTATACGGATAGGCTTTGCAGATGAAGTCAAAAGAAAAATTATTATTGATTATCTTTTCTTTTATTTCCTCTAATTTTTGTATTTCTAATTTTCCATATTGATTTGCTACTCTTAATAATGCAGTATGAATAACATCCAATCTTATCAGGTTCTTTTCACCAACACTTTTTGTTTCAAAATCTTCATACGCTGGATATAGAATATTTACGTGTATCTTATTGCCTGGCTCTTTCATCACAAACTCTTTCAAATCATTACCAATTTGATTAATGGATATATACATGTAAATATCTTGTTCAAACTCTGTAAGCAAAAAGGAATAAATTAAATCAATAGCTCCTGATTCAGGCCCACTACCTACTCCGTGAAGTACAACTGAGTTTAAACGAAGTTGTGTTTTCATAATATATAATTTAAAATGGTCCTGGTCTTGATTGTTCTAATGGCATTATTTTCCACTGAGCAACATGTTCAGTTACTAACTGCCTTTCATAAAATAATGCTTGTTGCCGATTAAGTGTTCGTGTTAGTATTTGCATCTTTACTGTAAAGCCATATTTCTGTTGTAAGCCAAACAGTTGCCTCTCTGGTCTTTCAAGTCCATATCTAAGCTCATCAGAAATCCCGTATTTTAATACAGGTGTCCCAGAGACAGGCGCAAATGTAAATGAATATACTATATGAGGATTTGTGTTGTCTTTATTGTTTCCATTACCAGGCCATGGGTCATAATGCAATCGTTCCCATGACCTCTTTTCCGATTCCCATGGCGATAACTCCTGACCTGTTGATATAGGCATAAGAACAAGTCCAATAGTTAAACCAACCGGTTTTAATACAGATGCCCACCACGGAATGGGTGCAGGAGCAGGCGTAGGTGCTGGCCCTGGTGCAGGTGCTGGAGCAGGAGCAGGAGCCGGTGCAGGTGTTGGCGCAGGCGACGGAGTACCTGGAGTAATTTTTACAACGGTAGAGCCTGGAATAAAAAGCACTTGTGGTTTTGGCTTAGGTGTAGAGTCAGCAGCCAATCCGTAAGGGTCATTTAAAAGTATAGGATTATTATTTGCAAAAACATAAGGGCTTTGGTCGTCCATTGCATCAGCAAGAGGATCCATCTGATGAAACCTCCCTATCTGCGGATCATAGTTTCTAAAATCTGTTGCATATAATTCCAATCCGCTGCCGTCACTAAATTCTTTATTTTCTAATTCTGTACCATCATTAAACTTTCTTCGGTTCTCTAATTTCCCAGCCGCCTTAGAAGATATGCCATTCATTGTCAAGCCGAACGGATAATAACTACCGTACCATTTTAGCTACTTCTCAAAAATCTTCCCCAACTCCTACAGCCAATCAAAGAACTTTTCTTTATTCCAGTCCGTAAGATAAGGCAGATTTTTTCTTTTCAATTGAAAGAAAAAAAATAAAGGGGCGACAGCCCCTTTTGATTACTTCCTTTCCTTTGCTTTCCATTCTTTGAACCATTGCTTTAAAAACTCCCTGCGTTGCTTCTGATACGCCTTTTCTTTTTCTTCATCATTCCCCGGCCACTGCCAACGCAACCAGTTTAAACCATCAAACATTTGTTCCACCTGGTCGAACTCGTAACGGTGCATCCCATAGCCAACCCTCATAAAATATTCAACAGCCATACGCCTTTCATCGCTGCCGCTGCTGCCAACCTGCAGGCTTATATCATCAATAAAGTTTTGCAATACTTTCTGCGGTGTGGTTTCTAAAAGCTGGCAGATAAGCTCTAATTGCTTTGGTACATCAACTGTAATTGTTTGTTTCATCTTGTAAAATTTAATAGTGATAAAAAATAAAATGCAGCAAAAAATGCTTAGCGACCAGCCTTTGCGGCAAGTGCGACAGGCCAAAAGGAAACGGAATAAAAATGATGGCTGCTGTGTGTTGGGGCTGTGTTTTTATGCCGTAGTCTTTTGGCGGCTTCTGTGCGTTGGCTTGCCGCAATA
>JANXTG010000185.1 GCA_025352525.1 Ferruginibacter sp.
CTAAAACTTACAGGTTTTTTCAAGGTCGCTTTTATGTAACCAATTGCCGGTGTAGGTTTGTTAAGCTGTAATGCAAATGCATAATTATTTATTACAGGTAAAGCATAATAATCTTTTTTGCTTTTTGGCCCGCCGCCAAGCATCCATGCACTGTTATCCGGAAAGTATGTTAGGTTAAATAATTTTCTGTCGGCAAAAAAATATTCCCCGGTAAATTGTTTCGTAAATGCTGAGAGCTTTTTATCCAGAAAACCGCTCGCTCTGCATGCATCAGCATAAAACCATGTTTCCGGGCTTTGTCCGAGCTGGATCACATTCCAGGAATAATTTTTTTCATCTGCCGTTTCATTTATTTCTGATGCAAAATTTTTCACGTAGCCATCTACACTGAGGCAGCGGATATTTGCAGCACTGCACATTTCCTGCACAAGCAACGAAAACCCAAGCGGCGTGGCTTTTCTTAAGGCAATTACTTTCTCGGGTAAAATATTTTTATCATCATTTTGCTTTGTTCCTTTGGGATCTAACTGAATATTATTTGCTATCCAGTAAAAAATGGCCCGGGCTTTTTGTTCATTGTCGGCAAATTTCTCGGTAATGGTATCTGCAATAACGGCAACATTAAAGTTGTTGAGCGGACCAAGCTTTTTTACTGCCTCATCTATATTTTTATATTTAGATTGTTGTGCAAAAAGGCTAAACGCTGCAGCAATAAATATAAAAGAAAATACAAGTTTTTTCATAATTTAAAATTAATGATGCATTCGTTAACATACACACAAAAAAATCCCTGCAACTGCAGGGATTTGGTATAAAAAATATGTTGAATTATCTAAGAAATAATATTTCCCTGTATTTTGGTAAAAGCCACAAACTATCATCAACCATTAATTCCAGTTTATCTACATGGTAACGAATGTCGTCAAAATAATTTCCTTTTACATCATCACAGTATGCAATAGCTTTTAATTTACTGTTAGAAAGTTCATTTGCTTTCTTGCGTGCATCTATCATCAATTCCGTTTTATCGCTGATGCTGTTTATATGTTCGCTTAATTTTTGTACAATCTGTAACTGGTTTGCATAACCTTCTTTTGAAATACCAGCTTCTTTTAACCCATTAATATTTTGCAATAAAATATTTTGGTATTTTACCGCCGCAGGTAGTATTAAAGTACTTGCTAAATCTCCCATTACCCTTGCTTCAATCTGCACCTTTTTAATATACTCTTCCAGCATTATTTCATGCCTTGCCTCCAATTCTCCATGAGTATAAATATTGTTTGTTTCAAACAGTTTTTTTGCTTTATCAGACACATAACCATCCAAAGCCAAAGGTGTTGTTTTTACATTTTCCAGTCCTCTTAATTCGGCTTCAGCAGCCCATTCTTCACTGTACCCATCACCTTCAAACAAAACCTTTTTACTTTCTACAATATATTTTCTAATTATTTGCAGCAATGCAACTTCCTTTTTTTCACCTTTTTCAATAAGTGTATCTACTTCTATTTTAAAATTCTTTAGGGTTTCTGCCATCACCGTATTAAGTGTAGTCATTGGTACTGCACAATTTGCAGAAGATCCTACAGCCCTAAATTCAAATTTGTTACCTGTAAATGCAAACGGAGAGGTTCTGTTACGGTCTGTATTATCCAGCATTAATTCGGGAATGGATTTGTGAATATCCAATTTTAAAATGGCTTCATCCTGTTCGTCAAAATTGCCGCTTACCCTTTTTTCGATCTGGTTTAAAACATCAGTTAAATATTTTCCTATAAAAATGGATATTATGGCCGGTGGTGCTTCATTTGCGCCTAGTCTGTGATCGTTACCTGCACTAGCTATCGAAGCTCTTATAACGCCTGCATAATCGTGTACTGCTTTAATGGTATTTACAAAAAATGTAAGGAACATTAAATTGGTTTTTGGTGTTTTTCCAGGGGCAAGTAAGTTTACACCGGTATCGGTACTCATGCTCCAATTATTATGTTTGCCGCTGCCGTTTATTCCGGCGAAAGGTTTTTCATGCAGCAACACCATGAGGTTATGGCGTTTTGCTACACGCAACATAACATCCATTAATAACGTATTGTGGTCTACCGCAAGGTTCGTTTCTTCAAATATCGGTGCACATTCAAACTGGCAAGGTGCTACTTCGTTGTGACGTGTACGAATTGGAATTCCAAGTTTGTAAGACTCTCTTTCAAAGTCTAACATAAAAGCATATATTCTTTCAGGTATTGCACCAAAATAATGATCATCTAATTGTTGGCCTTTTGCAGGTGCATGACCAAATACTGTGCGGCCGGTAAGCAATAAATCTGGGCGGGCATTTGCGAGACCTGCATCAACTACAAAATATTCCTGTTCCCAACCAAGTGTAGCAGAAACTTTTGAAATGTTTTTATCAAAATACTGGCAAACATCAACTGCTGCCTTATCTAAAGCAACTAGTGCTTTTAATAAAGGTGTTTTTGTATCAAGTGATTCACCTGTATAAGAAACAAAAATTGTGGGAATACACAATGTCTTACCATCTCCAATCTCCATTATAAATGCAGGTGATGAAGGATCCCAAGCTGTGTAACCACGTGCTTCAAAAGTTGCACGCAAGCCACCATTAGGGAAAGAAGATGCATCTGGCTCTTGTTGTATTAATGCAGCACCCTCAAATTCTTCAATTGGTGTACCATCACCTTTCAAGGTGAAAAAGGAATCATGTTTTTCGGCAGATAAGCCTGTAAGTGGTTGAAACCAATGTGTAAAATGCGTAACACCTTTGCTTTCGGCCCAGGCTCTCAAACCATTGGCAATTTGGTTTCCCATCACACGGTCAATCTTTTTTCCACCACGTGTACTTGCCAATAAACTTTTGTAAGCGTCATCGCTTAAATACTTTCTTGCAGTAATAAGCGTAAATACATTTTCATTAAAAATTCCGGTGATTTTTGATGCATTATCAACCTGAACAGGCAAAGGATGATTTCCTAAATTATTAACTGCGTTGTACCTAATTGAACTCATATTTAATGATTTAAGTTGCAAATGACGGCTTTAAATATAAAATAACCAAAAATAATTGGTCATGATCTCGATTATTAGCCAAATCAAAGAAAATATTTTAAATATTTATATCTTAAATATGTTTTATAGAATTTGTTTTCCTCTTAAAAATTTTACTTTATAAAACAAGTCTTCGTCTTCCCAATTAATATTACAAAGTATTGGTATTATGATAAATGGAAAATAAATACTTCGGTATCTTATTAATGTACCGGCTGCGGGAGTTATATAACCGCTAAATAAAAATATTAGAAAAGTGAAGACTACGCCAAATAAAATAAATCCCTGGCTGCTTTGTTTTATTTTGGCTGGAAATAATAACATCAGTACAAACAAAATCCAATACGAAAATATTTCAAGCGAAAACAAATTCATGTATAAATTTTGAAATTCCATTGGGTATGGCGATAAAAAAGAATGCCGCAAGGCTGATGGCGCCTGTTCCGCAAAACTTTTAATTGTTGGTTGCAGGCTATCCATTTTATAATCTGTGTTGGCTTTGCCTAAAGCAAAAAATGCCTGTTGTTTTTTTACAACTATCAATAACGGATTAACTTTTAGCATGAACTGCTGTAATAGTATTGTACAAGCAATTCCCGCAATAAACATCGCAGAAAAAGTTTTTATAGCAGACAGTTTGTATTTATTACTAATTGCCCAGGTAATTGCACAAGGCAATAAAATAACTGCAATAAAATTGCGGATAAATAATATCGTAACAAAAGAAAGTAACAGATAAATTATTTTTTTTCCGGTAAAACCTTTCATTACACCAAAATAGAGCGAATAACAAAATACTGAAAGTGCCGTCAACACAATTAAATCTTTGAATATTCCTGAGCCAAAATACAATGTAGATGGTAAAAGAAAACAACCAATTGCGATCTGCCATTTTTTTGAAGGATAAACATTTATAAAAACTTTGTACAATAAAATGCTTCCAATAAAACTTCCAAAATTAAAAAATAAGCTGTTTATGTAATAATTTCCACGACTAAAAATATTTGTAAATGCCAGTACTTTGTAAATTATATTTAACCTTAAATCGTTCCAGTACGATCCTCGAGAACCAAAAAATTCTCCTGTTTCTGTGTAGTTTGATTTAAAAAGATCAGTAAAAAATACTTTGGGACTTTCAAACAAAGAATGGTATTCCTGTATCCCGTAAAGGTTGGTCTGGAAATAATCGGTTTGATATTTAAAAATGTAATAACTCGCCAAACCAACCGCAATTCCCGCCATTATCTTTATTGTAAAAAGTATTAAAAGTACAGGTGTTCCAATTTCTGTCTCCTTCACGATCTTTATCCTCGTGAGCCAAAAGCCCAAAAGCAAAAAGTAAAAAATAAATAATACTGCAGACAATGCTAAGTTTTTAAGATGTGGGAAGATAGTTAAAATATTGATTTTCTTTTTTATGGTTAAACAAAGCAGGTCAGTAAATTTGCAATCATTCAATTGCTGTTTAAAATAATGATTTGAAACAATTGATGAATTTTTTAAATTTTGATTCACATAGTTATAATCAGTGTTGATTCGTTTGATTTTATATCGAAATAAATCGCATTAATAATGCAATAAACATTAAAAAATATCATGGAAATTACAGTAGATACCGCCGTTCAGTTGAGACTAACTCCCGAAGAATTTAAGCTAATTATACAAAAACTGGGGCGTACACCAAATTTTACAGAACTCTGCGCATTTAGTGGCATGTGGAGCGAGCATTGCAGTTACAAAAACTCTATAAAATTATTAAAGACTTTGCCACGTGATGGTGAAAAAATGCTTGTTAAAGCAGGCGATGAAAATGCCGGGTTGATGGATATTGGTGATGGTTATGGCGTTGTTTTTAAAATAGAAAGTCACAATCATCCAAGTGCAATAGAACCATTTCAGGGCGCAGCAACCGGTGTTGGCGGCATTAACAGAGATATTTTTACCATGGGTGCAAGACCAATAGCTTCCTTAAATTCGTTGCGCTTTGGTAATTTAAACGATGCAAAAACGCAGCATTTACTTGCTGGTGTTGTAAAAGGCATTGGGCATTACGGCAATTGTTTTGGCGTACCAACGGTGAGCGGCGAAATATATTTTGAAGATTGCTACCATACAAATCCGCTTGTGAATGCAATGAGCGTGGGCATTTTAAAAAACGGCGAAACAGTTTCTGCCACGGCAGAAGGCAAAGGCAATCCTGTATTTTTTGTAGGAAGTGCAACAGGTAAAGATGGTATTGGCGGAGCTTCTTTTGCAAGTGCAGAAATTACAGCAGATAGCGCAGCAGATTTACCTGCCGTACAGGTAGGCGATCCTTTTCAGGAGAAAAAATTACTGGAGGCCTGTCTGGAAGTTATACAAACCGGCGTTGTTGTCGGTATGCAGGATATGGGCGCAGCGGGCATAATTTGCTCCACTGCTGAGATGAGTGCAAAAGGTAAAGCAGGCATGCGCATAGACTTAGATAAAGTACCTACCCGCCAGCAGGATATGAAGGCCTGGGAATTACTCCTTAGCGAAAGCCAGGAAAGAATGTTGCTTGTTGTGCAAAAAGGAAAGGAAAAAGCTGTGCTGGATATTTTTGAAAAGTGGGATTTGCCTTGCAGCGAAATTGGCGAAGTAACAGACGATGGCATGCTGCAGTTTTTTATGAATGGCGTGTTAGAAGCAGTTTTGCCTGCAGATGAATTGGTGTTGGGCGGCGGCGCACCTCAATATACAAGAGATGTAAAAGAGCCTACCTATTTACAATTTATCAATGATTTTGATATAGAAGAAATTCCTGAGCCGGAAAACCTTAGAGAAATTGCAGAAAAAATAATTGCCATACCAAACATTGCCAGCAAACGCTGGATTTATGAGCAATACGATAGTATGGTGGGCGCAGGAAATACCAGTACAAATGGCGTGAGCGATGCAGCAATAGTTTTGGCAAAACCCACCAATAAAGCGCTTGCGCTTACAACAGATTGCAACAGCCGTTATGTTTATGCAGATCCTTACAAAGGCGCTATGATTGCCGTTGCCGAAGCAGCCCGCAATATTGTATGCAGCGGTGGCGAGCCTTTGGGCGTAACCAATTGCCTCAACTTTGGTAATCCTTACGATCCCGAAGTTTACTGGCAGTTTACAAACGCTATAAAAGGAATGGGTGAAGCATGTATAAAATTCAATACACCCGTAACTGGTGGCAATGTTAGTTTTTATAACCAGTCTCCGGATGGGCCCGTTTACCCAACGCCAACAATTGGTATGGTTGGTTTGCTTAATAGTATCGATGATAAAATGACCATGAATTTTAAGCAGGAAGGCGATGCTGTTTATCTGATCGGGCAAAGCCAGAATGATATTGGTTCATCTGAGTACCTCCATAAAATAATTGGCGAAGAATTCAGCCCATGTCCGTATTTTGATTTGGATGAAGAATTTAATATGCAGGCTGTGGTGGCATGTTTAATAAAAGAAAAAGCAATAGCATCTGCGCATGATGTAAGTGAGGGTGGACTTTTTGTAACCCTGCTGGAAAGTGCATTTACAAACAACCTGGGTTTTGCAGTTGCACAACAAGATGAAACCATCCGCAGCGATGCCTTCTGGTTTGGCGAATCGCAAAGCAGGGTAGTAGTTTCAGTAAATACTGCTACCGAAGAACACATGCTTAACACATTAAAATCTAAAACTGTTCCTTTTACCAAACTTGGTAATGTGTCAGTGGGTTACATAAAAATCGGCGATAAAAACTGGGGAGATATCAGCTCATGGAAAAATAAATACGACAATGTAATAGGTGTGATGATGGGGAAGTAAAAAAGCATTTGGGGCTTTCATCATTTAATCCATTTTAAGCATTTGTCCGCTGCCCGCCTGCAATCTTTTGTGAGGAACGAACAAAAGGATTTGCGGCTAAGCAGCGCAGCCATTGGGCAATTGAATGCTTATTTGGCTTTTATTGTAGCGGACTTTTACAATTATACGGATACCGTTATGCGAATAGAAAAATTTTTTATCTTTCATTTTTTTTTGCTTTTGAACTGTATTGTCTATGGACAGAACACTCCACTAAATAATAAATTTAAAATTGATGAGCAAATCGCTAATAGAGATACCGGAAGATTTTTTTTTGGTATTTTGATGATAAAAATAAATTTCACTCAGACACTACAAACCTATTTAACGGAAAATTTCTCTTCAATGGTACAGTAAATGGCGCATGCGAAGGAATGTTATGGACAAATGTAAAAAACAAAAATTTTGATGATGTTTCTGTTTATAGATTTTTACTTGAGCCCGGTAATATTTTTATTAATGGAACAGATTCAAGTTTTAAAATTACCGGTGCAAAAGCCCAACACGAAAAAGACTAATGGGATGCGCAAAAAGAAGGGTTAGTTAGTTACAAACTTAATTTAAGAAAATCTGGAAACCCCTTTAATGAAATAGAGAAGGTAAATGAAAAAATAAAAAATAGAGATTTAGAAGATATAAAAAACAATAAAGATTCTTATTTAAGTGGCTATTTATTGTTTAAATACAAACGCAAACTTAGTGTTGATTCATTACAAATGTATTTCCCCTAATGGCGCAGAGATGCCGAGCAAACTCTAACGCATTCTATGATAAAAAACTAACAAAATTGTTGTCTTTTTATTAAGATGCGGTTTTAAATTTTTGAATGTTTACGAATGGTGTCTCTCTTTCTATCACTGCAAATGCTCTGCTTATAATTTTACATCTAATGGCATTCATTACACTCATTTTATTTTTACCTTCTGCCACCTTTCTTTCATAGTAGGCCTTAATTTCTGTATCACTTTTCTTGGCAGCTAATGCAGCCATGTTAAGCAATGATTTCATTTTCTTATTTGCAATATGGCTCACTTTTGTTTTACCTTTTATACTACTTCCGGATTGATGTTTGAATGGAGCAACACCACAATAACACGCAAGTTTTCGCCAATCCTTAAAAGATGTAAATGCGTTGGTAACAGCAATTAAATTGCAGGTTGTTTGCATACCTACTCCCGGAATGCTCATTAACAATTCTTGTTGCTGTTTAAAAACAGGATTCTTATTTATTAAGTCCTGTAAAAGTTTTTCAATAGCAATAAGTTGTTTTTGCAAACCCTGTACTGTCTTTTTATTATGAGCTAACACTGATTTTAAAATCTCTTTTGGTAAGAAATCTTTGTTTTCATTGGTGCGTTTAAAAGCACCAATTGCTTTTACCAATTTTTCTCTTTCAGCTAGTATCAGCTTGAGTTCTAAAAAATCATTCTCAGGTAAAAGTGAGGGTTCATAAAGATGTAAATGTGAGATAGCATAAAAGGCTATATCCTTTGAATCTGCTTTATCATTCTTACCTCTGGTGATGCCTTTTGCTCTTTTTATTTGAAGAGCATCTTCTGTCCAATAATTTTCTTCTGCTGCCTGAAGCCAGTAGCATAGTGGCATACTATATACTCCAGTGTTTTCCAAACAATACAAGGCATCTAATGAATCAACATTAACTTTTTTTACCAAAGTAATGAGTTGTTTGATGCCCTTCTCATTATTTGAAACAATACCAAATTGATGTTTAGTTGCTGTTGGATCTGTTACAATACAGTAATCTAACTTACTTTTAGAAACATCAATACCAATGAAAATCTGATAATTTTTTTTCATAAATTTGATTTAGCAAAACAATAAAGAGTTGAATTGTATTAAAGCCTTTAATAGACCTAAAAGTCTAGCATTCTATTTTATACTTTCAACTAAAATGCAAAGGGATAGGCAGAGGACTAATGCGCTAGATAAGTCTAAAAACTTGTCAGATTTGATAGTTCACCTCTGCTTTTCCTTTTGAAAATTTACTTTAGTTTTATTAAAATTCAAAGTAAAGGCAGAAATGAGGCGTAGCCTTTGTGCTACAGCTTTCTGTGCGGCTATTTATTTTACACTTCAAGCAAAACTTTTTTTAAGTTTACCGCACAGATACCCTTCCGCACTTTTGCTCTCAGCCTTCGTTGGTGCCCATTGTAATAATAAATGAAGCGCAACCTATAACGCATACGCCGAGGCTTGGTCTGTGACCAGCCGACCCAATATAAGAAACTAATTTGTTTTATTTTCAACAAATGAAACAACAGTATGCGCAAGAGTGGCCCCAATTCTTTACAGCCACAATACAAGAATGGAAACATCTATTAAAAGAAGACAAATACAAAACTATTATTGTTGATTCATTTAAGTTTCTGGTACAAGAAGACAGTGTTACAATAAATGGTTTTGTCCCGATAGCTATCGGGATGCCTAATCATCTTCACATTATCTGGCAAGCAAAAGGCAACAATAATTTACGAAAAATACAAAACAGTTTTATAAAACATACTTCAAAGGAGTTTAAAAAGATTTTAGAAAAAGATGGTAACCTTGAAGCATATGAAGTAAATACCATTGATAGAAAATATAATTTTTGGCAAAGAGATTCATTAAATATTGAGCTGTTTACTCCAGGGGTATTTCATCAAAAATTAAACTATATCCATAATAATCCAGTAACGGCACATCTCTGTAATTTACCCGAAGACTATTATTTTTCCTCGGCAATGTTTTATGAAAAAGGTATAGATCATTTTGGTATTATAGAACATTATTTGGGATAACTCAAGTCTTCACAGGTTGGGTCGGCTGGTCAAAGACCAAGCCTCGGCGGCTTACTGGTTGAGGCAGTTGCCGCTGATAAAGTTTTGAATTGACCAACATCGGCTAAGAATTAAGCACTCAAAAAATAGCGTGGCAAAAGTTAGATTACATACACTACAATCCTATTGAAGCAGGCTTTGTAAAAAAGAGTACAGATTGGTTGTTCAGTAGTGCGTTAGATTATAATGGTGGCAAGGGTTTACTAGATGTTATACTTTTAGATCCGATGATTATTTAGGTTTCCACACAGATACCCTACCGCACTTTTGCTTGGCTGCATGTCTGCGCTTAGCGTAAGCCACAATGCTCGGCGTCCGTAATATTTCAATTCTTAAAATTTTGGTAGCTTTAATAAATGCAAACTAAAAATGTGGAGAATAATGTATTAACAGATCATGCTGCAAAACATGCCATCATAGTTGGTGCTACAGGTGCCACAGGCAAAGATTTGTTGGAGTTGTTATTAAAAGATAATTCTTTTTATAAAGTAGATGTATTTGTACGCCGACACATAGATATTAAAAATGAAAAATTAACGGTACACGTAATTGATTTTGATAAGAGCGAACAATGGAAACATTTGGTGAAAGGTGATGTATTGTTTTCATGCCTTGGCACTACGCTTAAAGCTGCAGGCAGTAAAGCGGAACAATGGAAAATAGATTATGATTACCAATATCAATTTGCAAAAGCAGCCAGAGAAAATCAAGTTAAAAACTATGTGTTGGTTTCATCGCAAGGCGCATCAGCCAAGTCTCGTATTTTTTACACAAAAATGAAAGGTCAGTTGGAAGATGCAGTAATAAAATTACAGTTTCCATTTCTTTCTATTTTTAATCCTCCTATTTTAATACGACATAACAGCGACAGATTAGGCGAAAAAATTGGCGTAAACATTATCAAGGTATTTAACAAAATTGGACTTTTACTTTCTCTTAAACCGTTATCTACACGAATGTTGGCACAAGCCATGATTGGCGCTGCTAAGAATAATAAAAGCAACATTGCAATTTTTAAAAGTAAAGAGATTTGGCAACTCGTGGGTGGAATGGGTAATGAACAATAAGATTGTCCGCTTTCGTTGGTGAGCATCCTTTAAATTATAGATCGCCAAGGCTTGGTCCCAGACCAACCGCTCCATTACATTACAATCCCATCAAAATAAACGGTGGAGTAAAATATTCAAAACCTTCTTAGTCTTCTTAGGTGCCCACTGTGCTTAATGAGGAAAATGATATTATTGTACAGTGATATTATCTATGGCTATTTTAAAATCTTCCGCTATTTTATTGCCTATCAAAATTCCAATTTCTTCCATGTAGTCTCCGAAAAAATTGGCCATGTTAAGAAGTTGTCCTCTAAAGGAAGGAACCATATTACTAAAAGGAATTTCAATAGTTTGCCAACTGCCGGTAGTTTCAAAACTATACACATAGGCGTAATAATCGTTACTGTTGGTTTTCACCCTAAACTGGTATGCTTTACCATCGCCCTTCAACACTATTAAAAATTTACTGTAACCCTGCAATTTTATTTTACCTGCATCATATCTTACAGAAGTGAAGCCACCGTTGTTGTCTAGCGATACATGTCCCTCAAATAAACCATTGCCCGCTGCATCAATACCCATTTTGCCGGCAGATACGCCACCCATTACAGTATCATTCATGACATACCAATTTTTTAAATCGTCTTCTTTTGTAAAATCAAATATCACAAGTGTATTCATCGTTATAAAGCATATTGTTGAGAAAAGTAAACACGTATTTTAAAATCATTATTTGAATAAACGTGAGTTGCTTAGCATACGTTGGTGCTCACAGTTCAAATTAACAGATGCCAAGGCTTGGTATTCGACAAACCGACATATTTATAAAATATTTTAAAGAATATATCTTGACACTCACAGATGGATATTCTAATGGAAAATCATTTCTTTAAATTATCCAACCGACAGCATTCACACTTTTCCACTGCTGCATATGTGCACCAGAAATGATTGTACCCTGGGAAAATCACTTTTATTCTTTTTCATAAATGCCATAACATTCAAGAAAATATTCGAACATGGAAAAATCAGGAATAATTTTATTAGAAATATATTTATTCAATTTACTTATTTCTTCATCAAAGAGTTCATAAGCATTGCATAAAAAGAAATCTTCGCTATTTGGTGTTACTATTTGTCTTAATGTATCTAAAGAGATTAAGTCTACATTAACTTCCTTAACAGGGTTTCCTAAGTATTTACTTTTAGTTTTTTTGTAAGCAGCTACTGTTCTTTCTTCTTTTATTAGTTTGCCGAATCCCATGCCACGAAGCTAATACTTAGTCATGAATTTAGAATATCACATAAATGCTAAGTCAACTTAATCGGACATGAAAACATCTTAACCTTCGTTCGGACCCACACTTGAAATTACAAAACGCCAAGGCTTGATCATCAGCCGACCTGTTTATAAAAGTATTTAAGGTTTAAAAAACGCACCTGCGTGTCGGCTGGTTGCAGACTGGGCTTAGCAAATAAAAATAGCACTCTTTTTTACCCCTACCTGCGCATAGAAGCATACCATTGCAGCGTAGTTAATTAATTTTCCACAAAGTTGAAAAAAGTTCCACCGCTGCGCATGGCAGGGATAGAAGCGGAAATACTTTTTTGTTGCCTTTGAACAAAAAAGATTGCAGCGATAGCCCGTAACAAATGTTTGGCTTTGCTCTTCAGCCCATGCCCTTAAATTTTAAAAAACTATTACTCGTTTTGGGCTACAACTAAAAAGCACCATTCAAAAAATCACATTACATAAAAAACATTAAATTGAGTGACCAAACTACATATCATGAAATTAAAAGGAACAGTCATTTTTACTCTGATTATTTTATCGGTCTTTTTTTCCTTTGCCCAATCTGTAGATCCAAAATATTTTGACGCTATGCAATGGCGATGTATTGGTCCGCACCGTGGTGGCAGAACGGTTGGTGCTGTTGGTGTGCCATCTCAACCCAATGTTTTTTACATTGGTGTGAACAATGGCGGTGTGTGGAAAACCAATGATTTTGGCCATACATGGAAACCCATTTTTGATGAGCAGCCCACCGGTAGTATTGGCGATGTGGTAGTATCACCATCTAACCCAAACGTACTTTATGTTGGTAGCGGTGAAGGTTTACAACGGCCGGATCTTAGCGTTGGTGATGGTATATATAAATCAGCTGATGGAGGAAAAACATGGAACAACATCGGACTAAAAAATGCACAGCAAATTGGCGGACTTGCTATTGACCCTACAAACGAAAACCGTTTATTTGTTGCAGCACTCGGCCATCCTTACGGTGCCAATGAAGAGCGTGGAGTTTACAGAACTGTTGATGGCGGAAAAACATGGGAGCGTGTGTTGTACAAAGATGAAAATACCGGGGCCGTTCAGGTTACCATCGACCCAAATAATTCAAACATTGTTTATGCATACATGTGGGCAGGCCGGCAAGGGCCATGGGAAAATGGCGCTTGGAACGGAACAGAAAGCGGACTGTTTAAAAGTATTGATGGCGGAACTACATGGAAAAAATTAACTGCAGGTTTACCGGGTACGGAACAGGGTTTGGGTAGAATTGGTTTTTGTATTGCGCCATCAAATTCAAATAGATTATATGCTACTGTGGATGCTGGAAAAGCCGGTGGTATTTACAGAAGTGATGATGCAGGCGAAAGCTGGACGAACATAAATGCAGATGAAAGATTTTGGGGCAGAGGAAGTGATTTTGCTGAAGTAAAAGTAGACCCTACCAATGCAGACATTGTTTATACTGCTGCTGTAGTTGTTTGGAAAAGTGTGGATGCAGGAAAAACATTTACAGCATTTCGTGGTGCGCCGGGCGGCGATGATTATCATAGAATTTGGATTAATCCCAACAACAATAAAATAATTTTAATTGCCAGCGACCAGGGTGCTATCATTACCGTGAATGGTGGAGAAACTTTTAGCAGTTGGTATAATCAACCTACGGCGCAGTTTTATCATGTAAGTGCAGATAATTCTTTTCCATACAATGTATATAGTGGTCAGCAGGAAAGCGGCAGCGTGGGCATTGCATCTAGAGGCAATGACGGCAGTATAAGTTTTAGAGACTGGCATCCGGTTGCTGCAGAAGAATATGGGTATGTTGTTGCCGATCCTTTGGATAACAATATTATTTATGGCGGAAAAATTTCACGTTATGATAAACGCACAGGGCAGGCACAAAAGATTTCTCCCGAAACAGTGCAAAGTGGAAAATACCGTTTTGTAAGAACAGCACCTGTATTGTTTAATCCTATTGATAAAAAAACATTGTACTACGCAGGCAATGTTTTATTTAAAACAAATAATGGCGGTAACAGTTGGAATATTATAAGCCCGGATTTATCTAGAGACTCAGCAGATATTGTAAAAAATATACCCGATAACATTGGTATTTACAGCAATGATGATATGAAGAAAATGAAAAGGCGTGGGGTAATTTATACCGTTGCGCCTTCTTATGTAGATATAAATACCATTTGGTGTGGTACCGATGATGGATTGATTCAGTTAACAAAAGATGGCGGTAAAACTTGGCGTAATGTTACACCGCCTCAGCTTACACCCTGGAGCAAAGTTTCTTTAATGGATGCCAGCCATACCGATGCAAACACCGCTTATGCAGCTGTAAATAAAATAAGACTGGATGATATGAAGCCACATATTTACAAAACTACTGATGGTGGAAAAACATGGAAGGAAATTACAAATGGTTTGCCCAATGATCCGATAAACGTTGTAAAAGAAGATCCAATAACAAAAGGTTTATTGTTTGCAGGAAGTGAAAGAGCAGTGTATGTTTCTTTTGATGATGGCGCAAACTGGCAATCATTGCGATTGAATATGCCGGCAACATCTATAAGAGATTTGGTAATAAAAGATGATGATTTGGTAATTGGTACGCATGGCAGAAGTTTTTGGATACTGGATGATATAACGCCGTTGCGGCAGTTAGCCAATCAGCAAACAAAACAGTCAACGATTTTATATAAACCCCAAAATACTTATAGGGTAAGATGGAATATGTACCCCGATACGCCAATGCCGCAGGAAGAACCGGTAGGACAAAACCCACCTGATGGTGCAGTGATAAATTATTATTTACATGATAATGTAAACAGCATCAGCCTGGAAATTTTGGACAATAAAAATAATGTAGTAAGAACCTATTCATCTGCAGACACGATGTATAAAATTGGTAATGTAAATATTCCACATTACTGGATAAGGCCGCAACAAATATTATCTGCCACCGTAGGCAGCCATCGTTTTATGTGGGATATGCATTATACCTCTTTGAATGTACCGCCAGCCTACCCTATTTCTGCAACATATATGAACACTGCACCTCAGGCAACATCACCATGGGTAATGCCGGGTATGTACACTGCTAAATTAACGGTCAATGGAAATACACATACACAAATATTTGAAGTGAAGATGGACCCGAGAGTAAAAACAAGTGTACAAGATTTACAGCAACAGCATGATCTGAGTTTAGTTTGCTACAATAATATCAAACAGTGTATGAAAAAATTGGAAGGGTTAAATGAAAATTCAGAGACCGCAAAAACATTGACCGGATTTATAAATAAGTTTAAAACTATTCATAATGCTTTACAGGAAAGTGATATGGTGCTAACAATGCAAATGATAAATGCAACCAAAGAAACAAATGCAGCTTTTACACAATTTTATAGATCGTTAAAATAGATTTATAAATATGCCCGAAAGGTTTTGCATATCTTAACTTAAAGCACAACTTCTGCCTTCGTTTGTGCAGACACCTTTAATAATTAAATGCGAAGGCTTGGTCTTCTATCAGCCGACTTGTTTATAATGTTTTGACTACGTATCTTCCGAAGACATGGTGGCACCCAAAACAAGCCGATTGAAAAATCAGTAAAACTGTTTTTAGGTTACTGAGAATTAAAATTATTAAATTTAAATAGAAGACTCCTCATATATTTTGAGGAGTCTTCTATTTAGTTATAATCCAACGATATGTTACTGCTGTCGATTACTAAATATTAAGGCAGCAAAACAGTATTTATTTTATAGCTTAACACATTACCGGCAAGTATCCCGTTATTTAAAAAACCTGCAGGTGTACTCGGGTCAGAGGTGCCGATAAGCTGCAAACCATTACTGTTATTGACTTGTAAGGTTTCGCCTTGCAATGTAGTAAGGGTAGTTTGTAACGCAATATCGTTTTCAAAATAAATATTGGGAACAATATGGTAGCTTAAAATTTGCCTTAAAGTATTTAAGTTAGCGCTATCAATACTTGCAATATCTGGGAAACCTGCTGCTGCAAAAGCTGCATTTGTAGGCATCAATAAGGTAAATGAACCCCCGGTTAAACTTGGTGCGAGATTAGTAACATTTATTGCCTCTTTTAAAAGTGTAAGATTATTATCAGTAGAAATAATTTGTGCAAGTGAGACTGCCGGTAAATTAATAAATTGAGTAATCTTATATATGCTGGAAGCGCCAACAATTGTTGGAGACATAGAAGTAGTTGCTACGCCATTAAAATATTTTGAAGTACTGGAACTGTCTGCATAAAATGATGGACCAAGTATAGAGATAAAACCGGTTTCAGTATTGGTAAAATTTACCGCATTCGTACTTGCATAATACTTTACAATAGAATCGCAAGCAGCTACACTTAACGATGAAATAGCCGCAGCATTTATTCCTGCATTTAAAAGCGCAGAATCTACCGGCGCTAAAATACTTATACTACTGTTAAACAAAATATCATCTCCCGACTTTGTTTCTATTTTAGAAAACAAAGATAGCGATGGGTCTGCTTGTATAGCAGCTACATTTCCTGTTACTACAACGGCTGGAGCATTAGTCATTATAGCATCAGCCTTCTTGCAACTATTAAGCGTAAAGATTGAACTGCAAGCAAAAAGAATTAGTCCTGAAATAAATTTTTTCATTTTTTTTGATTTAAATTTTAATTGATTTTGTTATAAATAATTGGATAATATAAAAACACATTCACAAGTATAGTAATGACACAAAAATGTGTAAATAAAGGAATTGTTAGAAGATATTAAATGCTTATTAATTATTAAATACTCCTCAAAAAATTCTTTTTGAACATTAAAATTGATTTAATAAAAAGTTGCTTTTGAAAGCTTGTGCTAACTAAGCTTGGTAAAACAAAAGGTTTAGTTATTTGACAAACAATAAATATTTAATTCATTCAGATGAGAACGAATTTCCAAAGCCATATTTGTATGCTTCTCCATTAAATTAATTACAAAACCGGTATTGTCATAATCATTATACTTTTCGGAGAAATCATTTGCTAATTCTCTTAATTGTTGTATTATTATTTCATGGTCAGTAAGTAAATTTGACAACTGTTCTTTTTGATTAACCGGATATTCATATTCAGCCAGTGTTGCCAATTTAAAATAATTGCTTAAACGCCCTGCTGCAAAAGGTTTTATGTTTCTTACCCTTTCGGTTATATCATCTATTACAATATCCAATTCTTCATACTGTGATTCATAAAACTTAAATAATTCAATCGATTTAAAGTCTTTTGTATTCCAATTATAATAGCGGGTTGCATAAAGCATGTACTCATTTGCTAATAATTTTTGGAGATCCGTAAGTAGTAAATGTTGTTCGTTTTTTATACTGTCCATTGTACTTGTCATAAAATAATTCTTTATTAAAGGTGATTATAATTAATAACCAGGTTCAAAATCTATCCCCCCATTTTTTATTTTTAGCCTTATCAATTAATTTTAATATTGCTTTTTTTTATATTTAAAATGAAAATATTTTTACAAAACTTAAAGAAAAAAATACTGCTAGAGATAATTTCATTCATAATTAGAAATACAGGTTTTTTGAATTAATTACATAATTATTTGTAGACTTTTAGATGTTATAAAAGTTTAAGCAGGGTAAAATATTTTTAAATAAAAAAAGTGCTTAAAATAATCACTTTAACATTTCATTACAGTTATCCTTACCGAGAGGTAAATCAACTACTACATAAATAAACCAAAGGCAATTGTGTTTGCTTTCTATTTGGTAAATGATTTTACAATCAAAGTAAAACTTGGTGTAAAGATATTTCTAGACTAGAAAATATAACCATCAATTTATCATACAGAGATGTCTATAAATAATTAAAGAGTATGAATTATGTAAGAATTGGTGAACACTTAAAAAATGAATACGGCATTTAATTTAGTTAGTAAATCGATCTATGTTTAAATTTTATTTCGCTACTCGAAAATTTTCTACTCATACAGTTTACGATTGCCATTATATTACATTTATATTTAAATAAGTTCAATCCATCATATTTTAATGAATAAGCAAATCTTAAAACTTGTTGAACCTAATTATAAACACTGAAAATAATAATTAACATGTTAATCTAAATCAAGACGTTTTTATGAAAAATTTTATATTACTATTATTATTACTGTCGCAAAGTATTTTTGCACAAAACAATACTCACATTGACCATGCAAAACGATACGATTTTGTATTAAAGAATTTTAAAAGCGAAAGCGGTATTGTATTACCCGAAGCCCATATTATTTATGGCACTTATGGGCATTTAAATGCTGCGCACGATAATGCAGTGCTACTTCCATCTCATTATATGGCAGACCACCAGGGGTACGAATGGCTTATCGGAGCCGGACATGCATTGGACACTACTAAACTTTTTTTAATAGCCACAGAGCTTTTTGGCAATGGCCATTCCTCCTCTCCCAGCAACACACCGGAGCCTTTTCACGGACCACGTTTTCCCATTATGACCATTAGAGATAATGTTGAAGCTGTGCACCATTTACTAATGGAAGATCTTAAAATTACACACCTTAGAGCCCTCATAGGTTTTTCTATGGGTGCACAACAGGCCTTTCAATGGGCAGTGAGCTATCCTAATTTTTGTGACCGTATAGTGGCTACTTCAGGCACGGCAAAAACATATCCACACGGGGTTGTACGTCTCGAAGGACAAATAGCTGCACTAACTGCCGACGAAGTATTTAATAACGGCGATTACAGCAAACCCCCGGTTAAAGGATTGCAGGCTTTTGGTGTAGTATGGACGGCCTGGCTTTACTCACAGGAGTGGTGGCGTAAGGAATTGTGGCGTACCACAGCCGCATCGGGCACCACTTTTGCGCAGGTGCTAAATGAATACAAAACCAATTTTATTCCGGGTGCTGATGCTAATAATCTTATTTTGCAAATGCGTACCTGGGAACAGCACGATGTTGGTACTACAGCCGGTTTTAATGGAGATGTAGAAGCTGCGCTTCGATCCATTAAAGTGCCTTTTTTATATATGCCTTCTGCTACCGATCTGTATTTTCCTATTGGCGATGCAACTTACGAAGCAGCTTTTATTAAAAAGGTAATATTCAAGCCTATTCCTTCGCTTTGGGGACACACGGCTGGGGCGGCAAGCAACCCTGCAGATGAAAAATTTCTTAATGAAAACATTGCTAATTTTCTTAAAAAATAAATCAGCTTTTATTGGTGGAATTATGGGCCACAGAATTTATTATATTTAATGCCCCTTTATCCAGCCGCCATCCACTGCCAATGACTGGCCTGTAATATAACTGGCCCGCTCACTTACTAAAAATACAGCGGCAGCGGCAAACTCTGCTGTTGTTCCAAATCGTTTCATAGGTATGGTTTCTTTTACCTCATTAACTTTTGGATTTTTCTCAATCAGTCCTTGTAGGCGGTTAGTACTTGTGTAACCCGGCAAAATATTATTTACAGTAATGCCGTGTATGGCCACTTCGTTTGATAAACTTTTAACAAGACCCAACAAACTTGCTCTTACTGCATTGGATGAAATAAGATTATCAGCAGGTTGTTTTACTGCCACAGAAGTAATGGTTAAAATACGCCCCCAACCTTTTTCTTTCATGCCCGGCAATACCTGTTGTATAATATCTACCGCACTTAAAAAAAGTAAATTGTAAATATTTTTCCAGTCATCTAATTTAAATTGTTCAAACGGACCTGCAGCAGGACCACCGGTATTGGTCACTAAAATTTCTATAGTTCCAAATGCTTTTATACTTTGCTCAACTAAATTTTTTCTTTGTCTTTCATCTGTAATATCGCATACAACCGCAAGTACTTTATTTTGTGCAACAGCATTTATTTCTTGCTCCGTAGCGGCAAGTGCATCAGTATCAGTACCACAAATAATAACTTTAGCACCTTCAATTGCCAGCTCTAATGCTACTGCTTTACCCAATCCTTTGCTTGATGCAAGTACAAGTGCAACCTTATTTTTTATTCCTAAATCCATTTTAAATTATTTGCTTTTGGCATAAATTATTTTCTTAAATAAGCATCAGATCCATCAATCCAATCTTGCCTTGGCGGCGAAAAAGTGTCTGTCTCAACAACTTTACCAACCATCAATGCTTTATGCCTGCGGTGGCCCGGAATGATAATTGAATCACCCGCCGTTAAATCAATGTGTTCCTCTTCATTGTCATCAAACCAAAAACGCAACACACCTTCTATAACTTCTGTAACCTGTTCATTTTCGTGTGAATGCCATGGCACCGTAAACCCATCTTCAAACTCCATTTTGGCTACCATTATTTTCTCGCCATAAATAAATTGTCTTTTCATTTTGTCATTCACCTGGTCTACCGGAATATTATTCCAATTAATTTTTTGCATGTTGTATTTATTTATGAAAGGGTTAAAATATTTTCTTTTACTGATACTAACCAGTTGCGTTTGTCCTGTATTGTTCCTGCCCTTAATCCTGTTATTTCGTTGTAAAGCATGGTGCTTATTTTTTCTGTATCTGCCGGTAAAACCATCTGTATATCGCCATGTGTAATTTCAGCAATATGCGAAACTACGGCAGCAGTACCCGCACCAAATGCTTCTTTTAAATTGTTGTTTTTATATGCTTCCAGTATTTCATCAATATAAATATCCCTTACTTCTACATTAATATTTTTCTCTTTCAGTATATCAATAAAATAAGTTCGGGTAGTCCCTTTCAAAACTGCGCCTGATAATTTTGGAGTGATGACTGTATCACCTATTACAAAAAATAAATTCATCATGCCTGCTTCCTGTATTTTTTTAAATGCCGGGCTTTCGAGCCAGATGATCTGGTCGTATCCATTTTGTTTTGCCAGCTGTCCTGCTTTTAAAGAGGCTCCATAATTACCACCGGTTTTGGCTTCACCGGTGCCACCGGGAACTGCTCTTATAAATGTTTGTTCTGTAATCAGTTTAACTGGTTTATTAAAATAAGGCTGTGCTGGACCTGTGTAAATATAAAAAGTGTAAGTGCTGGATGGTGTAACTCCCAGCGAACTCTCCGTGGCAACCATTGTAGGACGGAGGTATAAAGCACTACCAACCTCTTTTGGTATCCAGTTTATCTCACAAAGCGTTATGGATTTTAAAGCCTGCATAAACATATCTTCCGGTATTAGGGGCATGCACATACGTTCGGCTGAAAGATTAAAACGTTCAATATTTAAATCAGGCCGAAGAAGTTTTGGAACACCATCCATGCCAATGCTTGCCTTCATACCTTCAAAAATACACTGGCAATATTGTAAGGCTTTTGATTGTGGATCGAGCATTAATGCCTGATAAGGAACAATTCTAAAATCGCCCCATGCTCCATTGTCGTAATCCATCATAAACATATGATCGGAGGTGTATTTTCCAAAAGGGATATCATTAAAATCTATGTCTGCCAGTTTTGAGTTTGTAGTTTGGGTTATGTTAATATTCATGCAAGCGTTGGTTTCTAATGAGGATTGATAAATATATCTAAAATTCTATTGATTATTTCTTGTTATTTTAAGGAATAGTATTTTTAAAATTACATAAAATGTAGTTATGGTTTATGGCACTTTAAAAGAACACGGTTTTAAAAAGAATAATATTTTATTAAATGCGATAAGTTATGTGTGCATTGCAAACTTTTAAGGCATAGTTATCGTTAAGTATTTCTTATATGCGCATTTTACCATTCTTTCTTTTAACGGGTATTTTATTTTATATTTCAGGCTGTGCAAGTATGAAGCCTGCTGATTTCAAAAAAGGAAATCCTAAATCAGACCCCATAAAGTTTTTTATTGGTAAAACTATTTCTGATGGTGTAATTGAAAACCATGGCGGTAAACCCACAGCCCATATAAAAACTGAAACCGAGGGCACACTAAAAAATGGATTGATTAGTATTGAGCAAAATCTTTATCCCGAAGGTAAAAAGAAAAACCACCGCTCATGGCAATTGCGCCAGATAGATGAACACCACGTGGATGCTACAGCTAACGATATTGATGGCACCGCACATGGTTTGTTATATGGCAACAATTTCAGCTGGACATTCAGGCTTAAACTTCCGCAAAGAAAATTTATTAAACACCTTCGCATGTCTCAAAACATGTACTTAATGCCTGATGGAAATACCATGATTATCCGCAGCGTATTGCGTAAATTTGGTTTTGCAGTTGTACAAATAACGGAGACTTTTCAAAAAGATTAAGTCTGTTTTTATTTGTAGTGACGTCTTTGTTAAGCAATTATGTTTTTCATTAATTTGAGAGGCTTGGTCAATTAATATGATTGGCAAAAGGGTTACTGTAATTGTATTTCAGTAAAACCAAATGAACAAAGGAAATTTATCTTCAATGCAATTCATCCTAAACCTGATCATTCCACAGCTTTATTCCTCCATGTATTCCATCAAGATTGGTAACAATTTTTATATTGTCTGCAAAAGATCCTGTTAATTGTGTTGCATTACCACCTCCAATATAGAGTCTGTCATAATTAAAAACAGTTTGCAAAATGACCAGTACCTTTTGCATGCGCCTGTTCCATTTTTTCTTGCCGTATCTATCTAATGCTTTTTGCCCGCAATAATCATCATAAGTTTGGTTTTTACAAATCGGATGATGCGCTAATTCAAAATGCGGTAGCAATTTGCCGTTCATTAAAAAAGCTGTACCAAAACCTGTACCCAGGGTAATCATTATTTCAAAACCTTTTCCACTTGCCACAGCAAGGCCCTGCAAATCAGCATCATTCAGCACTCTTACCGGGCATCCAAGGCTATCTCCAAGAACTTTATTAAGGTCAATATTTTTCCAAGATTTATTGTCAAGATTGGGGGCAGTGTAAACAATACCGTTTTTTACAAACCCAGGAAAACCTGCTGCAGCCTTTGTGTAGCCTTGTAAAGTTTTAGCCAGTTGCATTATGGTGGCAACAACCGCCTTTGGGGTGGCGGGTTTTGGTGTAACAAGTTTTTCATAATCCTTCAGCAATTTACCACCTGCATCAAGTAACGTAGCTTTTATATGAGAACCGCCAATATCTATGACCAGTATTTTATCATCAGGAGAAAGCATAATATTTGTTTAATGTTTGAGGAGTAAATTTATGAAAACAAATGTTTATAAATCAGTTACCCAATTATTTAATCTCTTAAAAAAGCTTTTGTAATTTCAATAAATCAATCAATTTTTCTTTATGAATAATGCAGAAGCAAAGCGACTTGCAGCAAATGCTCTTAATGAAATTCCATTAGAAAAATGGGGCCCATACCTCAGCGAAAGGCAATGGGGGACAGTTAGGGAAGATTATAGCGAGGACGGCGATGCCTGGAATTATTTTACACATGACCAGGCAAGGAGCAGAGCATACTTATGGGGCGAAGATGGTATTGCCGGCATATGCGACCGGGCACAAGATCTTTGTTTTGCACCGGCAATGTGGAATGGCAAAGATGCAATTCTTAAAGAAAGATTATTCGGCCTCAACAACCACGAGGGCAACCATGGTGAAGATGTAAAAGAACTTTATTATCATCTGGATAATATTCCTACACATTATTATATGCAGTACCTCTATAAATATCCGGTAGCTGAATTTCCCTATAATGATATTTTAAATAAAAACCAGGCACGCAGTAAACAGGAACCTGAATACGAAATTTTAGACACAGGTATTTTTAATAACAACAATTATTTTGATGTATTTATAACCTATGCAAAAACAGATAGTGATGATATTTCTATAAAGATTGAAGTGGTGAACCGGAGTGCAACAGAGGCTTCTATAACATTGATACCAACACTTTGGTTTTACAACAGGTGGCAGTATGGTGGCTTATCTGCAAAACCGTCTTTAATACTCAACACACCAAACTGTGTAAAAGCATCTCACGAAAGAACAGGTACTTATTATTTTTATTTTCAAGAATCAAAAGAAAGACTGTTTACCGAAAATGAAACCAACAATGAAAAAATATTTGGTACAGCTAACCAATCCATATTTGTAAAAGATGCTTTTCATGATGCCATTATTTCGGGCAAAAACAAAAAAGAATTATCAGATAAAAAGGAAGGCACAAAGTTTTCTCCTGTTTATGAACTTACT
>JANXTG010000197.1 GCA_025352525.1 Ferruginibacter sp.
TGTAGCCCCGATTGAAGTGGCTATCCTTTTTTGCCTGTCTTTTGGGCAAAAAAGATAATAACGTAAAGCGGGACGTCTGTTGAGAGATGACTTGGTGTCCCGCTTTAAAAAAAATATACCTGCCTATTTTCTAATAAACCACTCCGCCCTTTGGGCATCCCTCTAAGGAAGGGGAATTAGGGAATCAGTACTGCTCAGATTCATTAGGGAAATCGCTGCTTTTAATATCGATAATATATTGTTTTACTGAACTTGTAATCTGCTCATCCATATTTAAATATTTGCGCAAAAAACGGGGTTTAAATTCTGAGTTAATGCCGAGCATATCATGCATTACCAACACCTGTCCATCGCAACCATTGCCGGCACCAATACCAATTGTTGGTATGTGTAAACTTGCCGTAACTTCTGCTGCAAGGCTTGCGGGAATTTTCTCCAGCACAATTGCAAAGCACCCCGCTTCCTGTAAAAGCAATGCATCTTTTTTTAATTGTTTTGCCTCCGCATCTTCTATTGCACGAACTGTATAAGTGCCGAATTTATAAATGCTTTGCGGAGTTAAACCTAAGTGCCCCATTACCGGAACACCACTATTTACAATGCGCTTTATTGATTCCACTTCATGCTCGCCACCTTCTAACTTTACAGCATGCCCACCGGTTTCTTTCATAATACGAATTGCATTGTTTAGCGCCTCTTTGCTGTTGCCCTGGTAAGACCCAAAGGGCATATCTACCACCACCAAACACCTATTGATTCCCCTCACTACACTTTGGGCATGGTAAATCATTTGATCCATCGTAATGGGTAAAGTAGTTTCGTTACCGGCCATTACGTTGCTGGCACTGTCGCCTACCAAAATAACTTCTATGCCCGCAGCATCAAATATTTTTGCAAAAGAAAAATCATAAGCGGTAAGCATTGATATTTTATCTCCTGCGGCTTTCATTTTCTGCAGCGTATTGGTTGTAATTTTTTTTATTTCTTTGTGTATAGACATGGATTTTTTTTACCGCTGAGTTGCTTTTGCGCAAAATGTTAATTGCAAAAATATGTTCTTATAGAGGTAAGGATTTAACATTTTTCTTTTAAAATCAAATTTGTTCTGCGCCTTAGCGGATTATATTTATTTCTTCACTTCTTCCCACAAATGCTGTATCAATCCATCTGCAAGACCAATTTTAGGCACGTAAATTTCATCTGCACCGGCCCACCGCATTGCATTTACATAAATTTGAAGTGCGGGCACAATTACATCTGCACGATCAACTCTGAATTCATATTTTAAAATTCGTTGTCTTATAGTCATAGGCTCAAGCTCATCCAAATATTCTTTCAATAATTCCAGAGGTAATGGCCTGCCTTCTTTACGCTTGCTTAAACTGAATACTTTATTTATGTTGCCGCCGCTGCCAATTGCAACTACTGCTTTCTGATCTTTTGTTACGGTTTTTATAGTATTTTTTAATTCTTCCCAATGAGAGGATGTTACCATATTTTTTAAAATACGAATGGTGCCAATATTGAATGATTTTTTGTAGATTAAAATACCATTGCTGAAAAAAGAAATTTCGGTACTTCCACCACCTACATCAATGTACATATAGCTATGGTCATTATCCATATTTTCTGCTACATGGTTTTCATAAATGAGATTGGCTTCCATATCTCCATCAATAACTTCAATTAAAATTCCTGCTTCTTTTTGTACTGTTGCAATTATTTCCTTTGCATTTTCAGCATCTCTCATAGCACTGGTTGCGCAAGCTTTTAATGCTTCCACATTGTAAGCATTCATTAAGTGCCTGAAGGATTTCATTGTCTCAACCAACATTAATTTCTTTTCAGGTGAAATTATTTTGCTGCCAAACACATCAAACCCAAGCCTTAGTGGAACTCTAACAAGATTTAGTTTATTGAAAGCGGGCTTACCATCCTTTACTTTTTGTACATCGCTTATGAGCAATCGTGCGGCATTACTACCAATATCTATTGCGGCTAAAATCAAAATATAAAGAGTTAAAATGTTATAATACTAAATTGAGTCATTAATTTTAAAAAGGGCTTAAAAATTCTAAAAATCTTTCAACAAAATTTTGTTTTTGGGTATAGTTATTAAATATTTTGTGATGCAAAAAGTTTGTGGACGTGTAATAATTTAATGATATAAAAGAAATTATTTTGAACTGGTTGCTCTGTTTAAATAATTAAAAATTTCAATCTGCGATCTTATTTTTTTTGTATTGCGAGGATTAATATGTTGGTTGCTTAATTCATTGTCAAGTTCCCGTGCTTTAATATTATCCTTTAACTGTATGTCAATTATATTAATAATTTCATCTCTCAAATCTTTCTCTAAAACCGGACAGGCTACTTCAATCCTGTGGTCAATATTTCTCACCATCCAGTCCGCTGAAGAAATATAAACTTTAGGATCGCCGTTGTTTTCAAAAATCATTACACGGGCATGCTCTAAATATTCATCAATGATGCTGATGGCTTCTATAGGTTTTTTAAATTTTTTGTTTTCGGTAAACATGCAGCAAATTCCTCTTATAATTAATTTTATCTGTACACCTGCTTTTGCAGCTTCTGTAAGTTTTTCAATAAGTAGCCCATCGCTTAAAGAATTAAATTTTAAAGTTATACCTGCAGGTTTTTTATGATTTGCGGATTTTATTTCTTTATTAATGAGTTGATTAATTTGCCTCCTCATGTTTACAGGACCTACGATTAATAGTTTACAGGCTTTAAGCAAGCCTAATCTTAAAGAAGGATTTTCTAGGTATGTAAAAATTCGATTTACGTCCGCCATTAAATTTCTGTCAGATGTAAGCAGGCAATGATCGCCGTAAAGCTTTGCTGTTTTTTCATTTAAGTTACCTGTACTTATAAAGCCGTAATGTGTAGTAACATTTTTCACCCGTTTTTTTATAAGACATAGTTTTGCATGGACTTTAAAATCTGGCACGCCCAACAGAACTTTTACACCTGCTTCTTCCAGTTCATCTTTCCATTCAAGATTTGCTTCTTCATCAAAACGGGCTCTTAATTCTAACATGACTGTTACCTGTTTTCCATTTCGCACAGCATTGGTAAGTGCGTTAATAACTTTTGATCTTGATGCAAGTCTGTAACAGGTTATTTTTATACTTACAACTTCAGGATCAATAGCAGCCTCTCTTAAAAAATCAATAATGCTGTCGTAGGAATGATACGGGAAATGCAGCATTACATCTTTTTCCATTACAACTGCCGTTACACTGTTGCTGTTTTTTAAAAGCGGGTGTGTAAAAGGTTTTTTTCTAAGATTTTTTTGCTTAAAAACACTTTCCGGGAAATTTATAAAATCTTTGTAATTATGAACACTGCCACCAGGAATCATATTCTCATTGTGCGTGAGGCCAAGTCTTTTTACGAGATAAGTAAGCAATGCAGGCTCAATATCCTTATCATAAACAAACCTAACCGGTTTACCCTTTTTCCTGTTCTTTAATCCCTTTTGTATTTTTTGTATAAGTGACCCTGACACGTCGTTGTCAACATCAATTTCTGCATCTCTTGTTAATTTAATAATATGAGATGAAAATTTATCATAACCAAAAAAGGAAAAAATATTTGGTAAACAAAAGCGAATTACATCTTCCAGTAAAATTACATATTGCTCTTCACCACGTGCTGGTAAAATTAAGAAACGGGAAAGATGTCTGGTGGGAACTGACACCAATGCAAACCGCTGAGGTATTGATCTGTCCTGCTTTGCGAGCCTACACGCAAGGTAAATTGATTTGTCGTTTAAAACCGGAAACTGGTGTAAACTTTCAATCATTAAAGGAATAATATAACTGCGAACTTCTTCATTAAAATAATCAAGAATAAATTTTTGATGTAATACCGAAAGTTTTTTTTCGTTAACGATTTGAATCTTTTCTTTTTTTAATTCTCGCAAAATTTCTTTCCATATTCTTTCAAACTCCCTTTGTTGGGTAATTACTTTTTCCTGAATTTCATCCAGTATATTTTGTGGATCAACTTCCAGGTGCATTTTAGCTTTGTTGCCAAGCTCTATCATTTTTTTTAGCCCGGCTACTCTAACTCTAAAAAATTCATCAAGGTTATTGGAAAAAATTCCCAGAAATTTTATACGCTCTTTTAATGGAACTGAATCGTCTGCAGCCTCCTGCAGTACACGACTGTTAAAAGATAACCAGCTTATATCTCTTACAATTGTTTTTTTATGAGACATTATATTGTTTTAGAAAAAATTTTAAATACAATTTCTAAAAAGTGTAATTAAAATTTAGTATTATTTAAAAAAAAAATCTAGTGATTGCCCATCATTTTTGAGATGATATTTGTGGTGGATATTCCTTCAATAATGTTTGCAATTATTATTTTGCCACCATTGGCAATTACTTCTTTTGCTCCTGCAATTTGCTCTACTGTGTAATCTCCTCCTTTCACCAATACATCAGGCATTAACGCTGTAATTAATTCAAGTGGGGTATCTTCTTTAAATAAAATGACCGCATCCGTTTGCAAAAGAGAAGCTAGAAAGAGAGCACGTGAATTTTCATCATTAACAGGTCGGTTAGGGCCTTTAAGTTTTGTTACAGATGCATCCGTATTTACAGCTACAATAAGTATTTCACCATACGAAGCTGCTTCAGTTAAAGATGATATATGACCTTTGTGAAGTATATCGAAAACCCCATTGGTAAAAACTATTTTTTTACCCAGCATTTTCCAGATAAAAACCTGTTTACTTAATGTTTGCCGGTCGTAAATTTTATTGGGAATTTGTGCTGATGCCCGCATACTTTTTCTTGTTTAAATAAGGTAAAACTATCAGTGAAATTAAGCCGGCAACAATTATGATACCTGTACTTACTCCCCAAATAAGCCAGCCAAATGCATTGCCCTCAGAATCCTGTATTAAATATAACAAAAGCGTTTCTTTTACAAATATTGGAAATGATCCTATACCACCGGGGGTTACTATCATTGCTAAAGTAGATAATGACAAGACTGAGCATGCAGCTTTTAAGTCAAGATGGGCTGTAGCTTCCATTGCCTTAAAACCAATATAAATCTGTAATAAATACATACTCCATATAAATATGGTATGTAATATAAAAGCTCTTTTATTTTTTAAATTTTTTATGGCTATAAATCCTTTGCCAATTCCTGAGCCAAAACCTTTAATTTTTTGTAAAGTTTTATTATTTGGATAAGCTGAAAATATTTTTTTTATGATTATTACAAACAGCATAACTGCAAAGCATAAAATAAATATTTTTAACCAAAGAGGCATAATTCCGGGTGCAACTGATGCCTCAAGTTTTTCTTTTACAAAACTGCCCACTATATCAATTTGAATAATTACAGTGAAAACTATAAAAAAAACATAAGTAAGCAGATCAAAAGTTCTTTCAATAAGTATTGTGCCAATGAGGTTGTCAGCCTTTAAATTTTCATATTTTGCCAAAAGGGTACATTTAATTACTTCCCCCAGTCTTGGTATTGCAGAGTTTGCGAGGTAGCCAACCATAGTGGCTCCAAAAACATTTTTTAATGAGGGATTATAACCAAGAGGTTCCATCAATAATTTCCATCTCATAGATCTGCTTAAATGGCTTAAGAGATTTATGATAACAACAGGAATTATTAGATAATAATTAGCTTTGGCAAATGCATTTTTAAATTGTAATTCCTGCTCGGGAGTCATGCTGTGCAGTTGCCACCAAACAAGCAAAATTCCTGCTCCTAAAAAAATCACGTATTGCAATAAAGAAAGTATTTTTTTGCCCATTCCCTCACTATTGTTTGACGTTATAAAATTATGTTGTCTATAAGACGAAGGTTATTCAAATAGGCTGCCACAAGTGCTACCAGTTTTGCCTTGCCATCCCAATCGCTAACAATTTCGAGCGTTGCTGCATCTGCAATTTCAGTATAATCTACTTTGTAACCGTTTTTTGTAAGGTATTTTGTTGCGTTTATTTTTATTTCTTCAAGGTTTCCAGGCTTAATATCTTTTTTTATATTTATTAGAGTTTCTATTATTTTTAAAGCATCAATTTTTTCTACTTCATTTAATCTTAGATTTCTACTGCTCATGGCAAGGCCACGTGGTTCTCTTATTGTTTCGCATATTTCAAGCCTTACTTCATACTTTTTATCTGTAATCATTTTATTAATAACCATACATTGCTGGTAATCTTTTTTGCCAAGATAAAGCGTGTTTGGTTTTATTGCTTTCAATAATTTATCAACTATTGTACAAACACCCTGAAAATGTCCGGGTCTGTATTTTCCTTCCAAAATATGCTCCAGCATACCTAAATCATAATGTTCTTTAATTTCATTATTCATATACATTTCCTCTGTTGATGGTAAAAACAAAATATCGCAATCTGCCATTTCAAGTTTATCAATATCCTTTTCCAGAGTAACAGGATATTTGTTTAAATCAATTATATTATTGAATTGTGTTGGGTTTACATAAATGCTGCAAATGGTCAAAGAATTCTGTGATTTCGATTTTTTTATCAAGGAAATATGACCGTCATGAAGTGCACCCATTGTTGGAACAAAGCCAATCTTATTACCATCAAGGTGAGATTTATTTACTAAATCTTTTATTTTTTGGGTACGCTTTATTATGATCATGGTTGCCACCTTTAGTTGTAGTTCAGTGTAAATAGCTGTTTTCTCAAAAAGTTATGCTACTTTTGCAGCCGTTTCAAAATTTCTTTTTGCACTAAATTCTGCTTATAATGTCTACAAAGAAAAGGATTTTATTTATTGCTAACGAAATGTCACCTTATGTAGATGGTACCTCGTTTGCGGAAATTATAAACAAACTTGCTGTTTTATCTAACGATAATAATATGGAAGTTAGGTGCATTATGCCAAAATTTGGTACCATTAATGAACGCAGACACCGGTTACATGAAGTTGTAAGATTATCAGGAATTAATGTATCTATTGATAATGATGATTATCCTCTTATAATAAAAGTAGCTTCATTACCAAATGCCCGCCTTCAGGTGTATTTTTTAGATAATGAGGATTTTTTTAAACGTAAATGGGTTTTTTCTGATGAAACAGGAAAATTTTTTGATGATAATGGGTTACGATCTGTGCTCTTTTGTAAAGGAGCTTTGGAAACCGTTAAGAAATTTGGTTGGCCTCCCGATATTATCCATTGCAGTGGTTGGATGACAGGTTTAATACCGATGTTTATAAGATCTGCATACAAGAAAGAACCTGTGTTTAGCCATTGTAAAGTTGTTTATACTATAGGTGATACAACTTTTAAAGAAAAGCTCAGTCCAGATTTTTTAAAGTTGGCTACCATCAACGATAATGTTACCAAAAAAGAGCTTGAGCCTTTTAAAGATTTAAATAATATTGCAATGTTTAGGGGTGGTGCAACTTATGCCGATGCAGTAACTTTTGGAACTGCAAAACCCGATAAAAAATTGGCAGAAGAATTTGCAAAAGTGCGTGGAAAAAAAGTTTTAAAATACAATGCAGAAACTGATTTAACAGAGTATTTACAATTATATGCCGATCTTTCAAAATAATTTTTTCATTAGTATTTTTCTAAAAATTTATTGCTTTGCATAGAAGACTTTTACTAGCTGCCGCTTCAGCAGCTTTTTTGTTAATAGCCTTGAGTATAGGTTGTACAAAATTGGATACAACTACATTAGGTGCTGATTTAATTACTGTTGATAATGTTAATACGTTTGCAGATACACTTAATGTAAATGCAACCCAAGGCATATTTAACGACAGCACAATTTTACAAAAAGGCGATAATCATGCTGTGGGTGTAATAACTACTGACCCGTTATTTGGAAAAACTGAAGCAAGAATCTATTTGCAATTTAAACCAACTTTTTATCCTTTTTATTTTGGTCTGGCGGGCGACACAACGAAATTTGATCCAAATAACAAAGCAGGTTTCGACTCAGCATTTGTTTGTTTATCATATAAAGGGGCGTGGGGAGACACTTCGGTTGCAGGTAACATTCCTCAAACATTTGAAGTAAGAGCTATAAATGATGATAATTTTAGATCACAAACAGATACCATTAGGCAATTGGGTTCAACCACACCAATTGTTGATAATAATGTCTTGGGTTCAGCAATAATAACTCCACAAATAATTTCTAGAAAGGTGATTTTGGCAAGAGGTAGAGACTCCGTCAGCAACCAAATAAGAATAAAACTAACAGGTGACGGTGCCCTATTTGCAGCGACATTATTTAATGGTCAAGATACTACTGCATCGGGTACAAATAATGGGTTTTTTTCTGATTCGATTTTTAGAAAAAAATACAACGGCTTTGAAATAAGGGTGACAAACGCTACATCAGGCAACACACTTTATTATGTAAATCTTGCAGAAGCAAAATCGAGATTTGAATTTCATTATCACAAAACAAAAAACGGAATAAGGGACACTGTTTTTCAAAGCTTGCAGATGTACACAACAAGGGTAGGAACCATTGCTGCATCTTCAAGTATGAATTTTATAAAAAGAGACTATTCAGGTGTTACTTTACCTCAGCCAAATACTGCTACTGACAACGTTTTTTTACAAACATCCCCCGGTACATTCTCCAACTTAAGCATTCCGGGGCTTACCGGTTATAGCAACAAGATAGTGCACAGAGCATTTTTAATAGTAGAGCAAACCCCTGATAATGCAGCAACAGATAATATTTACACACCACCTCCTTATTTATATTTAGACCTAAAAGATACACTCTTAAGTTCCCCACAACGTTATAAACCAGTTTATTTCGATCTTACTTCTGCAGCTCCTTATAATCCGGATGTAACCACTACTAATGGACTTTACCATCCTTTTCCTTTGGGAAATGTAGATATAGGTTCCTTTGGAGGCGCTGCATTAAAAAGATTTGAACCGGCAGGAAATGTCTTTTATCGGTATGAAATAAATTTAACCCGCTATGTACAGCATATTGTTACGAACGGGTACAAAAATTATGATTTGCGTTTGTATGCACCTTTCAATTATTATTATCCCCAATATTTAGGTACACAATACATCATACCTTTCTATAATCCTATAGCATTGGGTAGGGTAAGGGTAGGATCTGGTTTAAATATCAATCACAAAATGAAAATGGTGGTAATTTATTCCAAAGTATAATTTACATTTTTTATGGAGCCTTTTATTTTTGTAAAAGAATAATTCATAAAATTAACAGCTCTTATATTTGCAATCTTAAAAAAAAAAAATGCCTTATTTATTTACTTCTGAATCTGTTAGTGAAGGACACCCTGATAAAATTGCTGACCAAATAAGCGATGCCCTTATTGATAATTTTTTAGCTTTTGATCCTACAAGTAAAGTGGCCTGCGAAACACTTGTAACTACAGGACAGGTTGTACTTGCGGGAGAAGTAAAAAGTAAAGCTTATCTGGATGTACAGGAAATTGCAAGAGGTGTTATACGCAAAATTGGCTATACGAAAAGTGAGTATATGTTTGAAGCCAATTCATGTGGTATTATCTCTGCTATACACGAACAATCTCCGGACATAAATCAAGGAGTTGATAAAAAGAAAAAAGAAGATCAGGGTGCCGGTGATCAAGGAATGATGTTTGGTTACGCCACAAATGAAACTGAGAATTACATGCCCTTGGCTTTAGCATTGTCTCATGATATTTTAAAAGAACTTGCTGCTGTAAGAAGAGAAAATACAGAAATTAAATATCTAAGACCGGATGCTAAAAGCCAGGTTACATTGGAGTATGATGATAACAACAAACCTGTAAGAATCGAAGCTATTGTAGTATCAACACAGCATGATGATTTTGCAAAAGATGAAAGCATGCTTGCTAAAATAAAAAAAGATATCATTAATATTGTTATTCCAAGGGTTAGAGCATTGTACCCTAAATATGATCATCTTTTTACAAATAAAATTAAATACCATATCAATCCAACCGGAAAGTTTGTTATAGGTGGACCACATGGAGATACAGGCCTTACCGGTCGTAAAATTATTGTAGATACTTACGGTGGTAAAGGAGCACACGGCGGTGGAGCTTTTAGCGGAAAAGATCCCAGTAAAGTTGATAGGAGTGCAGCCTACGCAACGAGGCACATTGCAAAAAACTTGGTTGCAGCCGGACTTTGTGAAGAAGTACTAGTTCAGGTAAGTTATGCAATTGGGGTAGCACAACCTACTAGTATAAATGTTGTTACTTATGGCACGGCCAAAGTAAAAATGACTGATGGCGAAATTGCAAAAGCTATTATGAAGATGGAGTGTTTTGATATGAGACCATATTTCATAGAAAATAGATTAAAGCTTCGTAATCCAATATACAGTGAAACTGCGGCTTATGGTCACATGGGTAGAACACCTGAGAAAGTTGAGAAAACATTTACTTCACCTTCCGGTTTAGTGGTAAAGAAAAAGGTGGAATTATTTACCTGGGAAAAATTAGATGCAGTTAAAGAGGTGAAGAAAGTTTTTGGGCTTAAATAAAAGTTATTAAATTCCTTAATTGGATTTGTAAAGACCATAAGTTCTTATTGTACTTATGGTCTTTTAATATCTACTTAATTTTACAATATGAAAGATTTTAGACATCAACATAAACGACCTAAAAAAAACACTTTAGTTGTAGGTAGAACAGCAGTTATTGCAGCAATGAAAGAAGGCAAACAGCTGGATCGAATTTATATGCAGACTGCTGTACATGGCGAAACAATTGATGAGATTAGGATTTTAGCAGAACGATATATGGTACCTATTAACAAAGTACCTGTTGAAAAACTTAATAATTTTAATGTAAGCAATCATGAAGGATGCATTGCACAAATTTCTAAAATTCAATATCAAAATTTACAGGATGTAATTTCTTTTGTGGTTGAAAACGGAGAAGTTCCTTTGTTTATAATTTTGGATGGCATAACTGATATAAGAAATATTGGTGCAATTGCCCGAAGTGCATATTGCTTTGGTGTTCATGCAATTATTATTCCTGATAAGGGTGTTGGCTCTTTAAATGAAGATGCTATTTTAACGTCTGCAGGAGCGTTGGAAAACATAGCAGTGTGTAGAGTAAACAGTTTAATGAAAGCGGTAGATGATTTACATTTAAACGGAATTAAAGTTTTTGCAAGTGTAATGGGTGCGACAACAAATTCTTACGATTGTAATTTTGCTGAGCCTTCAGCTATTGTGATGGGTGCAGAGGAAAAAGGTATTTATCCGGCGTTGATGAAAGTGTGCGATGAAAAGTTTGCAATACCAATGACGGGAGATTTTGACTCCTTAAATGTAAGTGTGGCAACAGGAATAATTCTATATGAAGTTTCCAAACAAAGAAGTCAAATTATTTAATAACTACTTCCTTAATAATTTTTTCGCCAAGTTCTAAATTTACCATTTCAATGATTTTTTCTTTCTGGTAAAGTAATTCATTTTTAAGTGGGGCTACTACTGTATTTACAAATAATGTTGAGCCAACTATTTGTAGCTTGTCTGTGTATTTCGCTACGGTTTTTCCCATAATTTTTTCCCATATATCTTCAATCTGCATGGCTTGTATACCCGTTTTTAATTTGCTTTTTTTTAAAAATTGTTGAAGCGCTTCAGCCATAGATATTTCTGCCATTTTTATAATTTTAAAGTTCAATTATTTGCCCGTCTATATTAAGTTGCTCAAATATATTTTCCAGCCTTTGTTTATGTGTGTCAGTTATAAAAACTTGTCCTCCGTTTTCATTACATACCCAATGTAACAAGCGGTTCATTCTTTTTTCATCAAGCTTTTCAAACACATCGTCCAGCAACAAAATTGGACTGTAAGATTTATAATTTTTTAATAATTGATACTGGGCTAGTTTCAATGCAAATAAAAGACTTTTTCGCTGCCCCTGGCTGGCAATACTTTTAAACAGTTGGCCATTTAAACTAAAGTGAATATCATCTTTGTGGATGCCTTCAGCTGTTCTTTGAATAATTCTATCTTTTTCAAATGATTGTTTCAAAATTTCTTTAAAACTTTCAATTTGAAGTTTACTCGTATAAACAAAATTAACCTGTTCATTATTATCAGCAATCTTCTGATAAAAGTCTTCAATAAGCGGAATTAATTTTTGCGTAAAAATCATTCGTTTTTCAAAAATAAACTGGGCAGGCACAATAAGTTGGTTATTTATTACCTCCAGTAATTCATAGTCAGTTTTTCCTTGTTCTGCAAACCTTTTTAACAAGCTGTTACGTTGGAGTAAAACCTTATTGTAAATAATAAGTTGCTGTAAGTATTCAACATCAAGCTGGCAAATAACGGAATCTAAATACCTTCTTCTTCCTTCACTTCCACCAATAATTATCTCAACATCATCAGGTGCAATTATTACAGCAGGTAACACGCCGATATGTTTTGCAAGTTTTTCATACTGCACTTCATTTATAGAAAATTCTTTTTTTCCGGAACCCCGGTTTATACAAATTATTTTTTGGGAACCTGCATTATTTTCAAAATCGCTTTCAAGTCTAAACCCATCTTTTTCAAAATTTATATTCAGCGAATCGGTATTGGTAAAATAACTTTTTGTAAAGCAGCTGTAGTAAACAGCATCGAGCAGATTTGTTTTTCCCATTCCATTTAAGCCACATATGCCGACCACATTTTTCGTAAACTCAAAAGAAGAGAGTCCATAATTTTTAAAATGTGTGATAATGATTTTTCGTAGACGAAGCATTGGCTGTAAAGATAAAGTATCGCAAATCTAAAATTAAAATAATGGTATAATTACAGGTTAAAAATTATTGTTTCATGAAACGCCCTAGGTCAATATTAAGTTCACATTTTATGCAATTATCTAAGCGCAAATTTCCTATATTTGCAACTTAAATTAAACACTATTGGCTACAAAGTTTTCTAAAGAAACTTACCTTTATTGGTACGAGATGATGTTGCTGCTTCGCCGTTTTGAAGAAAAGACCGGTCAGTTGTACGGAATGCAAAAAATTAGAGGTTTTTGCCATTTATATATTGGGCAAGAAGCAGTTGCCGCCGGTTGCATGACTGCTACAACACCAGATGATAAGTTTATAACTGCATACCGAGATCATGCATTGGCAATTGCCAAAGGTGTAAGTGCAAAAAGTTGTATGGCTGAACTGTTTGGAAAAGCTACCGGTTGCAGCAAAGGCAAAGGTGGAAGCATGCATTTTTTTGGAGTTGAACAAGGATTTTTTGGTGGGCATGGCATAGTAGGCGCACAAATAGGAACAGGAGCAGGTTTGGCTTTTGCCGAAAGATACAGAGGTACTAAAAATGTAGTGCTTTGCTTCTTTGGTGATGGTGCATCTCGGCAGGGAATGTTACATGAAACTTTTAACATGGCTATGCTTTGGGATTTGCCTGTTGTATTCATTTGTGAAAACAATGGCTATGCGATGGGTACTTCTGTGAAAAGGACAAGTAAAACACTGGACATTTATAAAATGGCAGATGCTTACGAAATGCCTGCAGATACCGTTGATGGTATGAGTCCCGAAGATGTTCATAATGCAATTTTAAGAGCAGTAAACAGGGCGAGGGAAAAAGGTGGACCTACACTTTTAGAAATTAAAACTTATCGCTATAAAGGTCACAGCATGAGTGACCCACAAAAATACAGAACCAAAGAAGAGCTTGAAGAATACAAAACAAAAGATCCTATTGAGCATGTGTTAAAAGTTTTAAAAGAAGATTTTAATATTTCTGATGAAGATGTAGAATCCATTAACCAAAGAGTAAAGGCTGAAGTGGAAGAAGCAGTAAAATTTGCAGAAGAAAGTCCATGGCCTAATGATGATGAACTTTTAAAAGATGTGTATACCCAAGAAGATTATCCATTTATTACTGACTAAAAAAATGCATTAACCAATAAATTTTTCATATACCAATAACTAACATGGCAGATAACAAACCTACCGTAACAACAGAAGATAACATAACTACCGAAACGTACACTGTAAAAAAGAATTTTTGGGAAACATACAGCAAACCTATTATTTATTTGGGTGGTGCATTAATCATTATTTTGGTAGCCTATTTTGGTTATCAAAAATTGGTAAGCGAACCAAAAGAAATTGATGCCGCCGCTTTGATTTTTCCTGCTGAATCTTTATTTGATAAAATGGCTCAAACCGGTTTCAATAAAGATTCTGTAAACATTGTTTTGAATGGGGGCGTAAATGATGGAGTGAATGTTACCGGACTTATAAAAGTTGCAAGTAAATATAGTGGTACCGTAAATGCAAACCGTGCAGAATACATGATTGGCGCCTGTTATTTGCATATTAAAGAGTTTGATAAAGCAATTCAACACCTAAAAGACTACAACTCAAATGGTGCGACACAGGTAGAAATAAAAAAATATATTTTACTTGGCAATGCTTACGCAGAACAAAAGAAAACTGAAGATGCTTTAAGTGCATATAAAAAAGCTACTGCAATAAATGTAAAAGATGAGACATTTACGGCAGATGCTTTGATAACTGCTGCAGCTTATGCGGATTATATTGGCAAGCCAAAAGAAGCAATTGAACTTTACCAAAAAGCACAGGATAATTTCCCAAATTTTCCAACTGTGCAAAGCGGTGAAGTAGAAAAGCACCTTGCAAAACTTGGTGTAACAAAATAAAAAGATTTAATGGCAATTAGTAGCGAAAACTTAACTGATACAACAGGCATCCAATTAACAAAGGATGCCTTTGTTGTTATTATAAAAACTGAATGGAATGCGCAAAATGTTTCTGTTTTAGAAGAAGGCTGTAAGAAAATTTTAGAACAACATAAAGTCGATTTTAAAATTGTAGAAGTGCCGGGAGCTTTTGAAATACCATTTGCTATAAATAAATACTGGAGTAAAGCTTTAAAAGGAAATAATATTAAACTTCCTGATGCCTTTATTGCGCTAGGTTGTGTAATAAGAGGTGATACGCCCCACTTCGAATATGTTTGCGAAGGAGTAACCCAAGGGATAATGAATTTAAATATTACATTACCTGTGCCCGTTGTATATGGTGTTCTCACAGTAAATAATCAGGTTCAGGCAGATGAAAGACTTGGGGGAAGGCATGGTCACAAAGGTGAAGAAGCAGCTGCTGCCGCTATAAAAATGATTGCCTTTTCGCAGTCCCTTTAATAAATTTTGATAATGAATGTTCAACTGTTTATACCCTGTTTTGTAGACCAGCTTTACCCACAAACTGCTTTTAATATGGTAAAGGTTTTAGAAAAAGCAGGTTGCAACGTCTTATATAATACCAACCAAACCTGTTGCGGTCAACCGGCTTTCAATGCAGGCTTCTGTGAGGAATCCAAGGCTGTTGCAGAAAAATTTTTAAATGATTTTAATACTGCGGATTACATAGTTGCTCCAAGTGCAAGCTGTGTAGGTTTTATAAGAAATTACTACCCGGATTTATTTGAAAAAAGTGTTCATCAAAATAAAATTAAAGCTATTGGTAAACGTACTTTTGAATTAAGTGAATTCCTGATTAATGTATTAAAAATAGAAGACTTTGGTGCATCATTTAATGGAAAAATAACTTATCACGACAGTTGTGCAGCATTGCGTGAGTGTAAGATTAAAGAAGGACCGAGAAGACTATTGAATAATGTAAAAGGTTTGGAGATAATAGAAATGAATGATGTTGAAACCTGTTGCGGATTTGGAGGTACTTTTTCAGTAAAGTTTGAAGGTATTTCAATTGCAATGGCTGAGCAAAAACTAACTAATATTATTGCTACAGGAGCAAATTGTGTTGTATCTACAGATTGTAGTTGCTTAATGCAAATTGGCGGTGTAATACAAAATAAAAATTTACCAATAGAAACGCTTCATCTAGCAGATATATTGGCGAGCGGTTGGTAGGTCATAAATTTAAAAAGTATTAAATAAAAAAGCATCCATTCTCTGGATGCTTTTTTATTTGGATTGATTGATTAATTTGTCTTAAACAATAAAAGGATCTACAAGCATCAATACCTGCGCCTTTGTTAATGGCTCATCGAAAGAAGCTGATGCAGCATCTAATGAAGCGTTCCCAGGAAGGCTTGTAATATTTACACCACCCTGAACAATATTTTCTTCACCATTATAATTGCCCTGCACTGCTGCTGCGTATGGTGCAATTCCAATATTGCTGTCTTTTTGATTTATCCATGGTTTTATTGAACCTGAATATAAAGTAGTATTAGCTGTAGCGACACCACGAGCACTCCGCATTTGCCGTACGTGTGAGGCATGTCTTGCTTCTACTGAATGCACATTTAAAGCTGCAGTTAAAACAGTTTTGTTATTAATTAATCTACCTGCCTGGCCTTTAAAAGCTCTAACACCGGTATCTTCAAGCGTTTGCGATACTGCTAAAAAAACATCATAGTTGGTATCCCAACCTTGAAAAGGTCCAACAACGGGTACACCTTTACCACCTGTAAAATCAAAAGTTGGTTTTGCAATAGGAGTAGAACCAAGTGAAGTTATAACAGTTTTAAAATACGCAACGTGTGTATTTTCATGATCACGAATTTTAGTAAATGCAGCAATACCTGCCGCGCCCGCATTTGTTTGGACTCCGCTGCGAGGAACTCCTAATGTATAAAATTCAGCTTCCAAATATTCAAGTGTTAATGCAAATTGTAAAACATCTACCACATCGGTAGGGGTTTGTCCGTAAGCTTTTTTAAACATTGAACCAAGTGCTAATGGCATTGCAGCCAATGCAACTTTTCCGGAAAAATTTGCAAATTCCTTCATGGCAGAACGACGGGAATCCATTCTATCATAAACATCTGCATCTACTTTTTCTATTTCAGAAAATATGTTTTGTAAATTCATTATTAAAGATTTAAAGTTTTAAAATGGATTATTAAGCAGGTAAACCACGCTTACTAATTTTAGTTGTAAGAAAAGTATTTGCAATATCTACAACTGCAGTGGGTGTTTTTTCTATGTCTTTTGCATTAGTATCAAGATCATCTGCAAAAGTACCATTGGAAATTAAGTCACGTATTAATGCGGCATGTCTCGCTTCTACAGAAACGATTTTACCTGCTACCCCTAAATAATTTATATCAGAAATATATTGCGCTGCACCATTATAAGCAGAAACGCCGGTATCTTCAAATGCTTTGGCGGCATTTAAAATCCCTAATCTTGATGTAAAATCAATAGAAGAAAAATTTGGTGTTAAGCCTTGTATAGCATTACTACCAAGAGCTGCTTTAAAAAATTCTCTATGTATAACTTCATGATCTCTAATGTCATTCATGTAAGTCTGTTCTAAACTTGGAAACAAAGTTGTAAAATTTGCAGCAGTAACAACTTGAATGTAGAATGCGGCTTCCAGCTGCTCAAGTGCATAAGCAAAATTTAAAATCTGAAAATCTCCTGCACCTAAAAATACACCTGTATCAGCGGGATTATTATCATCATGATTCTTGCGGCATGCTGATCCTAAAGCAACTACTGCTGCTGATGCTCCAAAGAACTTTAACATGTTTCTCCTTTGAATTCCAAAGGATGAAATTAATTTCTCGTCCTGCAAGGGAGGAGATGAGATTTGTCTTTTCATAAAATTTATTTAATTATTAAAAGTGTTGTATAATTGACAATCATAAATTTTGCCAACTACAGTTAAGCTTAGGTTCTAGATATAATCGAGTTAAAAAATGTGGATAAAATAAGATTTGCAGGGGAAATCTGGTAGTTTCAAATTGAGGAAATATTTATACATAAAATTCAAAAAAAACAAAATATGGCTTATTGGTTATTAAAATCAGAACCGTTTAAATACAGTTGGGATCAGCTTGTTAAGGATAAGAAAACACATTGGGACGGCGTGAGAAATTATCTTGCGAGGAATCATTTAAAAACAATGAAAAAAGGAGATAAATTATTTTTTTATCACAGTAATGAAGGCCTTGAAATAGTAGGGATTGCCAAAGTTGTTAAAGAATATTATCAAGACCCAACAACTCCTGAACCGGCGTGGGTTGTAGTAGATATTGCTCCTGTAAAAAAATTAAAAAAAGCAGTTATGCTTACACAGGTCAAGGCAGAAAAAGATTTGCAGGAGATGTCATTAATAAAATCAATGCGTTTATCTGTGCAGCCGGTTAGAGATGAAGAATGGAAAAAAATTTTAATAATGGCTGGAGAAAAAGCTATGTAAAAAATGAAAAAACATATTGTTATTTTAACAGGTGCAGGCATAAGTGCAGAAAGCGGTATTAAAACTTTTAGGGACAGTGATGGACTTTGGATGGGGCATGATATTAATGATGTAGCTACACCCCGAGGATTTGCAAAAAATCCTGCATTGGTGTTGGACTTTTATAACCAGAGGAGGCGAGAAGTAAAAAAAGCCAATCCAAATTTAGCTCATACAGGGCTCGCTGATTTGGAAGAAAATTTTAAAGTAACAATTATTACACAAAATATAGATGACCTCCACGAAAGGGGTGGCTCCAAAAATGTGCTGCACCTGCATGGTGAAATTTTTAAAATGAGAAGTTGCACAAACAACACAAAAATTTTCAATATTCTAAATGATATTTCTGTTGGAGATTTTGCAGAAGATGGAAGCCAGTTAAGGCCACATATTGTTTGGTTTGAGGAAGATGTACCAATGATAGAAACTGTAGTGGAGGTTGTAAGGGATGCAGATATTTTTGTCGTTATCGGTACATCTTTACAGGTTTATCCTGCAGCGGGTTTAATCGATTTGGTAGAAGATGAAGTGCCCAAATACATCATTGATAAGAAAATTCCTCCGGTCCATCATTTTAAAAATATTGTTTTATTGGAAGGAACAGCATCAGAAGGAGTGGGGCGTTTAAAAAAACTATTACAGGTTTAAAATATCTTGTCATAAATTATTTTTCTCTTTCAATAAAAGAAACTCCGTTTATTTTTAGTTCTTTTAATACGGGTTCATAAATTTCTTTTACAATTGGAATGTGTAGTCCTGTTAATTTGATTGTTCCGTTTAAAATTAGTTTGGCAGCAATACCTAAAGGCAAACCAACCGTTTTTGCCATTGCTGTATGAATGCTGTCTTTTCCTAAAACGATTAACGATGAAATAACCTGGTGATGCTGACTGTTTAACTCATACTCAATATCGTGCTGCATTACAACCATATCTTTATCAGCAGGCGCTAAAGCGAGTTTATTTTCCAGTACAAACTGCAATCCTTCAGCTGCACTAATAAAACCTTTATTTATGATTGTATCCTCATCATCCATTCCCAAAAAATACAATTGTTTTAAAACTTTATTGCCATCATGTGCACTTGCAATAAGATCAAGTAGAGAAGGGTCTTTGGTAGAGGTTTCTTCGTTGATTATTAATTCTCCGTTTTCATCAACAACTAAATGATTGGTTTCAGATTTTGCATCTAAATTTTTTGCAATAATCTTTATTACTTCATTGGTGTAATCTTCATTTTCTTTCAGCTCATCCATTAACTTTTGGGTAAGGTTGTGCAGGTTCATATGTTGTTGAAAGAAGCCTGCAATGGAAAGTCCGTCGCTGTTGTATGCAGGCGTTTCGTCTGTAAGCTTTAGGTCAATAATATTTTTCCAACCAAGCATAAAATCTCTGTAGCGTAACGTTGTGCGTAAAAAAGTTTTTGCATCATTCAGGTTGTAAAGATTAATATAGGAAAGGCTGTTTCTGTTGGGATAATAACTCAATGAACCAATACTTTCATCTTCTGTTTCTATGCTTCTGTTGGCATCGAACAATTCTTCGTAAACTTCTTCAATTATTTTACCATCTAGTTTATATTCTGCACCTGCTTTGCCCGCTAATACAACATTTCGTGGGTTCCAGCTTATTTTGTAATGCCATGGATTGTTATCACTTTCAGGAGCAACCAAACCGCCGCAATGGCTTTTAAAAGAAGTGATATTTCCTCCCTTTTGTTTAATTTCATCAATAAGTTTCATGGCACTCATATGGTCAATACCGGGATCTAAACCCATTTCGCATAACAAAATAATGCCTTTGCTCTTGGCTTCGTTTGCAAGTAAATTTATTTCATCATCTGCATACGAAGCGGTAAGTAAATGTTTGCTGTAATGCACGCAATCTTTTGCGATAAGAATATGTAAAAAAGCCGGCATCATGGATATTACAAGGTCACAGTTTTGTATTAATTCTTTTCTGGTTAAATCATTGGTAATATCTGCAACTATAGCACTTGCTGATACATTGTTTTTTGTTTTTTGCTCGATGAGATTTTTATCGGTATCTACTACGGTAACATGCCATTTATTTTCAACAGCATTTTCAATTAAATATTCTATTAAAACGGATGCTGACTTGCCTGCGCCAAAAAGAAGTATATTTTTCAAAATAGTTTTTGTGCAAGATAGAGTAAAAGAAATTTTAGGCTATCTCATTTATTCTAAAGATTTCCATTGGGTTAAACCGCAAACAACTATAAGGAACAACCAAAAATTGAAAGGGTAATAAAAGTTGAAAAAAGGTATGCGGCTGACGAGCGGCAGGATAGAAATGGAAAGCCCACAGCATTGCCGAAAGGCACTGCGAGGACTTGTAATGTATAGCCTGAACAAAAGTTGAAAAAAGAGCTTAAGCTCACCGCACAAAAGTTAAGAAAATTTATCTAAAAACCTTATCCACAATCCTTAAAAATCCTGTGTAAAAAAATCCCAAAAAACACTTGTCTACAAGCGGAAAAACAACTGAAAATCGGTACTTTCGCAGACATTAGAAATATATGGAAAACAACGAAATAAACGACGGCGAACTGAACGAACAAAACAACTCGGGCAACGCCAATAACAGGGGCAAAATTATACCGGTTGTTATTGAGGAGCAAATGAAAACTTTTTACATTGATTACTCCATGAGTGTTATTGTAGGAAGAGCTTTGCCCGATGTACGTGATGGTTTAAAACCTGTACATAGAAGAGTGCTTTTTGGCATGAACGAATTGAACAATGCCAGCAATAAACCGTACAAAAAATCTGCACGTATAGTAGGAGAAGTAATGGGTAAGTTTCACCCACATGGTGATGCTTCTATATATGATACAATGGTGCGAATGGCGCAGGAGTGGAGCATGCGATATACCATGATTGACGGACAGGGAAACTTTGGTAGCCAAGATGGTGATGAGCCTGCAGCTATGCGTTATACAGAGGTGCGTATGGAAAAGTTTACCGAAGCAATGATGGATGATATTGACAAGGACACAGTTGATTTTCAGTTGAATTTTGATGATAGTTTGAAAGAGCCAACGGTTCTTCCTTCAAAAATTCCGCAGTTGCTCGTTAATGGTGCAAGTGGTATTGCTGTTGGTATGGCGACCAATATGATGCCCCATAATCTTTCAGAGGTTATTGATGGCTGTATGGCTTACATAGAAAACAATGATATTGATATTGAAGATTTAATTAAGATTGTGAAAGCGCCCGATTTCCCTACAGGTGGAATAATTTATGGTTATGAAGGTGTGAAAGCAGGTTTGCTTACAGGCCGTGGGAGAGTGGTTCTTAGAGGAAAAACAAATATTGAAACGGATGCAAGAGGCAGAGAAAAGATTATTATTACTGAAGTGCCTTACCAGGTAAACAGAGATTCGCTTACTGCCAAAATTGGTGAGTTGGTGAGTGAAAAAATTGTTGAAGGTATCAGTGATGTAAACAATGAAAGTAACAGCAAAGAAGGAACTAGAATTGTTGTAGAGCTAAAAAAAGATGCAGTTGCGCAGGTTGTTATAAATCATTTATTTAAGCATTCTGAATTACAAACTTCTTATGGTATAAACAATGTGGCACTTGTTAATGGCAGACCTAAAATTTTAAATGTAAAAGACTTAATTGCTGAATTTATAGCGTTTAGGCATGAAGTAGTTACAAGAAGAACGGAGTTTGAATTGCGCAAAGCAAAAGAGCGTGCACACATTTTGGAAGGATTTATTATTGCGCTTGATAACCTGGATGCAGTTATTAAATTGATAAGAGAAAGTGCCACACCAAACCTGGCTCAGGAGGGATTGATGAGTAGTTTTGGTATGAGCGAAATACAGGCAAAAGCAGTATTGGAACTGCGTTTGCAGCGCTTAACCGGGATGGAGATTGATAAGATCAGAGAAGAATATGCTGAAATTATGGCGTTGATTGGAAGATTGGAAGAAATATTAGCAAGCAAAGAATTGCGTTTTGACATTATAAAAACAGAATTACTTGATGTAAAAACGAGGTTTGGTGATGAGCGTAAAAGTGAGATTGAATATGCAGATGATGAAGTGAACATGCTTGATTTTATTGTTGAAGAAGATGTGGTAGTTACCATATCTCACATGGGATATATAAAGCGTACATCTGTAAATGAATACCGCCAACAACGTCGTGGTGGCCGTGGTGCAAAGGGCAGCAGTACCAGACAGGAAGATTACATTGAAAAATTATTTATAGCAAGTACGCACCATACATTAATGTTCTTCACTGAAAAAGGAAGGTGTTTTTGGTTGAAGGTTTACCAGATTCCTGAAGGTGAAAAAACCAATAAGGGTCGTGCATTGCAGAATATGATTCAGATACCGGCAGATGATAAAGTGCGTGCAATTATTGATGTTAAGAATTTTGATGATGAAGATTATGTAAAAAATCATTACATCGTGCTTTGTACAAAACATGGTATCATTAAAAAAACAGATCTTAAAGATTTTAGCAGACCAAGACAGGGCGGTATTAATGCCATTAATATTAGAGAAGGAGATGAACTAATACAGGCAAGCATGACAGATGGTAACTGCGAAATTATGATGGCTGTAAAAAGTGGTCGTGCCATTCGTTTCCCTGAAAGTAAAGTTCGTAGTACAGGCCGAGGTGGTATTGGGGTTTCTGGTATTGAAGTTGATGAAAACACAGATGAAGTTATAGGAATGGTTTGTGTGAACAAAGAAGATAAAACAAGAACGATTTTAGTGGTTAGTGAAAAAGGTTACGGCAAACGTACTTTTATGGATGACCCAGAAACCGGCGAAGCAAATTACAGAATTACAAACCGTGGTGGTAAAGGTGTTCGTACAATTAAGATCACTGAAAAAACCGGTGGACTTGCAGGTTTGCTTGATGTAGCAGAAACCCAGGATCTGATGATTACCTGCGAAAGTGGAATTACCATTCGCATGGCGGTTAACAAAGTAAGTGAGCAAAGCCGTGCAACACAAGGCGTAAAGTTGATTCGTATTGACGATAAAGATAAAATTGCAGCGATCACGCAAATTGATGAGCAGGAAGAAACGGAGAATTTAATTGAGGAAACAATAACGGATGAAAACGGAGTTGTTACTGTTGTTAATAAAGTTGAAAGTTTGGAAGATGAAAATGTAGAAAAGCCGGAAGATGAAATTGGCTCTGAAGATGCGGATGATGAAGAGGAGGCTTAAGATAAAAATTTCTTATTAAAAAAATGACCGCTTGAAAGAGTGGTCATTTTT